>JBATRI010000116.1:0-5927 GCA_049292515.1 Geminicoccaceae bacterium
GTGCCGTGCCTGCCCGCAACCTCGCCGGCCCGCTCCGCCGCGCGATTGCCGTCGCGGGCGGCGATGACGACATGGGCACCTTCCGCAGCGAGGCCGTGCGCCACCGCCAGACCGATGCCGACGCTGCCGCCGGTGATGACGGCGACCTTGTCCTTGAGACCCAAGTCCATTTTCTGCCTCCCTACTTGACGATCGGGATCTTGCTGCGGTCGATGGTGATGGCCACCGCCAGGATGAGCACGAGGCCGAACACGATCTGCTGGGCGAAGATGTTGACGCCGACGAACGTCATGCCGATCCGCACGACCGAGATGATCAGGGCACCGATCGCCGTGCGCCAGATGCTGCCGACGCCCCCGGTGATGGCGGTCCCGCCAACGACGACGGCGGCGATCGCGGGCAGCAGCAGCTCGTTGGCCAGGGTCGGCGAGCCGGACGACAGGCGGCCGCACAGGACCACCCCGGCCAGCCCGGCGAAGGCGCCCGACAGGGTCAGCGCCAGCACCTTCTGCCGGCCCACCTTGACCCCCGACGCGTAGGCTGCCGCCTCGCCGGCGCCGATCGCGGCGCTGTAGCGCCCGAAGCGGGTACGGCTCTGGAGGATGTGGGCGCCGATCAGGACGATGGCGCCGATGAAGATCTCGTGCGGGATGCCCCAGCTCGTGTCGCTCACCCAGGCGAGCGAGCCGCGCTGTGCCTCATCCAGCGTGATCGAGCGCGCCTGCGAGATGACCAGGGCCGTGCCGGCCAGCACGCCGCTGACCGCCAGCGTGGCGATGAAGGAGGGGATGCGCAGCTTGACGTGGGCGAGCCCGCCGGCGAGGCCGGCCAGGGCGCCGACGCCCACGGCCAGTGGGAAGCTCAGATAGCCGAGCTGGTCGATGGTCAGGGCGACGATGACGCTGGCGAGCGAGGCCATGGCCTGGATCGACAGGTCGATGCCGCCCAGCATGATGACGAAGGTCTGGCCGGTGGCGAGCACGAACAGGGTCGCCGTGTCCGCGGCCAGGACCAAGAGGCTGTCGACGGTCAGGAACTGGGGCGTGATGGCGCCGACGATGGCGCAGAGGATGATCAGGGTCGCGGCGGGCATCCATTGCCGCACCGTGTCGAGCCGGAGCCGGGCCACCATGGCGCTCATGATCTCATACCATGTGCTCGATCAGCTCGACCTGCTCCGGCTTGTGGCCCGGGCTGGCGTCCGCTCGATGGGTGATCTCGCCGTCCCGCATCACCAGCAGCGTGTGGCTGAGCCCGATGGTCTCCTCCAGCGTGTCCGAGGTCAGGACGACGGCCATGCCCTCGGCGGTCACGGCCCGGACCAGCTCGTAGACCTCCTCCTTGGCCCCGACATCCAGGCCTCGGGTGGGATGGTCGAGGATCAGGATCTTCGAGCGCGCGTTCAGCCACTTGGCCAGGACCACTTTCTGCTGGTTGCCGCCGGACAGGTTGAGGCAGAGCGTGTCGATGCCGGGCGTGCGGATGCGCAGCCGATCCACCCACTCCCTGGCCAGACGGCGCTCGGCGCCGGTGTCGATCAGGCCGAACCGGCGCAGCTCGCCGAGGCTCGCCAGCGTGATGTTGGCGGCGACCGGCAGGAACAGCACGATGCCCTCGGTCCGCCGCTCGCGCGGCACGTAGCCGATGCCGCAATCGACCGCGTCGGCCGGCGAGGCCAGCACGACCTCCTTGCCCTGGATCGTCAGCTTGCCGGCATCGTGCGGGGCGAAGCCGGCGAAGGTCCGGCTGAGCTCCTCGCGGCCGGACCCGATCACGCCGGCAATGCCCATGATCTCGCCGGCATGGAGCTGGAAGCTGACGTCGTGATAGGCGCCGCGCAGGCCCAGCCCCTCGGCGGCGAGCAGGACCTCGGGGCGGAACGGCCGCTGCAGAGGCTCCCGGTAATACTCGGCCTGCAGCCCGCGCCCGACCATCAGCCGGTGCAGCATGTGCACGTCGGCGTCGGCCGCCGGCAGGTCGGCCACGACGGCGCCATCCTTCATCACGTAGATGCGGTCGCTGAGCTCCAGGACCTCGTCGAGGCGGTGCGAGACGAACACGAACGAGGCGCGCGCCTTCAACGCCCGGACCCGCTCGAACAGGATCTCGATGTCGGCCCGCTCCAGCACCGATGTCGGCTCGTCGAGCAGGATCACGAGATGGCCCTGGCCCTGCTCCTCGAGCGTCAGCGCCTTCGCCAGCTCGACCATCTGCCGGGTGGCGAAGCCGAGGTCCGCGGCGCGCAGGCGGGGGTCCAGATCCTCGAGGCCGACCTTGGCGAGCTGGGCGCTGGCGGCTGCATAGAGCTCGCGCCAGCGGACCAAGCCGCCACGGGTGAACCGCGCCTCGTTGCCTAGCCAGATATTCTCGCCGACGGCGAGGTTGGTCAGCAGCGACTGCTCCTGGAACACCATGCCGATGCCGTGCTGGGCGGCCTCGTTGGCGCTGCGCAGGATCACGGGCTCGCCGCCCAGCAGGATGCGGCCACCGTCCGGCTGATAGACGCCGGCAAGGATCCGCATCAGCGTCGACTTGCCCGCACCATTCTCGCCGACCAGCCCCACCACCTCGTGGGGGCGCAGCTCGAGGCTGACGGACTTCAGCGCGTGAACGCCGGGAAAGCGCTTGTCGACCGCTTCGAGGGCCAGGGCGGGTACGGTCATTTGACGATCTTGGTCCGGGCGCGCTCGATCGACAGCGCCACCGCGACGATGATGAGCAGCCCCTGCACCGCCTGCTGGATGAACGGGCTGATGCCCATCAGCACCATCCCGTTGGCCAGCACGACCACGATCAACACCCCGACCAGCGTCTGCAGCACGCTGCCCTGGCCGCCCGACAGCGATGTGCCGCCGACCACCACCGCGGTGATCGTGGTGAACAGCCGCCCCTGGCCGATCAGCGCGTTGCCGAGGCCGAGCTGGGCTGCCGCCAGGATGCCGCCCAGCGCATAGAACATCCCGGCGATGGTGAAGGTGGCGATGCGGACGCGGTTGACCGGGATGCCGGACAGTGCGGCCAGATCCTCGCCCCCGCCGAGGGCGTACATGTAGCGCCCGAGGCGGGTATGGTCCTGGATGACGTAGCCCACGCCCAACGCCACCAGCGCCAGCCACACGCCCCAGGGCAGGCCGAGGACACGCTCGATGGCCAGGGCCCGGATCAGGCCGTCGTTGATGCGCACGGCCTGGCCGCCGAGGATCGCGTTGGCGACCCCGACGCCCACGAACCACATGCCGAGCGTCGCCATGAACGACGGGATGCGCAGCTTGACGTGGATCACGCCGTTCAGAAAGCCCATGCCGGCGCCGACGGCCAAGACGATCGGAATGCCCAGCAGGCCCAGATCGTTACTGTTGGCCCCATTGAGGACGACCACACTGAGGATCACGGCGCCCAGCGCCAGCACGCCTTCGACCGAGAGGTCGATCGAGCCCATGAGGATGATGAAGGTGGCGCCGAGCCCAAGCACCAGTGGAATGGCTGCCGCCTGTGCTATGCGCACGAAGTTCGAGAGGCTGAGGAAGTTGGGGTTGATGGCCGCGATCAGCACGCACAGTGCCAGCAGGACGACCACCGGCGCCCAGGGGGCGAGGCGCAGCCTCCGCTTCTGAGCGCGCACCGGATTTGCGCCGGCCGTCACGGCGACCGCCGCCCCACCCCCCTCGACCATCTGCCTGTTCCTGCCGCGCCGGCTCAGCCGTACTGGATCTGGCCGTTGACCCGGCCCCAGATGTCGTTCCAGTCGAGCTTGGGCTCGGCCTTGACGTTGGTCTCGTAATATTCCTTGGCGTTCTCGCTCGTGATGATCACGCCCTTGCCGTAGAACTCGCGGTGGTCCTTGGGCTGGGTGGCCGGGTCGAACCCGCCGGTCTTGGCGTGGTAGCCGATCGAAAGGCCCATCCCGCCCTGCCAGTAGGGGTCCCAGGCGACGGTGCCGGCCATCTCGCCGGCCATGACGGCCTCGACCGCGAGTTGGGTGCCGTCGATGCCCGTGACCGGTACCTTGCCCGCACGGCCATCGGCGCGCAGCGCCTCCAAGGCACCCAGCGCCATGTCGTCGTTGGCTGCCCAGACGCCGGCGATATCGTCACCGTACTGGGTCAGCCACGCGTTCATCTTTTCCAGCGCTTCGGGTGCCGTCCAGTTGGCGACCTGGAAGTCCAGCAGCTTGACGTCCGGGTTCTCGGCCAGAGCCTGCTCGAGCCCGGCCCGGCGCTCGATCGCCGGCGTGTTGGAGAGGATGCCACCCAGGGCCACGATGCCGCCCTTGCCGCCCATGGCCTTGATCAGCGCCTCGGCCATGGCCTTGCCGTTCGGCACGCCGTTGAACGAGATGTGCGCGACATAATTGGGGTTATGGTCCCAGGGATGCAGGTCGGCGGGCTTGTTCCACTGGGTGACGACATAGGCGCCGGCCTTCTGGCACGCATCCACGATCGGCCGCGCGTCGGGGCTGTCGTTGGGGTCGACGTTGAGCACCAGATTGCCGCCGGTCTTGGCGAGCAGCGCCTTGATGTCGGACACGCCCTTCTCGCTGTTGCCCTCGGTGACCAGCGTCACGTAGTCGGCGCCCACCGAGGCGGCAAAGGCCGCGCCGCCCTTGTTCCACGAGGCGTGATAGGGGTTGGTCAGCGAGCGGATCGAGTTTGCCACCGTAGGCGTGTCGGCGGCGAACAGCCGGCCCGGCCGGGCCGCCGCCAGCGCTGCCATTGTGGCGGCACTGCCGCGCAGGACACGCCGGCGATTCCACGGGTCACGCAACTGCTCGAGCAGGTTGAATGCCATTGTCTGCCTCCCTGTCGTATTCTTATGTCGACGCGGCGGACCGTAGCAGACGTTCCTAGGCTCGGCAAAGCCTGACCCATTCCCAATTATGGTTTCCGTGGGCCGGATCGGGGGCTCGTGCCAAGAGGCTGCAGCGTGTATGCGGGAGCGGCTGACCCGCACGAGGGAGGCTCGATGTACACGCTCTACTGGTCGGCCGACACCGGCGCATTCGCCGTGCAGGCGGTGCTCGAGGAGCTCGGTATTCCCTATCGCCGCGAAGTCGTCGACACGACCACCGGCCGGCACCGGACGCCGGAGTATCTCGCCGTCAACCCGATGGGGCAGGTGCCCGCGCTCTGCCTGCCGGACGGGGTGGTGATCACCGAGTCCGCGGCCATGCTCCAGCATCTGGTCGACGCCCACCCCGGTTCGTCGCTCCTGCCCGTGCCCGGCAGCAGCGCCAGGGCGACGGCCGACCGCTGGCTGTTCTGGCTCGCCACGACATTCTACGAGGCCGATCTTCGCTGGTACTATCCCGACCGGTACACCAGCGAGCCCAGCGGGGCCGGCGGGGTAAAGCAGGCCGCCGTGGAGCAGATGGATCGCGTGCTGGTCATCGCGGAGAACCTGCTCTCGCCTGGTCCCTACGTGTTGGGGCCTCAGTGCAGCGCGGTCGACATCTATCTCTTCATGCTGCTGCTGTGGCACCCGGCGCGAGAGGACATCCATACGCGCCACGCGCGCTTGGGCGCACTGATGCGGCTCGTTCGCCAGCGGCCGGCAATCGAACGTATCTGGGCGCAGCATTTTCCACCGGGAGGAGGCAGCGTGTGGTCGACCTGGACCGGCTCGAGCGCGTCCTGATCCAGGCCGCCATGGAGCGTCGGCCGGTGACCTACGGCCAGCTCCTGGCCTATTTCGAGTGGAGGGTGACCCAGATCACGGTGGCGGCCCTATGCCGCGATCTCGGCCGGGTGGCCGACCGGCGGGAGGGATCCGGCTGGCCGGATCTGGCGTGCCTGGTCGTGCGCAAGAGCGACGGGATGCCCGGCGAGGGCTATTTCGCGAGCCTGCGCGCCGAGGGCGCCTATGCCGGCCCGAGCCTCGGTTCGGCCGCGGAGGCGTTCGTGCGCTCGCGCCAGGAACGGGCGTTCGCC
>JBATRI010000117.1:0-80600 GCA_049292515.1 Geminicoccaceae bacterium
GACCTGGCCCGGGCCATCGACCGCATCGCCGCCCGGCCTCGCCCGGCGGCCGGCCGGTTCGCGTTCGACGGCGCCGAGCGGACGGCTGAAATCGTCGAGACAATCCTGCGCGAGCGCTTCGTTGCCGCCTGAAGCGCGACTGCGCGCGGCGCTGGACGCACTGCCAGCCCCGGTCGTGCTCTGGTGGCGCGACGACGATGCCGGCCGCGACCACCCAAGGCTAGCCACCCTGCTGGATCTCTCCGCGGCCCACGGCATCCCGATTTGCCTGGCTGTGGTACCCGATTGGCTAACCGATGCGTGCGCTGAGCGGATCCGCCATGCTCAATTCGCCACGGTGGTCCAACATGGCGTTGCCCATGCCGACCACGCGGTGCCGCCGAATAAGAAGATCGAGCTCGGCGGGACCGCCAATCGCGCCGAGTTGGGCGCGGCTCTGCTGCAGCGGCGCGAACGCTTGGCCGACGCCTTCGGCGACCGCTTTGTGCCGGCCCTGGTGCCACCATGGAACCGGATCGCGCCCGAACTGATACCTGCCTTGCCATCCTTGGGATTTGCGGGCCTCTCGGTCTACGGGCCACGGCGTGCGGCGAGCCCAGCCCCGGGACTGCGGCTGGTCAACACCCACGTCGATCTGATCGCTTGGCGCGACGGCAGCCGATCGCTGGGACCGACCGAGATCATGGAACAGCTGGCGCAGATGATCGAAACTGGCACCGGCGAGCCGCTCGGTATCCTCAGCCATCATCTGGCAATGGATGCGAGCAGCTTCGCCGCCCTCGACCACCTTCTGGCGGGGGTGCTAGATCATCCACACGTCCGGTGGGCACAGGTTGGCGCGTTGTTCGAGGAGGGCTGATGTCGGAGCCGCTGCTGGCGATCCGTGATCTGCGCGTGACCTTCACCGCGGACGAGGGGAAGATCGAGGCCGTGGCTGGCGTCTCGTTCGACGTGCCGCCGAATCGAACCGTCGCGGTGGTGGGCGAGAGCGGCTCGGGCAAGACCGTGATCTCACAGGCCGTGCTCGGCATCCTCCCGGCCAATGCCGAGATCACCGGTGGGTCGATCTTCTTCAACGATCCCAAACAGCCAGGCCAGATCGTCGATCTCGCCGCCCTGTCGCAGGATAGCGCGGCCCGCCGCGAGATCCGCGGCGGTCGCATCTCGATCATTTTCCAAGAGCCGATGAGTTCTCTGTCGCCCTTGCATACGATCGGCGATCAGATCGGGGAGGCGCTGGAGCTGCATCACAAGGTCGATCGCGACGAGTCGCGCGAGCGGACGATCGAGATGCTGCGGCGGGTCGGCTTTCCTGAGCCGAAGCACGCAGTCCGCTGCTTCCCCTTCGAATTGTCGGGCGGCCTTCGGCAGCGCGCCATGATCGCCATGGCGCTGATCTGCCGACCCGCGATGCTGATCGCCGACGAGCCGACGACCGCCCTGGACGTGACGATCCAGGCGCAGATCCTGAAACTGATGAAGGATCTGCAGGACGAGTTCGGGATGGCGATTCTGTTCATCAGCCACGATCTGGGCGTCGTCGCCAACATCGCCGACGAGATCGTGGTGCTTTATCGCGGCCGGGTGATGGAGCGCGGTACCTGCGAGCAGCTGCTGAATAGAGCGGAGCATCCCTACCTCAAAGCGCTGCTCAACGCCGTGCCGCGCCTGCACACGCATGCCGGACAGCGTCTGACCTCGATCCGCGAGGTTGCAGTCGATGCCAGTCTCACCTTGGGCCGCGATGGTGCAGACGAGGTCGCGCGTTGCGATACGCCGACGATCCTGGAGGTGAAGGGCCTGCGCAAGGTGTTCCTGACGCGCAAGTCCGGCTGGTTCGGCGGCGAAGGGCGACAGGTCATTGCGGTCGACGATATCGGGTTTGAGGTGGCTCGCGGTGAAACGATGGCCATTGTCGGCGAGAGCGGCTCCGGCAAGACCACCGTCAGCAAGATGATCATGCGCGCGGTCCGCCCCGACGAGGGACAGATCATTTTTCACGGCGTGGATGGTCCGGTCGACGTGCTGGCGCTCGATGAAACCCAGCTGCAAGCCTTTCGCCGGCACATCCAATACATGTTCCAGGACCCATTCGGCTCGCTCGACCCTCGCATGACGGTGGCCGACATCGTGGCCGAGCCGCTCGTGATCCATGGGCTCGGCGACGACGCCGAGCGGGCCGAGCGCGTCAAGAAGCTGCTGCAGGCGGTCGGCCTGAACGTCCGGCATATGCGCCGCTACCCGCACAGCTTCTCGGGCGGCCAACGTCAGCGCATCGGTATTGCCCGGGCTCTGGCATTGGAACCGGAGCTGCTCATCTGCGACGAGCCCGTCTCTGCCCTCGACGTATCGGTCCAGGCCCAGATCCTCAATCTGCTCAAGGATCTGCAGCAGGCGCTCGGCCTGACTTATCTGTTCATCTCGCACAATCTCGCCGTGGTGAAGTACGTCGCCCAGCGCATCGGCGTGATGTGCGCAGGCCGCATGGTCGAGTTGGCGTCGACCGAGCAGCTTTTCGCCAATCCACGACATCCCTATACGGAAGCGCTGCTCGCTGCTGTACCCGAGCCCGATCTGGACAATCCCCTCGATTTTGCGGCGCTGGCGAGCGGCCGATGTTCCGAGCCGGCGCTGTGGCCCGCGCCGTTCACGCTGACGGACGGCCCCGGCGCCTTCCGCGAGGTGGCGCCCGGCCATTTCGTGCGGTTCCAGGCCTGATCCCACGAACCACCGGAGCCAAGTGATGCGGCACATCGGACCAATTCTCGGTCTGGCCATGCTCTGCCTGGGCAACGGCGCACTGGCCGGGCTGCCCGACGAGCCACGCGTGCTCCAGGACATTCCGGAGATCGGCAAGCCTGGTGGCCAGATGCGCAGCCTGATCGGCCGGGCGCGTGATACGCGCATCTTCTTCGTCTATGGTCATGCCCGCGTGGTCGGCTACGATCTCGATCTGAACTTGATCCCCGACATCGTGGCCTCCTTCGAGGTGCAAGAAGGTCGGATCTTCACGTTTCATCTGCGCAAGGGGCATCGCTGGTCGGATGGAGAGCCGTTCACGAGCGAGGACTTCCGGTTCTTCTGGGAGGATGTTGCAACCAACCCGGAGCTGCAGGCGACCGGCCCCGAGATCCAGCTGCTGGTCGACGGCGAACTGCCCAAGGTCGAGTTCCCGGACGAGCTCACCGTACGTTACAGCTGGTCCAAACCCAACCCGCTGTTCCTGCCGGCTCTGGCCGCGGCAACCTCGGTCGAGATCTACCGTCCTGCCCACTATCTGAAGCAGTTTCACCAGCGCTACGTCGACCCCGCTGCACTGGAGCAGCTGATCAAGTCGACCCAGTCCCGCGACTGGGTGCAGCTCTACCTGCGCAAGGACCGACAGGACCAGTTCGACAATCCCGACATGCCGACCTTGCAGCCATGGATGCAGACAACCTCGCCGCCAGCCCAGCGATTTGTGGCCGTGCGCAATCCCTATTACTATCGCGCCGATGCGAAGGGGCAGCAGCTGCCCTATCTCGATCGGTTCATCTTGGATGTGGTCGACCCGAAGCTGATCCCGATCAAGACCGGCTCTGGCGAGACCGATCTGCAGGCTCGCCATCTGTTCTTCAAGGACTACACGTTCCTCAAGCAGAGCGAGGCCCGCAGCGGCCTGCGCCTTCTGCTTTGGCCAGAGGGTCGAGGTGCCCATCTGGCGCTCTTCCCCAACCTGAACGCCAAGGACGAGATCTGGCGCCAGCTGTTTCGGGACCGCCGGTTCCGCGAGGCGCTTTCGCTCGGCATCGATCGGGAATCGCTCAGCCAGTACATCTATTTCGGGCTGGCACGACCTTCGAACAATTCCGTGATCCCGCAGAGTGTGCTGTACAGGCCGGAGTTTGGCGAGCGCTGCACCTCCTACGACCCGGATGCGGCTGAACGACTGCTGGACGAAATCGGGCTCGATCGGCGCAGCAGCAAGGGCATGCGGCTATTGCCGGACGGGCGGCCGCTGGAATTCATCGTCGAAACTTCAGGCGAGGACAGCGAACAAACGGACATGCTGGAGCTGATCCGTGACCAGTGGCGGGAGATCGGGGTCGAGATCCACGCCAAGCCGTCGGACCGCGAAGTGCTGCGCAATCGGACTTTTTCCGGCGATTCGCTGATGACCATCGGCTACGGCATCGACAATGGCATGCCCACGGCAGCGATGCCCCCACGCGACTTCGCACCGACGAGCCAAGCCGACCAGCCGCAGTGGCCGAAATGGGGCCAGTACTACGAGACCAAAGGTACCGCCGGCGAGCCGCCTGCATTACCCGAGGCTCGCCGGCTGATGGAGCTGTTCCAGGAGTGGGGCCTCACTTACGATCCCGCGCGCCAAACCCAGATCTGGGACGAGATGCTCGATATCTACACCAGCCAATGCTTTACGCTGGGGTTGATCGACGAGGTCAGACAGCCGTTGGCGGTACGGCAAAAGCTGCGCAACATCCCCGACGAGGCAATCTTCAATTGGGAGCCGCAGGCGCAGATCGGCCTCTATCGCCCAGACACCTTCTTTTACGCCGATTGAACGGCACGGAGGATAACTGGCGCCGTCTGCAGCTTTTCAAGCCATAGGCTGCTTTCCAGGGCGCCGGGAAGTAGCGGCAGTCGAGCCACGACGTTTTCCGCCAGCCTGTCGGCATGCCGGCTTGCCACGAAATGGCTGGCGAAGCGTACGGCGTAGCCTCCGCCATGCAGTAGGCCCGCTACAACGACCTGCTCGTTGTAGCCCCGCCAAGCCCAACTTGGCGGATAGGGATCGGGCAGGAAAATGTCGTGCACGTGCACGAAGACGCCAGGCTGGAGCTGCGGCAACACCGTGTTCAGCAGCAGGTCGACGTCGGTACCCGGCATGGCGACATGGGAAGAATCGATGAATAGAATGTCGCCGGCTTCCAGCGCCCGGGCGAGATCAGCGTCCTGTGCCGCGAACAGGCGGCGATGCAGCGTCACTGGTAGTCGGCCGATATCGGCCCGCGGCTGCGGGTCGATGCACGTAACGGCACAGCGGAGGCCGCCGTCGTGCACCGCCTGCGCGAGAAAGCGGGTCGAATGGCCGGAGCCGATCTCAAGGATGCGGCGCGGACGCCGATGCCGGACGATGGCATAGAGCGCGGCGCCGTCGAGGCGTGGGAACCAGTCCTGGCTCCAGCGCGGCGCCGGCGGCGGGCCGTCGAACGCTTGCAACTCCTCGCCTACGGTGTCGACGTACCCGAGCCATTCAAACATAGTCGGCATGCAGGCCTGGAACAGCGGCTCGAGCGCCGAGTAGGCCACGGGCGGCACGTCGGCTGCATGGCGGTAAGGAATGAAGTAGCCACCCGGGGTGCCGCCGAGCAGCGTACGCAGGCCAAGGCTAAGGCGCCGCAAGGACGCCCGGGTCGGCCTCAAAGTGCGATCACCAGACCCTCTTGGGCCACCAGCGATCCCGGTCGGCGGGTCGTCATCGCCGCCGCAATTCCGTCCAGCATGGCGTCATCGTGGTCCGGATCATGATGGAATGCGATCAGCTGCTTTGCGCCCGCGGCTTCGCACAGGCGCACACCCTCCTCCCAGGTCGAGTGCCCCCAGCCCACGAACCGCTTGAACTCTTCGTCGGTGTAGGTCGCGTCATAGATCACGATGTCGGCGTTCCGGATCAGATCCAGGATGGCGCTGTCCGGCCGGCCCGGCACATGCTCGGTGTCGGTGACGTAGCAGGCCGAACGGCCGGCGAAGTCGACCCTGTACCCGACGGCTCCACCCGGATGGTTCAGGGCAGCGGTGCGAATAGTGATCCCATACCCTATGTCGATCGAATCGCCTGGCCGGAAGTCGTGAAAGGCAATGCAGGCGTGCATGATGTCCAGCGGCACCGGGAAGTACGGCGTCTGCATCAGCTGATCGAGGACCTGCTCGAGCCGCCGGCCTTGGCTCGCCAAGTGTCCGCTCCAGAACTCCAGGGAATTCCGCTTATCATATGCCGGCCGAAAGAACGGCAAGCCTAGGACGTGATCCATATGGGTGTGCGTGAAGAAAAGGTGCGACCGGATCGGTCGACCATCGGATACCATCTGGCGGCCGAGCTTGCGCAGGCCCGTGCCGGCATCAAAGATCAGGCGCTGCTCGCCGCAGCGCATCTCAACGCAGGCGGTGTTGCCGCCGTAGCGGAGCGTAGTGCAGGACGGACAGGGAATGGTGCCACGAACGCCCCAGAAATGGACCGTGAACATGGCTTTCGAACTCATATGGCCATCCCGGTTGGGCTCGGCGCACCGCCCTTGGGAGAGTGCGCCCCCCGTATGACCCAGATCATTTCGACGTCGTCCGACACATTATAATTCATGACGGTAAAGGAAATAGCGGCCCTCGGGAAGCGCGCTGGGCAACGACTCGGCATGCAGTCTCGGGTGATCGAGGCGCTGGTCGGAAAGCACGACGCCGCGCGGTTGGACCAGGACCGGCAGCATCGATGCCAACCATCCGGCGAGTTCGGCGTTGCCCTTGGCGTCGCCGGTGCCTAGATCATTGTGCACTAAGGCCGCGCGTGCCGGTAATCGATCCAGGATCGTTGGCAAGGTATCGTGGATGTCGCCAAGGATCAGGTGCGCCCTGTCCGGCATGCAGTCCGGATGAGCAGCGGGTTGCCGCTCGAAGACAAAAATCTCGCGGGACGGATAAAGACCGCGAAGGTGGTCAAAGGTCCGTCCATTGCCGAGACCCAGCTCCAGGATTGGGCCTGGGACGCCCTCGATCCACGCCGGCGACGCGTTCAGGCAGGCCCGCTGTGCCTCGAGACGTCTGATGAAGCTGTCCAACCTGCTCATGCCTGATCCACTCGACGGGCGCGCACGCCATGGCTACTTGTCACGGTCCAGACTCAACCGGCAAGAGCCTTGTAGGTTGAGGTGCCGGATCTACCCTCACACTCACCGCCCAGTATAGTCCGGTTTCAGGACTGGAGTTGCGTGTTTGGTGCTGCAGCCCGGTGCAGCAGCACCCGGGCGAGGCCAGTAGCGGTCAGTGCCGTGGTGCCGGCCCCTATCCTGGGGCCAACGCTGACTCCGGCAAAGGCTAGGCCAATATCGGCCACCGCCAGAATCGAGCCCAGTCGCCGGGCGGTATCAAGACGCGTGACAATCATGCGACGGACGCCTATCGCCGCGAAGTTCCCGACGATCTCGATACTGTCGGCGCTTTCGAGCCCGGCGGGCAGCACCAGGACGGGCTCGGCGCCGGTCAGGCGCAGCAGGTCGGCAACTGCCGCCAGCTCCTGCCCGCGAAACGGGTTGACGCCGCCCGTATCGATCAACACCGTGTTCTCGCCGCTGACTGCGGCCACACCGCGGGCCACGCCTGCCGTGTCGCTGGCCGCTACGGGCTTCAGGCGTAACGGCTCGAGCAGTGCCGTGAGCTGGGCCAGCCCACCCGCCCGTTTGGTATCCGTGCAAAAAACGGCGGCCGGATGACCTCCGACCAAGGCTTGCGCCGCGAGCCGGGCGATCGCCGCCGACTTGCCGCTCCCGGGAGGCCCGACCACAGCGATCGGCCTTGGGATGGGAAGGGCTATCGGGACGAATCGGAACCGCGTCCCAAGAGCCTGCGCCAGTGCCGCGGCCGGATCAGCAGCCGGTGCCGCGACGGCATCGGCGAGCAACTCGTCGCGCAGACGTGCCGGCAACCGATGATGATGCAGGCATGCTTCGAGCGCAGCCCGCAGCGCAGGTGGTGCATTCACCTCCAAGAGGTGCTGCAAATCGTCTCCGTCCTCGACCGCAACCGTAATCTGGACGCCTTCGGCCGACTCCCGAGTGGCCAGGATGATGGCATCGTTGCCCAAAGCCGCCCGGATCTGCTGCATCGCTGCCCCGACAGTTCGCGCCTGGAAACTCTGCAGCCGCATACCTTAGACCTGCCCCAACGTACGAATTCGTGCCTTCGGATGGATCTCGTTCTGCGACAGCACCACTGTCGCCGGGCGGAATCGTTCCACGACGGAACGCACGATCGGCCGGGTGCCAGGCATTGTGACCAGCACCGGCAACTCGCCGCGCATCGCGTGCGTCTCCAGGGCCTCGCGCAGCTCCTGGACGAAGCGCTGCAGTTCAGTCGGCGCCATCGTCAGCTGGCGCCCGTCACCCTGACCGGCAAGTGCCCCGGCAAAGGCCTGTTCCCAGGCGGGCGAGAGCGTCAGCACCGGCAGGAAGCCGCCTTCGGCCGTGCAGGCGGAACTGATCTGACGCGCCAGACGGGTCCTTACATGCTCGACGATGTGGACGATGCTCGAGGTCCCACCCAATGCTTCGCCGACAGCTTCCAGAATCAGTGGCAGGTCGCGGATGGAAATGCGCTCCGCAAGCAGCCCCTGCAGCACCCGTTGGATACCGGCGATGGTGATGCGGCCGGGCACGAGTTCGCCGAGCAGCTTTTGATATTCGGCCGGCTGCTCGCCTAGCAGCTTCTGTGTCTCGGCGTAGCTCAGAAGATCGGCCAGGTTCTCCCGAACCATTTCGGTGAGATGCGTGGTGACGACCGTGGCGGCATCGACCACGGTGAGCCCCTGCAGCACAGCCTCTTCGCGCAGGCCGGGAACGATCCACATGGCCGGCAGGCCAAACGTGGGCTCCGTGGTTTCCTCCCCCGGCAGCGTGATGGGTCGCCCTTGTGGGTCCATGACGAGCAGCATGCCGGCGCGCAGGTCGCCGCGCCCGACCTCCAGCTCTTTCAACCGCATCACGTACGTATTGGCTGGCAGCTGGATATTGTCCTGGATTCGCACTGAAGGCATGACGAAGCCGAGTTCCGCGGCGAGCTGGCGGCGTAGGGCCTTGATCTGGTCCGGCAGGCGCGCGCCACGGCCGTCGCCGATCAGACCGAGCAGGCCATAGCCCAGCTCGAGCCGAACCGGATCCATGACCAGAGCATTGGTGATCGGCTCCTCAGGCGGCTGGGCCGCCTGGGAACGGGCCTCGACCGCCGCCCGTTGTCCGTGCGCCCGCGTGCCCTGCCACGCCAGACCGGCAGCGACTCCGCCCAGCAGCAGGAACGGCACAGCCGGCAGGCCCGGCAGGATGGCCAGAACGATCATCAAGCCACCGGTGACCCCCAGTGCCCTAGGGTAGGCGCCGAGCTGACCGAATACCGCGACGTCGGCGCGCCCGGCGACTCCGGCCTTCGACACGAGAAGTCCTGCCGCCGTCGAGACGATCAGGCCAGGGATCTGCGAGACGAGACCGTCGCCGACGGTAAGCAGGGTATAAGTGTGCGCCGCCTCGGCGAAGCTGACCCCCATCTGCGCCACACCGACGAACAACCCACCGACCAGATTGATCGCCGTAATCAGCAGGCCGGCCACTGCATCGCCGCGCACGAACTTGGCAGCACCATCCATGGCGCCAAAGAAGGCGCTCTCGGCCTCGAGCGTTCGCCGCCGCTCACGCGCACTCGCCTCGTCGATCAGGCCTGCCGACAGGTCGGCGTCGATGGCCATCTGCTTGCCTGGCATCGCATCCAGGGAAAAACGTGCCGCAACCTCCGCGATCCGGCCGGAACCCTTGGTGATGACCACGAAATTGACCACCACCAGGATGCCGAACACGATCACGCCGATGGCGACGTTGCCCTGCATGATGAATCGACCGAATGATTCGATCACGTGCCCGGCGGCGGCCGGCCCCTCATGGCCATGCCCCAAGATCAGCCGAGTGGAAGCGAGGTTGAGCGCCAGCCGGAGCATGGTGGCGATCAGCAACACGGTTGGGAACGCACTGAACTCGAGTGGCTTCTCGATGAACAGCGCGGTCAGCAGAATCAAGACCGACAATGTCACCGACAAAGCGAGGCAGAGATCGAGTGCGAAGGCCGGCAGCGGCAGGATCAAGATGACGAGAATGGCCAGCACACCAACGGCCAGTGCAATGTCGCCCCGGCGCAGCGCTATGCCTAGCTGCGGCAACATCTCCTTGCCTAGTGCCGCCAGGGCTGCACTCATCGAGAGCGACCTCGGCGCCGAAGCCGCGTCATGCGATACAGCCCGGAGCCGGCGGCACGGTCAGCCCATCGTCGCTGTACTGTCGCAGCTTGTTGCGCAACGTGCGGATTGAAATGCCCAAAATGCCCGCCGCGTGCGTTCGGTTGCCAAGCGTGTGGCGCAGCGTATCGACGATCAGGTGCCGCTCCACCTCGGCCACGGTCCGTCCAACCAAGGTCGTCGAAGGGAAACCGGCCAACGGTTCGGCGCTCGGCGTACGTAGGCTGGGCTGGATGTCCTCAACTTCGATATACTCACCACGGGCCAGGATCACGGCGCGATGCACGCAATTCTCCAGCTCGCGGACATTGCCGCGCCACCTCTGGACGGCCAGCCGGTCCAGCGCGGCGCGGCTGAGCGTGCGCTCCGGCAACCCATTGAGACGGGCGAGCTTAGCCGCCAGGTAGTCCGCCAGCGCGGCGATGTCCTGCGGTCGCTCCCGCAAGGGGGGCAGCTGCAGCGTCAGCACACCGAGGCGGAAAAGCAGGTCCTCGCGAAATGAGCCCTCGGCCGCCGCCCGTTCGAGGTCACGATTGCTGGTGGCAATCAGGCGAATGTCGACGCGCACCGGCCGAGCGCCACCGACCCGATCGATCTCGCGTTCCTGGATGGCGCGCAGCAACTTTGCCTGCAGGCGCGGCTCCATCTCACTCACCTCGTCGAGAAGCAGCGTGCCGCCATGCGCCTCCTCAAACCGACCGATGCGGCGCGCCACGGCGCCCGTGAAGGCGCCACGCTCATGTCCGAACAGCTCGGATTCCAGCAAAGCCTCAGGGATGGCGGCACAGTTGACCGCCACGAACGGACCACCGGCTCGCCGACCGTGACGATGGACGAATCGCGCCACCATCTCCTTGCCGGTCCCGCTTTCGCCCGTGATCAGCACGCAGGCCTCCGCGGCAGCGAACTGACGCGCCCGGGCCAGCACCGACGACATCCGTGGATCGACGCAGACGAGTTCGTGGCGATCTTCGCCGACGGCGGCCAGTATAGCGGCGATGAGTGCCGGCTCCGGCGGCAAAGGCAGAAATTCGCGTGCCCCCGCACGGATCGCTGCCGCCGCAAGCTCGGGCGGGCAGTCGACGCCGTAGGCGATGACGGGCAGAAAGATGCGCTCTTCCGCCAGCCGATCGATCGCCGTTCGGATGCCGTCCGCCGCGTCGAGAAGCAGCAGGTCCGCGCCGCGACCATCGCGCACTTGCTCAAGGACGGCCGCCACACTCGCTAGGTGCCGCACCTTGGCCCCGCTCGCCGCTGCCATGGCCGCGGCGGCGGCGATCTCGGCGCCGGGCCGCCCCACGATCAGCAGACGCATGTGACCCCCGACGAGAAACGGGCCATGCTCACTCGCCCTTCACGATCTCGGTCATGGTGATACCCAGATGTTCGTCGACGACAAGCACCTCGCCTCGGGCGACGAGTCGGTTGTTGACGTAGATCTCGACCGGCTCCCCTACCTTGCGGTCGAGCTCGACCACGGCGCCGCGACCCAACCGCAGCAGCTGACTTACCGGCATAGAGGCCTTTCCCAGCACCGCCGCCAGCTGAACCGGGATGTCGTAGACGGCACTCAGCTGCTCGAGTGAAGGTGGCGCTCCCGGCGACGGGGCATCGCCGCGTTGATGCGGCCCCCCATCCATTGGTTCGGCCTCAATCGCCGACATCTTCGTCTCCATTCATCGTGGCACATGAGGGTGGGAAACCGCACGCGGCTGCAGATGGCGGCACAGGAACCGCAGAGCGGCTGCGATGTGGGACCAATGCCGCATCGATCCGGCGTCGGACGACCTCGGGCGCATGCTCGAGCCAGCCATCCTTCCAGATCAGCTGGATAGCGCCGCTGGGAAGGCGTGGCTCGGCCACGAGCTCGATCCCGCCAGTGAAGCCGGATGCGACGACCACGTCCGGCAGCAGCGCGTTGACCACAGCCTCGTCGTCCGGACAGGTGATGATGCGGACGGCCGGCGTAGCCCCGACTGTCGCCAGCACCGACTGGATCATGGTGCCAAGCTCCGTGGGTGTACGACTGTCGGCGGTCAGTGCTTGAGCCACCGCTTCGGAGAGCTCGACTATCTGCCCGAGCGAGGTCGCTTCGTCGGCACGATGCGCCGCCAGAGCGGCAGCCAGCGCGTCGGCGGCGCGGGCCACCGCCCAGTCGCGCTGCATCTCGAGGGCGAGGGCGCATTCGGCGCGAGCCCGCCTGGTTGCGTCCATCTCCACGACCGCGACCAAGCGGGCCACGTCAGCCTCGTTGAAAAGCAGAGGCGGCAACTTCCCAGGCGGTGCCACGGCAGGCTCGATCATACCCTCTGCAGCGCCTGCGTGCGCTCCACCCGGCAGCCACCGTCGCGGCTCAATGCCTCGGGAGCTGGGTGCTTGCGATGAAGCCGATCGTAGCCATAGGCCGTCTGCCACATCCAGCTGGACGCGGCTTTCAATAGACAAGCTCATCGTCCTTTCCATCCAGGAGCATTATCTCACCGGACGCCGCCAACTCCTTGGCCAGATTGACCAAGAACTGCTGTGCCTCCTCGACGTCGCGCAGCCGCACCGGACCGGTCGCCTGCATGTCATCACGCATGATCTTTGCTGCACGTTCCGACATGTTCTTGAAAAAGAGCGCACGCAATTGCTCGCTCGCACCCTTCAATGCGATCATGATCCGATCATTGCCTGCCGAGCGCATCAAAGTCTGGATGCCGGCACCATCCAGTTTAGCCAAGTCCTCGAATGTGAACATCAGAGCCCTGATCCGATCCGCGGTCTCTTTGCTGCGGTCCTCGAGGGCATTGATGAAGCGCGTCTCCGTGGTGCGGTCGAAATAATTGAAGATTTCCGCCATCAGCTCGAGATTATCGCGCCGGTTGGTACGCGCCAGATTGCTCATGAACTCGACCCGCAGCGTCTGCTCGACGTCGGCAACGATCTCGCGCTGAACCACCTCCATGCGCAGCATCCGCATCACCACCTCCGTGGCGAAATCGTCGGGCAGATTGGCCAGCACCCGTGCGGCGTGTGCCGGCTCAATGCGCGAGAGAACGACCGCCACCGTCTGCGGGTACTCGTTCTTCAGATAGGACGCCAATACCGTCTCGTTCACATGGGCCAGCTTGTCCCAGACCGTACGTCCAGCCGGCCCACGAATCTCCTGCATGACGGCTGCGACCCGGTCGGCATCAAGCACGCGGAGCAACAGCTTCTCCGTAGCGTCGAAACCGCCGACAACGCCCCCGTTACGGGTAAGACGTTCGCCGAACTCCTGCAGCAGATTCTCCACTACCATGGCGTCGACTCGGCCGAGCACCGCCATTGTCTGCGAGATCTCCATCACCTCCTGCTGGTCGAGCATGCCGAGCAGCTTGCCGGCGTCGGCCTCGTTAAGCGCCAGCATCATGATCGACGCCTTCTCGGCCCCGGACAGCGCATCGGTGCTCGCCGCTCCACTCATCACGCCCCCACTAGCGTCCGTGCAGCCAGCTACGGACCACCCGTACGGCCTCCTCGGGACTCCCCGCGATGGCCTTCGACACCTCCCCGAGCAAGGCGGCATGGACATGGCCGCGCACATTCTTCAGCTCGATCAGGTCCGATGCCCCGGCTGGCATCACAACATCCTGGCCGGGCGCCGGCGTCGGCGCGTCGACCATGATCGGCTCACGGACGACCACGGGATTGCCTGCCCGGTCGACACCGATCGTGGCACCCGTCGCGCCATGGACGAGCAAAGGTTTGCCGTCGGCGCCGAGAACGACAGCGGTCGCGGCTGCCGCCGGCGAAGCCGATGAGGGAAGGGTGAGAACACGCTTGATGATGGGCCGCACGCCAAAAAACAGCACAATCAGGGTCAGCATGCTCAGCACGGCCAGATCGACCATGTTGCCGTATTGATCTGGCAACAGCGCCGACCACGGCGGCTCCGCAGCGAGCGGTGGCAAAGCCTCGGCAAACTGCCGACTCACGACCTCAACCACGTCGCCGCGGGCCTCGTCGACACCGGCCGCGCTGCGGATCAGGGCCGCAAGCTGCGCCAGTTCGTCGGCGCCTCGCGGCTCATACGCTTTGGTGCCATCCGCCTGCTCGCGATAGATGCCGTCGACCTGCACTGCGACCGACAGCTTGCGAATCGAGGGGCCGTGCTTGGTCTGATTCCTTACGGTCCGCGAGATCTCGTAGTTGACCGTTTCCTCGGTCCGCTTGGTGCGCTCGCTGTTCGCCGGCTCCGGGTCCGAAGCCGACCGCTCGGTCGGCAGATTGTTCGTGGCGCTCACGGCCGCCGTCGCCTGGCTTTCGTTCTGATCGGTCGACTCGTCCGACGTCTGGGTGCTGCGGACCACTTGGCTCTGCGGATCGAACAGTTCGGCGGTGGTGGCGAGTTCGTCGAAGTCGAGATCGGCACTGACGGCGGCATCGGCCTTGCCGGCACCGACTGTGCGCTCCAGCAGCTGAACGATCTTGGCTCGCAAGCGATTCTCCAGCGCGATCCGGAAGTCTTCGGCGTCGCTGGCGGAAGGCTCCGCGCCCGATACCGACGGCTCGGCCATCAGATTGCCGATATCGTCCACGAGCGTCACGGCGTCGGCCTGCAACCCGGGCACCGCGGCTGCCACAAGGTGACGGATCCCGGCAACCTGCCGCTTGTCGAGTACCAGCTGGTTGCGCAGGGCCAGCACGATCGACGCGCTGGGCTTGACCTCCTCGCGGCCGAACAGACTTCGCTTTGGCTCCACGATGTGGACCCGGGCCGAGCGGACTCCACGCAGCGTCCCGATCGTCCGAGCCAGTTCGCCCTCAACGGCCCGTTTGAGGTTGATGTTGCCCAGGAAATCACTGGTGGTGAACGGATTGGCCTGATCAAACAGTTCGTAGCCGATCGTGCCACCGACCGGCATCCCCTCCTCGGCCAGGGACATGCGCAGGCGCAACGCCGTATCAGCAGGCACCATGATGGCGTCGCCAGCTGGGCTCAGGCGATAAGGGATAGCCAAGGTCTCCAGACGACCGACCAGTTCCTGCGCTTCGGTCAGCGCTAGACCCGAGAACAGCAGTGTGTAGGACGACTCGGTCGCCCGCGAGATCACATAAGCAAAGAAACCGAGGAGACAGCAGGCAACCGCCCCAAGAGCAAGGATACGGGCTGGCCCGAGCATCCGTGCCAGCTCGACCATGGGAGCGATCGGCCCGCCTCTGGTCGACTGGGCAGGCTCGGCCCCGCCACTCGCAACGATCGCTGCCCTTTGATCCATCTGCCCCAGCCGTGCCCGAATGTCCGCTCGGGTGCCGGAACCCTAATCAGCGCAGGGTGAAGAACAGGTTAAACAAGGCGTTTGGTGAGGCCGCCGTTCATCGCTGGGTCAGCTGTGGCGGAAGTCCTGCAGGCGAGTGACGCGTAGAGCGCTGGGCCCATGGCGGTCAATGGCCCGCTCCCAGGCCGCGAACTCCTCGGCCGACAGGCTATAGCGACGGCAGGCGTCATCCAAGCTCAGCGCTCCGGTCCGCACTGCCGCCACCACCTGCAGCTTGCGCCGCGCCACCCAGCGACGGGTTTCCGGCGGCGGCAGCTCCGTGACTTTGGGGGCACGCCCCGGGAGCTGCGTTGGCGGTCTGTGGTCCTGGTCCCGATCCGACATCAGGCGTCTCCGAGAGAAGATTCGTTTGCGCGCACCATAACCTTACCCTACAATATTCAATCAATCGCACTTAAAGATTGACTAACTTCAATTGAAATACTCCACTAATTTAGGGTAACCAAGTTCATCCTTAAGATACTACCAGATCAACTCAACCAGTCATGCGAATAAGTTCCTCCAACATCTGATCGGTGGTGTTGATGATCTTGGCATTGGCAGAATAGGCGCGCTGCGTCACGATCATCTTGGTAAATTCTTCGGCAAGATCAACGTTGGCACCCTCAAGTGCTGACGGTGCCACGACCCCGGCACCACCATGGCCGGCGATGCGAAGATTATATTCTCCAGAAGTATCGGTCTGTGCATAGACATTGCCGGAGCGGGCATCCAAACCAGATGCATTGGCGAATGTCGCAATTGGCAACTGGTAGAGCCGTCGATCCTGCCCGTTGGTGAAGGAGGCGATCACGTAGCCCTGCTCGTCGATGCGCACGGCGTTCAGTTCACCTACCTCGGCGCCATTCTGGGTAACGAACGCGACGCTGGTCGGGCTGGCAAACTGGCTCAGACCGTCAACGCCGCCCACCGTCCCGAAATCGAAGCTGAGCTGGCTCGGATCGGCGCCGCTGGCTGCGGCCCACTGGGCCTCGACCGGCGAGCCGGGTACACCAGACGCGAGCGGGGTGAGCACCGCGCTCTGCAGCGTGCCGTCACCGGCGAAGGTCACGGTCCCGGAGGCCAGGAGTCCGTTCGGATGTGTCGTCGCATCTAGATCGGCTACGGCGCCTCCCACCTCGACAGCCCAGCTGTCGGCGCCACCGGTGTGCAGAAACGCCAGGGTCAGGTCGTGGGCTCGACCAAGGCTGTCATAGACCTGGATATCTCGGGTGAAGCTCGGCTGCACTCCACTCGCGCCACCGGAGGTCTGATAGGCCGTCAGGTCGCCGGGTGCGTAGGCACCTGTGTAAACCGCCTGGTCGGCATCCAGGTTGGCGCCAATTTCGACCCGCGTCGTGGCGGCGGCCAGACCATTGATGCTGTGCACATTGACAGTCTCAAGCCTGTTGAGATTGGCGATGGCCTCGTTGGTATCCAACGACCAACCTTGCAGATAGTAGCCGGACGGCGTGCGCAGATCGCCCTGCGAGTCCGGATTGAACGAGCCGGCCCGTGTATAGAGGCGCTCTCCTGCACCGTCTGGCAGACTGCTGACAACGAAGAAGCCTGCCCCTGAGATCGCAGCATCGGTCGATGACGTGCTGCTTTGGATGAGACCCTGGCTGGCCACCGTCGAAAAGCTCGAAACACGGACGCCACCCGGGCTGTAAGTGGAGCTGCCACGGCTCCGGGTCACCATGTTGGCGAACTGCGCTTCAGCTCCCTTGTATGCCGTCGTATTCACGTTGGCGACATTGTCCGAGATCATGCCCATGGCGCGGCTTTGCGCGTTGAGACCCGACACACCGGAGAATAGAGATCCGAAAAGGCTCATGGACGTACTTCCCGAGCTGGTGGAACCTTCGACGGCGCAGCCCTCAGTCGGCTTGGCGAACGGTGAGGATTGCGCTCATGGGCACGGCCAGGCCATCGACCAGAAGGGTAAGCTGCCCTTCCTTTCGCTCGATGCCCTGGACCTTGCCGGTGATGAATTGCTCGACCCCGACCGCCGTGCCGTCGGCCCGCATTGCCTCGACTCGCACCGTGTATTGGCCCGCGGCCGAGCGACGGCCAGCTGCGTCCGTGCCGTCCCAGCGCAGCAGATGCTCGCCAGCGTCGACGCCACCGGTCATGGTCTGCACCACCCGGCCATTCGCATCGAGCACGCTGATGCGAACGTTGCCCGCCGGCTCGGCCAGTTGGTAGTGGATCAGCCCGTCCCCATCGGCCACGAGTGCGATCCGGTCGGTGGCGGCGGTCACCTCCTGGCTCAACATGCTCATGGCCGAAGTGGTTGCACCGGACTGGACCGCGGCAGCAAGTTCCGAGAGCTTGGTATTGCTCTGGATTGCCTGCTCCACCGAGGCGAATTGGACCAGCTGCGAGGTGAAGCTGTTCGCGTCCATCGGTGCCAACGGATCCTGATTCTGAAGCTGTGTAGTCAACAGGTGGAGAAAATTGTCGAAGTTGGCGGCGAGACTTTGGCTGGAGGACTTGACACCCGGGCCGCTGGTGACACCAACCGCGCTGATCGTCATCGCCGTTTCCATTCGGCTGGAGTTGGACACGTTTCACACATGGAGATCGAGCAGGCCGTGGCGGGTCCAGACCGGGCTCATCGCCTCCACGGTCCCAAGTTCGTCCTGGTAGCCTCGCGGTTCCGGTGCGCCCGGCAGCGGCTGATGGGGTCTAGCATCCTCGCGATTGCCGTCCCGCAGCGTGAACTCGACACTACCCGGGTCGACGGTGTAGCCTGCTAAGGAAAGCACGTCCGTAATGGCGCGGGCGTCGCGTTGGAGAAGCAACAATGTCTCTGGCCGGTCGACGGTGAACACGGCTGCTGCCGTTCCAGCATGGTCCAGCCGCAGAGCCACCTCGACCCGACCAAGATCGGCCGGATCCAGCTGAATCCTCAGGCGCTGTCCATCCCCGGCCTCCGTCGCGAGCAGACGTGCCGTTACCGGTCGTCCCTGATGGTCAGCCAGTCCAAGGGGTACTGGATGCGGCCCGCTGGATCGATTGGACGAAGGCGAGGCGGCAGTCTCCGCCCTTACGGTGGTTAGATCTAGCGATACCGCACCGGCCCTTGGAGCAACCTCGACAGACCCGTGGTCGGCAAGGCCCGAGCCTGACGGCTGCATCACCAATCCGCCGTCGGGCACAACACTGTCGCCATCTTGCCGTCGGCCGTCGAGGGATGCCGGGGTAAGCTCCACGTTCCGGTCGATTTCTGCACTGCGCGTTCGATGTAGATCCGACGTGAGGAATGTTGCTTCGCTTGGGGCCTTGCGGGTCACCCGCCCCACTGGCGATAGAGTCTTCGTGAACGGCACGTCCGCTTCGGAGGGAACGGCCGTCTCGGTCAGCAGCGCTTCTGGTTCAACCGAAGCGGACGGCACCGAAACAGTCGAGATGGCGGTCCTCGACGGGACAGGCGGGGCTCCGTCGCCGGTGGCTTCTGTCGATTGCTGCAGAACGCCAGCTGGTGGCAACGTACCGACGGCGGGTTGACGATCGATACCAACGGGGGTCGTCGCCTGCTCACTTGCAGGCGGGATACCAACGAAGCCCGGCGCCAGCAGGCCGGCCAGCACGGCAAGGAACGGATCATCGACGTCGGCACCCGAGGAGTGGGTAGGTGACGCCGACGAAGAAGGAGCCGTCATCGCAGACGGAGAGGTGGGCAAGATGTCCATGCACCGGGTTGTTGCAACCCGCGTGCCACGCCGACAATGCTGGCTTTGACGCTATCAAACGCTGCTGAACCCAGCGAACCTCGAGCAAGATCTGCCGACTGCGGCAAATCTTGCCGGGCAGGAGAAGCGCCGCTTCGGTCTAGTCCTCGCGGTAAGCCCGCTCGCGCCGCTCGTGACGCTCTTGCGCTTCAATGCTCAAGGTCGCGATTGGTCTCGCCTCGAGCCGCCTGATGCCTATCGGCTCCTGCGTCTCTTCACAGTAGCCATAGCTACCGTCCTCGATCCGCTTGAGCGCCGACTCGATCTTGCTGAGCAGCTTGCGCTCACGGTCACGGGTACGCAGCTCGAAGCTGCGCTGGATCTCCGCGGACGCCCAGTCGGACTGATCCGGGAGACGCATGTCCTCTTCCTTCAGTTGGCGCAAGGTGACATCGGACCCACGCAAGATCTCGTCACGCCAACGTAGCAGCTTGCGCCGGAAGTACTCGCTCTGGCGCGCATTCATGTACGGCTCGTCCTCAGACGGCCGATAGTCGGCGGAGATGGTATCGGACATCCGCCCTCCGTCTGCCGGCGTAGCTCCTTCAAGAGTCATGCGCTTGTCTTCCAGCGTTGTGCACCGGAGCGTCGATGCCGCTCAGCGCCTGCTCGGCCAGATCTGATCGGCTGGCCGCCACTTACCCCAGACGGTCGCGCATGTGCAACCGGAACCTTTGTCTTGACATACCCTTAAGCCGTTCTGCCCAGTAAGGTTTCCGCTTCGTGATGGGGAGGCACAGATTCCTCCGTGGACAGGGTGCAGCCACAGTCGGCACGCCGCCGGATCGCGATCCGCTCCATGGCAGCTGTAGCTCCATCGTAGAGCAGGAGCGTACCCGACAGCGACGTCCCGATCCCGATCAGCTCCTTGACCACCTCCACCGCCTGCAGCGTACCAACAACCCCGGCGACTGGTCCCAGCACGCCGCCTTGGGCGCAGCTTGGCAGAGCATCGTCGCGCAGTTCATCGCCGAACACGCAGCGCATGCACGGATGTGGCAGGCCAAGATAGGACTTGTAGGTGGTGAGCTGGCCGTCCACCCCCTGTACCGAGGCACTTATCAGCGGCCGGCGCAGGTCCCGACACGCGTCGTGCACGGCAAGTCTGGTCGGCAGGTTGTCGCTGCCATCCGCAACCAGTTCGTAGCCTTCAACGAGCGCCCTCGCGTTCTCCGCGCCGAGCCTGAGGTCATGCGGCACGACCTCAACGTTGGGATTGAGGCGGTGCAGATGTGCCGCCGCGGCCGTGACCTTCGGCTGGCCCCGTGATGACGAATCGAAGAGAATCTGCCGCTGCAGGTTGGAAACATCTACCCGGTCATCGTCGACCACCCCCAGGGTGCCGACGCCGGCTGCCGCCAAGTACAGCAGGACAGGGCTGCCGAGCCCACCAGCGCCAATCACCAGCACGCGCGCCTTGCGGAGACGAAGCTGGCCGACGCCACCTACCTCGGGCAACACGATATGGCGCGCATAGCGCTGGATCTCAGTTTCGGTCAGACGATCGTCGGTCACCGTTGCACCCTTCGGAGTCGGACACGGCAAGTGTCGATTCCAATAAGCCTCCGTTAACCATAGGCGACTAAGGTTGCCGACGACAGAGCGGCAGGCATGCAGGCATGACGGGGACGATGAGCAAAGATGGCGGCGGCGAAAGCGAAAACCAGGAGCCGGCGTCGGCTACGATCGAACTGCGGGCGTCGAGTATGACATTGGCCAGCATCCGACACCGGCTGGCCATTGGCATGCCCCCCGAGCGCGGTGTCCTGGATAGCATCGCGGCCTCGCTTTCCCCTCTCCCGTCAGCATGCGAGCGTGATTCAGCGGCGTTCGGCGCCCTGATTGCGCTGATGGACGAGCTTGCCGGTCTCGTCGGCCAGCTTGAGCTCGAACGGGACGCCCTGCGGCAGCGGATACGGGCATGGGCCCACCATCGTCGGGCGCAGTCGACCTATGCGGCCGGACGGCCACCACGGTGATCACACTGCCCGTCGGGACCGAAGCCTTTTGCCGCGCAGCGTCGGCGCTGACCGGCGTGTTGATGTTGCTGGCCGCCGGGGTGTGGCTGCTGCAGCGCCATGGTGGCACCGCTGTCCGCGGACCCAGACCCAGTGGCAGGCTCGCCATAACTTCCCGGCTGGCGCTGGATTCACGCAACCGGCTGGTGCTTGTCCGCTACGACACCGTCGAGCATCTGCTGGCGATCGGGCCGAGTGGCGTTCAGCTGCTCGAGACGCTTCCAGCTCCGCGGAAGCATTCCGACGCGGCGGCCGGCACATGATTCGACGACACGAAATGGTCAGTCGAATCTTGCCGCTCCTGACAGGCGTGGTCAGCTTTGCCAGCAGCAGCGCCGGGGCCCAGTCGATCAGTGTCGACCTCGGACAGCATGGCGGAAGCGTGTCCGGCCAGATCGCCCAGCTGGTGCTCCTGATCACCGTGCTCAGTCTTGCGCCTTCGATCCTGGTCATGGTGACCTCATTCACCCGGATCGTGATCGTACTCGCGTTCCTACGCACGGCGATTGGGCTGCAACAGACGCCGCCCAATTCCGTACTGGTCGGGCTGGCTCTGTTTCTCACTGCGTTCATCATGAGCCCAACCTTGGAGACCGCCTATCGTGACGGGCTCGAGCCGATGCTGGCCGAGGAGATCGACGAGAGCGAGGCGTTGAGCCGAGCCATGGTGCCGGTGCGGGCTTTTATGTTGCGGCAGGTACGGCCCGACGATGTGGCGCTGTTCGTGGAGATCGCACACCTGCCACCACCTGCGGCCTTCGATCAGGCGCCGCTTCGAGCGCTCCTGCCGGCCTTCATGATCAGCGAGTTGCGTCGGGCGTTCGAGATCGGCTTCTTGATCTTCCTGCCGTTCCTGGTCATCGACATGGTCGTGGCCTCGGTGCTGATGTCGATGGGCATGATGATGCTGCCACCGGTGATGGTCTCACTGCCGTTCAAGCTAATCTTCTTCGTGCTGGTTGACGGTTGGGCCCTCGTCGTCGGCAGCTTGGTTCAGAGTTTCGCCTCGGTTTGATCCGATCTGCCGGCCTCAACGAACGCAATCGAGAAGCTGGCCGAGCTGGCCGATCCGACGCTCGATCGTGCGTGCCCGCTGGAGGATGTAGCGGGTTGGCCGTTGCGGCGACCATAGCCGCGGGTTGGGGAGGACGGCGGCGACCAGCGCCGCCTCGCGCCGGGTCAAGGCACTCGCAGGTTTGTCGAAATAATGGCGGGCGGCGGCCTCGGCGCCGTACAGGCCTGGCCCGGTCTCCGCGACGTTCAGATAGACCTCGATGATCCTTCGCTTGTTCCAGAACAGCTCGATCTGTGGCGTCAGGATCGCCTCGAACAGCTTGCGCACAGGATCCCGCCCCGGCCAGAGCAGGACGTTCTTTGCGACCTGCATCGTGATCGTGCTGGCGCCGCGGGTGCTCTCGCCGGCCCAGGCGCGGTCGACCTGATGCCTAAGCTCGGCCCAGTCGAAACCGGCATGCTCGCAGAAACGGTTGTCCTCCGATGCGATCACGGCCCGCGGCAGCTCGGGCGAGATGCTGCTGAGCGGCCGCCAATCCTTGGTCAGGCCCTCGCCCTGGATCAGCCGCCATACCATCAGCGGCGTAATCGGCGGAGGCATAACGCGATAGATCACGATCAAGGCGGACGGCAGGAGTAGGATAGCAAGCAGCCAACGCTTGACGGCCGGTCGCCCCAGGCAGCGCCGCATTCGCAGAAACCGAACTCGGGCCCGACCCAGCCGAGGCGGCCGCTCGGCGCGCTTACTCATGTCAGGTTGGGCCAGTGGAGCTTAACCTCGGCGAGGGTTCACGGCATACCCGCGCCACGCCGCTTAGAGCCCGGGGCGAACCATGTCCAGCCCGGGCCAGCCCGACCGTGCCCTAAGCAGCCAAGTCGCGATGTTTGTCTACGATCGTTTGCGCCAGCCGATCCGGTACCTCCTGTAGATGATCATAGGCCCAGTCGAAAAAGCCGGTGCCCTGACTGAGTGACCGCAGCGTCACGATGAGATCGTGCATCTCGCCTTGCGGGATCTGGGCCTCGATCTCGTCCCAGCCGCTCCAGTCGGGTTTGGCGGCATATCCCAGGATTTGGCCGCGCTTCCCCGAAACCAGCTGCAGCGCCTTGGCGGTGTAGTCAGCCGGCACGGAGATGGTGACGCTCAGGATGGGCTCCAGAAGGACCGGCTCGCACTGCGGCAGACCCTCTTTCAGAGCCTGTGCCGACGCCAGCTTGAACGAGAGCTCGTTGCTGTCGACGCTGTGAAACTGCCCGTCATTGAGCGTCACAGCAATGTCGACCACCGGGAATCCCAGTGGACCCCGCTGCAGATACTCGCGTGCCCCGGTCTCTACTGCGGGTATGAACTGGCGAGGCACGGTGCCGCCGACGATTTTGTTCTCGAACTGGAAGCCCTCACCCCGCCCCAGCGGCCGGATTTCGATCTTGACGTCACCAAACTGGCCGTGGCCACCGGACTGTTTCTTGTGTCGGCCGTGCGCCTGGACCCCCTTGCGGATGCTCTCCCGATAGGGCGTCCGCGGTGCCTGCGGCTCGACCTCGACATTGTACTTGTTCTTCAAGCGTTCGAGAGCTACCCGCAGATGGATCTCTCCCTGCCCCCACAATAGTGTCTGGTGGGTTTCCCGGGCATGCTCGACGAGCAGCGCCGGATCCTCGTCCGTGAGCTTGGCAAACGCGCCGGACAGTTTCACTTCGTCGGCCCGATTAACGGCAGAGACAGCGAATGCATACATCGGTCGGGGCGCCGGAGGTCGCGGCAACTCGCCTTCATTAGCACCCAGTGCGGCGCCCGTACGTGCCCCATCGAGCCGTGCCAGCGCCACGATTTCACCCGCCTCGGCCGAGCCGACATTCTGTTGCTGGCTGCCAAACAGGCGATAGACACCACCCACGCGCATATCGCCGAACGTCGTGCCGTCCCGCACCGAGCCCCGCCAGACACGGACCAGCGAAAGTTTGCCAGCGTGGGGCAAATAGAGGTTCTTCAGCACCTGGACGATTGGAGGGCCTTCTGCCTCCAGGCCGAGACTGGCTACCCGAACCAGGGGTTCGGGTGCCTCGTGGGCCAGGGCCTCGAGCAGCCGGCGCACACCCATGTCCTGGTCGGCTACGCCCAGGAAGACCGGTACCACCTGATCGGCGCCCAACGTCTTGCGCAGATCGCCAAGGATCAACTCCTGCGACGGCTCCTTGTCCTCAAGCAGCAATTCGAGCAAGTCGTCGTCGAAGTCGGCCAGCGTCTCCAACATCTCGCGACGTACTGCCTGTTCGAGTTCGAGATGCTCGGGCGGAACAGGGATGACGTCCGATGCTTGGCCACGACGAAAGGCATGCGCCTCCTCGGTAATCAGATCGATGTAGCCGACCAGATCCTCGCCGGCACCAATGGCATATTGATGTGGCACCACCGGCCGCGCACTGATCTGGCGCAGGGTCTGGAGAATATCCTGATATCGGACTTCGGCGCGGTCCATCTTGTTGACGAACACGAAGTGCGGGATGGCGTGCGAGTCGAGAAACTGAAGGAGGGGAGCGATCACGATCATCCGCTCGAGAACCGGCTCGACGACGACCACGGCCGCATCGCAGCCCAGAACGGCGCTGTAGGCCTCCTGGACAAACTCGATCGAGCCTGGGCAGTCCAGTACGGTGAAATCTAGGCCCTGGTAGGCAAAACCCGCTGCACTGACCTCGGTACTCATCTGCCGGGCGCGGGATTCGGCGCTGCCGTCGCCTACGGTCGTACCGTCGGCGACGCTGCCTTTGCGGCCGATGGCACCAGCGGCGAAGAGCATGCTCTCAAGCAGAGTCGTCTTGCCAGAGCCACTACTGCCCACCAGCGCTACATTCCGCGCCGTTGCTTTCGCTTCCATGTGCCCTCCCTGGCTTCTGCTTCTTGTGGCCCACCGGCTGCCGACGGAGGCCGGGCGTGCCACGCGGCGAGTTCGCGAGGGTGCATGTTCGAAGCGGACCGGAGCCTTGGCAACTGGAAAACGACAATGGCGTGACTGGCAGGTTGCGCCGATGATCGCCGAGACGCCAACATGGACCGTTGCACCCAGCTTCGGCTTGGAGGAAAGTCGAGGGTAAGTCGGCGGGAAGTGAGGGGTGGAACGTCGGTGCGAGTCGCCGTCAATGGTATAGGTAGAGCTGACTGTCCGGGAGGTCGTCATGGAGTGCGGTGACCTCGAACGCTATCTCGAGGCGTTTTTGGACGGCCGGCTGAGCCAGAGCCGTGGTGCATTGCTGCGGCGCCATTTGCAGACCTGCGGCGGCTGTCAGGCCCGCGTCGAGCGGCTTCGACAGTTCGAGCGCGACACGCAGCGCCGCTTTCGAGCGCTCGATCAGTCCAATTCAGTCTGGCGGGGACTCGAGCTGGACTTAGTCGTCAGTAGCCGTTCGACACCTGCCGGCCGTCTGCTCGCCTTGCCGCGGGTCGCTTCCAGCACGACCGGAGGGGCGTTGGAGACGGGCCCAGGGGTTCGCCCGCGCCAGGGCAGGGCGTTGCCGATGCTGGCAACGGCCGGACGCGGCAGGGCGTCGCGAATGGTCGGGGCCGTGCTGATCGCAATGGCATTGGGTTCGCTCTACCAGCTGGCACGCTCCTATGGTCAGCCCACGGACGACGTCGAAGCTGTTGCCTCCGTGTACATGCAGTTCCGCCACGGCGCGGACGCGCCCGCACTTCGTAGCCATGATGCCGAACAATTGCGGAGTTGGCTGTCGGCCGAGCTTGGTGCAGGCATGCCGATGCCACCACTGCCGCCGGGCTACCATCTGATTGGCGCTGATCGCGCATTATTGCCTTCCGGCCCAGCTGGCACGGTGCTGTACGGGGCAAGCGCAGAGTCGCCCGACCCGACCGTCGTGCTGTTCGTGCGCCCGGCCCCGGCGAGCGAGGCCTCACCAACATCCGACGATGAGCCGATCACGATGACGACAGCGAATGCAGGCCTGCACGAACTCGCCTGGCATGCGAACGGCTTCAACTATACGGTGGTGGGGCAGCAGTCCTCAACCGATCTGCGATCGTTTGCTCGATAGCAGCTAACTATCTGTCACGGATGGACCCGGAGTCGAATTGACCTGCCCTGCAGGACATGAAGGCATCGTAACATATTTGACACACATTATGGCATTTAAGTTGAATTGCTAGCCGTTCAGCATCCGGTTATGATCTATCGATGTTCAGGGAGATCATAAATCCGGTGTCTCCAGCTGCTGCACGGCAGGTGGGATGGCTTGGCTGCGCTGGTACGCGGCCGGTTAACGATGGTGAATTCCTGGCGGATAGCGGCTCCTCCCGCCATACAGCGTGCGAAGGCGGCAACCCTTGCCTCGGCATCGCCATAGGATGCGTGCTGAGCCTACCTCTATGGGCGGGGCTAGTGGCAGTGGTCTATCTGCTGCACTGAACCCTTAGGGTTTCGAAGCTGTATGTTGCTCAACCCGTCAAGGGTTCGAGCAGACAGCCCCATCCAACGGCTGAGTGAACAGCATGCGCGACGATCAAATCTTTGGTGTGATCGCTGGCGTAGCCCTACTCGTGTGGTTGCTTGGACGCCGCCGTTTCGGAACTGCGCGCCGGCGCTGGCCAGAACTGGCCGCTCTGGTCGTCATCGGCGTCGGTATCCTCTACGCCATCTTGCAATGGCTACTCTGGCTCCAGCGCTGACGAATATCGCCTCAACCCAACGGGCTGACGCCGAACAGCCAGGGATGGAGCCAAATGAAGACCACATACAGCCCGAGCGCCAGCGCCGCGCGCCACAAGCCGATCTCACCGACCACCAGTCGCTGCCGTCGCTCGACAATGGCTGCGAACGGCAGGTTGGAAGTGGCCTGAAGGAACACACCCCAGCCCGATGCGTTCTCCCGGGTGCGGCGTGCGTCGATACGCCATGTTCCGACCAGTGCCAGTACGATGAAGCTGCCGAAGAACAGTACCGACGCCGCATTGCCATTGGCAAGCAGGTGCAATAACGCCCACAGCGCTACCCCCCACATGAAGGGGTGACGGGTCACGCGGATGATCCCGGTCGCAGGCGAGGCGGCGTCAGGATCGGGCTTCTGTCCCATGACGGTAGGATTGGCCGCGGTAACTGCACACACCACCAGCAAGAAGGCCAGCGGCATCAACGCCAGGGCCAGATGGCGCACCACACCGCCGGTCGACCAAAGCGGATGCAACGGCGCGTCGCGCCACGCCGTGATCAGCCAAACCAGGGCCACGACCGCGACAAGTGAATAGAGGAGCCGGTAGGCCCGCTCGCCGATCCGGCTTGTAAGATCTGCCCGCAGCGAAGGCGCCGCGATCCCGAAATGGGTGCCGAGCAGGAACAGCGCCGCGATCGTGAGGTTAAGCATGAATCCCGCCGCTGGGCTGGCCGCGAGGCAAGCCAGCGATCCGCTGGCACGGCAACGGAGGTATACGGAGAGCAGCGGCGAGGCAAGGACGCGCGTCATTCCGCGCTGAATGCAGACGCCCTATGGCCGCCCGCGCACGCGTCACTACCTTTCCGCAAATGTCGAGTGCCCCACCACATGGACTGTCGCTGTCGCCGACTCCCGGCAGCGATCCACAGCAGCAGTGATCACATCCACCAGGGCGCGCCTGTTCAGCGGCTTGTGGCTGTTCGGCTACGCTGTCACGCATCTCATCAATCACGCGCTGGGGTTGGTGTCGCTGACAGCGGCCGAGAACGGTCGCACCGTTTTCGTGGCATTCTGGCGGTTTCCTCCGGTCGAGGCGACACTGCTGGCGGCACTACTCCTACACGCGGGATCGGGTGTTTGGAGCCTGTGGCAACGGCGTAGTCTGCGCATGGGCGTCACGGATGCGCTGCAAATCACCATGGGCTTGCTGATTCCGACCTACCTCACGGCGCATGTGATGGGTACTGGCTGGCTGCACCGCTGCTGCGGCGTCACGGACAGCTACAGTTTCATCCTCGGGCGAGCTTGGCCATAGGGCATCGGCTCGCTCACCGTCATGCTGCTCCTCGTCTGGCTGCACGGCACGATCGGGCTGCATTGCTGGGCGCGCCTGTATCCGGTCTACCGGCGCCTGCAGGCTTGGCTGTTGATGGTCGCGACGCTTGTTCCCGTTCTGGCCCTGGCTAGCGTGATTAGCGGTGGCCGGGAATTGGCAGCGCGGCGCAGTACGGATGCCGCCGCCTGGGCCATGCTGGCAGTACAACAGAATTGGCCATCCGACGCCCAGCGTGCGGCCTGGGTCGACGGGCCAGCCCAATGGGTTGAACTCAGGTTTGTGGGGCTGATCGCGATCGTCTCGGTCATTTGGATAGGGCGCTGGCTGTGGTTCCGACGGCGCGATATCCGGCTCACCTATCCAGGTGGGCGTATGGTCAAGGTACCGCGCGGGCTCAGCATTCTTGAGGCCAGCAGGCTGGTTGGGATACCGCATGCCTCGGTCTGCGGCGGACACGGACGCTGCTCCACCTGTCGCGTCCGAGTTGGGCCGGGACATGAGCGGCTGCCACCGTCGTCGATGGAAGAGCGGCGTGTGCTTCGTCGCATCGCAGCGGCCGCTGATGTCCGGCTCGCCTGCCAGACGCGGCCAGTGGCGGACCTCGTGGTGACGCCGTTGATGCCGGCCACTGCGACGACCGTTGACATTCTCAGTCCCATGGCGCCACGCCACGGCGTGGAGCGCGAGATCGTGGTCCTGTTCGCCGGTCTGCGGAACTTCACACGCCTATCGGAAGGTCGACTACCCTACGACACGGTTTTCAATCTCATTCGCTACTTCAGCGCCATGGGCAGCGCTTTCGAGGCTGCCGGCGGTCTGGTCGACAAGTTCATCGGCGACAGAGTCATGGCGCTGTTCGGTGTCAATGGTGCGCCCGACGTGGCGGCAGGTGCGGCCCTGACCGCGGCCCGTGGCATGGCCGAAGCTTTGGCGAGTGTAAACCGGGAATCGAAGACAGAACTCGACGAGCCGCTGCGCACGGGTATGGGGGTTCACCTGGTTACACTGATCTTGGGCGAAATGGGGCACGGTCGAGCCAGGTCGCTGACAGCTATCGGCGATGCAGTCAACGTTGCCAATCGGCTTGAGGCCTTGACCAAAGAGTTGGGCTGCCAGCTGGTGGTTTCGCAAAGCGTCACCGACCGTGCCGGAATCGGCTTTCTTCGCGCCACACGGCGAGACGTCGACGTACGCGGTAGGACGGGACGCTTGGCAGTGCTGCTGGTCACCGACGCCGCTGAGCTACCATTCCTGCCGGTCGCCAAAGCTAACCGATACCGTGGGTGGCAGCGCGTGCTCGGATCGCTGAGGTCGAAGCTACGCCGACGTTCAGAGGCACCTTCGACATAGCAACGCTCCATTGCTCCGGCGCCCCCGTTATCCGGGCCGATCATGTTTCTTGGGCTTGACACGTGCGGGGTGGCGGGGCGCAAAGTCACCTACGCCACGGTGGGGAAACTCAAGCTGAGCATGACCGAAAATCCGCTGGCCCTGAACGTCGAGGGCATCAAGAAGCAGTTCGGCCAGGTCGAGGTGCTCAAGGGCATCTCGGTCAGTGCGTCCAAGGGCGATGTCATCGCCATTCTTGGAGCGAGCGGGTCGGGCAAGAGTACCTTCCTCCGCTGCATCAATCTGCTGGAGACGCCCAATGCTGGGCGAATCCTGGTGGCGGGCGAGGAGATCCGCCTGAAGCCCGGCAAAGGTGGGGCGCTGCAGCCGCAGGATCCGCGGCAATTAGCCCGGATCAGGTCCAAGCTGGCCATGGTTTTCCAGGGCTTCAATCTCTGGTCGCACATGACCATCCTGGAGAACGTCATCGAGGCGCCGGTCCACGTGCTGAAGGTGCCGCGGAAGGAGGCGGTCGAGCGCGCGGAGCAGTTGCTGAACAAGGTGGGCATCTTTCAGCGGCGCAACGCCTATCCCGCGCACATCTCAGGCGGCCAACAGCAGAGGGCAGCGATCGCGCGCGCGCTGGCGATGGAGCCCACGGTCATGCTCTTCGACGAGCCAACCTCTGCACTCGACCCGGAATTGGTCGGCGAGGTGCTGAAGGTCATGCGCGATCTCGCCGACGAAGGCCGTACCATGCTCGTCGTTACCCATGAGATGGGCTTTGCCCGCGACGTCGCCAGCCAGGTCATCTTTCTCCATCAAGGCTTGATCGAGGCGCATGGGGCGCCGAAGCCGATGTTCTCCGCACCGCCGACGGAGCGGTTCAAGCAGTTCCTTTCCAGTTTCACCCAGCAGGAGCGAGGCGCCGTCACTTGACGGCGGACGCGTCGGGGATTTCACGCTGCATGCAACAGGTCGAGTTCCGGAGAGGCATCATGACATCATTCACGCGCCGGCTGGCGATGGTCGCGGCCCTTGGCTTCTTGGCACTGACAGGCGGCGCGGAGGCCAAGGACTGGACCAAGATCCGCTTTGGGGTGGAGGGTGCGTACCCACCATTCAGCTCGGTCTCGGCGGATGGACAGCTGCAGGGGTTCGACATCGACATCGCTTACGCACTGTGCGAGCAGCTCAAAGTCGAGTGCGTACTCGTCACGCAGGACTTTGACGGCCTGATTCCGGCGCTGCTCTCGCGAAAGTTCGACGCCATCATCGCTTCGATGTCGATCACCGAGGAGCGGAAGCAGAAGGTCGACTTTACCAAGAAATACTACCAGACACCGGGGCGCTTCGTCGCCAAGAAGGGTGCCGGAATCGAGATCACGAAAGAGGGTCTGACCGGTAAGAAGGTGGGCGTGCAGCGTGCCACCACGCACGACAGTTTCCTTACCGATAACTTCGGCGACATCGTCGAGATCGTCCGTTACGGCACGCAGGATGAGGCCAATCTCGACCTGATCGCCGGCCGGGTGGACCTGCTGTTGGCGGATTCGGTCACCCTCAGTGACGGTCTGCTCAAGACCGACAAGGGTGCCGACTTCGAGTTCGTCGGGGAAGCATACTCCGACCCGAAATGGTTCGGCGAGGGGGCCGGCATCGCCGTGCGTAAGGCCGACACGGACCTGCGCGACATGCTTAACGGAGCGATCGATGCCATCCGGGCCAACGGGGTCTGGGACACGATCGCCAAGAAGTACTTCGACTACGATATTTATGGCGGCTGATCTGTCGTCGGAGTCGAGATTGCAGGGCGGCTGCCGTCGCGATCTCGACGCCGACGCTGGCTGAAGGACGAACGTGCTGAATTTGCAGGGCTACGGGGTTTCGCTGCTCTCCGGCATGGTACTGACCGTCGAGGCGGCACTGCTGTCGCTGGTGGTGGCGATCCTGCTCGGCGCCGCCGGAGCGCTGGCCAAGACCTCGCAATCGATGGCGCTGCAGATCGTGGCCGGCCTCTATACGACCATCGTTCGTGGCGTGCCCGATCTGGTCTTGATGCTGCTCATCTTTTTCGGCGGCCAGATGTTGATCAATCAGCTGGCACCGATGCTGGGCTACGAGGACTATATCGACGTCAGCCCGTTCACGGCGGGCGTAGGCACGATCGGTTTCATCTACGGCGCCTACATGACCGAAACCTTTCGCGGCGCCATCCTTGCGGTCCCTCCCGGCCAACTCGAAGCCGGCCAAGCCTTCGGCATGCGCCCGCTGCAAGTGTTCTGGCGCATCCTGCTGCCGCAGACCATACGCCACGCGCTGCCGGGTCTAGGCAACAATTGGCTGGTGCTGCTCAAGGCCACCGCCTTACTTTCTGTCCTGGGCCTGGATGATGCACTGCGCAAGGCGAGCCTGGCCGCCGGGGCCACCCGTGAGCCTTTCACCTTCTATTTGGCCGCGGCATTGATCTACCTGCTGCTGACCAGCATTTCGACATTGTTGTTCGCTTGGGCCGAGCGCCGCGCCGAACAGCCTTACGTACGGCCCGCCCATGGACTTTAGCATCATCGTCAGTAATCTCGGCCTGTACTTCCAGGGCCTGTGGACGACGATCTGGATGGTGGCGGCGTCGCTGGTGTTGGGCTTGTGCCTGGCGGTGCCGCTGGCGGTAATGCGGACCTCGCGCAACCCTTTGATCAACGGTCCCGTCTGGATCTACACCTACTTCTTTCGGGGCACCCCACTGCTGGTGCAGCTTTTCTTGATCTATTATGGTCTGGGCCAGTTTCCGGCTGTGCAGGACAGCATCTTCTGGCCATTGCTGAAGCAGGCGTGGTTCTGCGCGTTGCTGGCCTTCACCCTCAACACCGCTGCCTACACCACCGAGATCCTACGCGGTGCCATCCAGGTTACGCCCACGGGCGAGATCGAGGCGGCCAAGGCCTGCGGGATGTCACCGATGCTGATGCTGCGGCGCATTATCCTGCCCAGCGCCTTCCGCCGCGCGTTGCCCGCCTACGGCAACGAAGTGATCTTCATGCTCCACGGCAGTGCCGTGGCGAGCGTGGTGACCATCGTCGACCTGACCGGTGCGGCGAGGATCGTCAATTCGCGCTTCTATACGCCCTACGAGGCGTTCTTGACGGTGGCCGTGTTTTATCTGGCGCTGACATTTTGCCTGGTATGGCTGTTCCGCTGGCTGGAACGACACCTTCACGCGCATCTGCGCCGCCCCGTGGCCTGAGGGCACGGATACGACGCCACTCTCGCTGGGCAGGCTATGGCTTCACCATCGGCTCGTGCGGCCGCGCCAGCTCTGTGGTAAGGGCGCGGGCTTTGGCCGGATCCATCTCGGCAATGATCGCCGCGACCTTGGTCTCTCGCATGCCGCGCACGATCGGCAACAGCAGGTCGCGCGCCATAGGATCGAAGATCATGGCGGCGTTCTTGGCCTTCATCGCCTCGTAGACCTTCACCAACTGCGCGATACGGGCCTGCTCGTCGGCGGAAGCCCTACCCAACAGCCGTTCGATCTCCCGCTTGGCCTCGTCGAGCTTGTCCAGTTGGGCGCGCACACGAGCCTCCACCGTCGTTACCACCGCTTCGCGCACGCCGATCGCCCGCTCGCGCTCGATCAGCCTGGCTTGATGGCGACGCAATTCGGCCGCGAGTTCCTCCAGGACCTCGAACCGGGACGGCGACGACGACGTTGCGGGCGCCGTTGGCACCGCTGCAGCCTCCACCTCGACATCGGGTGGACCCGCTCCCGGCTCGACGTCCGTCGGTGAAAAGGTCGCCCCCAGGGATGGCACATGGTCGACGACCGTAGCGGAATGCAGGGTTGCGTCCGGCACTAGTCTTGGCGCCCGCACAGCCAGTGATAGCAGCAAGCTGACCGCCGTCGCCAGCAGCAGCCACGACAGGACCGGGAACTGACCGCCCGGACGGGTCGTCTGAGGGCGCGCTCGGGGATCGCCGCCGGCTGATCCCGGCTCACTCACCGCAACGCCTCGAGCGCACGCAGCAACTCGGCGTCGATAGCTGGTGCGGTGGTGCGTTGTCTCCCCATATCGGGAGGAGCAGCGGGGAGCTCAGGTTGCGGCGCCGCACCGCCGGCCCGCCGGTGCGCGAGCGCGTCGTCGGCCATTGTCCGAGCACCTTGATGCAGCGAGGACTCCAGTCGGCGCACCATGCGGCCACCGCTGTCGAGCAGACGAGTGAGCTCGGCTACGCGTTGCTGGGCTGTTTCCTGTTGTCCGCCCAGGGTTCGCTGCGCCTCGGCAGCAGCCGCGCGAATGCCACCGATAGCCGCTTCCGCCTGCCGCGTCGCCGTATCCACCGCGCTCACGAAAACCTCGATATCGCGGCGCTCGATGCGCAGCCGACCCAGCCGCCGATGCAGCAGCACGCACCAAGTCGTCGTCACCACGAGCAGGAATGCCACCAGAAGGTCCGGCGCGAGCTCAACCACGACTGCGATCCTTCCCGGATTCGATCCCCTCCTCGATTCGCACCACCAGGCGATTGCCGACCCGGCCCATCCGGCCTTTGGCGAGGACCACTTGGCCACAGCGCAAGGCCACTTGCGGATCTGCGCCGGCATTGAGCCGTATCGTGCTGCCGACTTCGAGATGGAGCGCGTCCCGCAGGCCGACAGTTTGCTCCTCGAGCACGGCCTCGAGCTCCACGCTGGTGAGCCAGATCTCCCCGGCGAGGTGGTTCTCCCAGATCGAGTCGCGGCCGAATTTCTCGCCCATAAACATCTGCAGCAACAGATCGCGGGCTGGCTCGAGCGTCGCGTAGGGGATGAGAAACTCGATCGTCCCGCCGCGGTCCTCGAGATCGACGCGCAGCTTGAAGACGATACAGGCATTGCTGGGCCGGGCGATGGCGGCGAAGCGAGGGTTGGTCTCCATGCGCTCAAAACGGAAGTTGATTGGCGTGATCGGGGCGAACGCTTGCCCCAGATCCTCGAGAATCAACCGGATTAGGCGCTCGACCAGGGCGGCCTCGATCGTCGTATAGGGCCGCCCCTCGATCCGCATCGGTACCGTGCCACGACGGCCGCCGAGCAGGACGTCGACGATCGAGTAGATCATGGCACTGTCGACCATGATCAGACCATAATTGTCCCATTGCACAGCCTTATAAATTGCGAGCATAGCTGGTAATGGTACAGAATTCATGTAATCGCTGAAGCGCTGTGCTGAAATATTCTCAAGGCTTATGTCGACGTTCTCGGAAGTGAAATTGCGGACGCTCGTAGTCAACATCCGCTCAAGGCGGTCGAAGACGACCTCGAGCATTGGCAGTCGTTCGTAGGTGATGTCTCGGGACTGAACCAGAGACATGATCCCGGCACGGCCGCCGAGGGTGCCACCGCCCGGACCGTGATCCCCGGCGCCACGTGCACCGCGTTCCTCGCCAGACTCACGTTCCGGTCCGACCAACGCCAGCCACTCAGGGTCCAATTGGCCGTCGGCATAAGGCGAGCTGTCCAACCCCGTTCGCGAACCGGGGCCTTTGTTCGGGCCTATCATTGGACAAGCATCTCCTTGAGCAGGACGTCGTTCACCCGCGCGGGTTCGACAGCCAAGTTGACCCTGGCGGTGAGTTCCTCCTTCAGGCGCTGCATCCCGGTGGGACCGCGTGCGTCCTCAACTGTCAGTGCTCGCAAATACAGTTGAAAGCCGTCCAATACCCGGGGCAGCAGCTGCCTGACCGCCTCGGCCGTGGTTTCTCCGGCAACCTCGAGGGCAACCCGCAGCTTGAGAAACCGCATGCGCGGCGCATCGGACTGCAGGTTGACGATGATGTCGGGCATGTCGACGAACACAATCGCCGCGGCCATGCCGTCGACGTGCTCCTCCCCGGTGCTGCCATGCCCGTCCGCAGCCTCGTCATTCTTCAGGCCAGCCGCGGACGCCGGCGCCGGGCCAAGCAGACCAAAGAAATAGGCGAAGGCACTGCCAGCGCCGACCAGAATCACCATCGCCACAGCGGTGATGATTAGAAGCGCGCGGCGCCTCCCCGCCTTGGATTTGCCGCCATCGGCCACGGGTCCACTGTCGGCTGCCATGTCACCCTTCCTCCGTGCGGCCTCTGGACCAGTCTCCATCATGCCGTCTCGGTTTCGATAACAGGCGGTGGTTAACTTCCAATTGCGCCCGGACCAAATCCGCCATGATGGCAGGAATTGCCCGGCAGGATCTGCCGACTGGCGCCGCTTGATGCTCTCCGGGCCGCAGCTCCACTGGGCTGGCACGCCCGTTGCCTATCGGAGCCGACCCAGGAGGGCCCGATGGATACCACCAGCTATCTTGCGCTTGCTCGTCAGGTGACCTTGCAGCGTCACATGGCGACGTTGGCCACCAACATCGCCAACGCCACCACGAGCGGCTATCGGGCTCAGCACACCGTGTTCGAGCAGGTCCTACTGCGGGCCGGCGACGCTGGTCAGGTCGCCTTCGTGCAGGACGTCGCCCTGGCGCGCGACCTCAGGCCGGGGCCGGTCGAGCAAACCGGGAATCCGTTGGATGTGGCACTCGACGGCAGCGGCTACCTCAGCTTTGCGACCCCTGCAGGAACCCGGTACGGGCGGTCCGGCCGTCTTGAGCTGGATGCCGATGGCAGACTGGTCGGGCCGGAGGGCCATCCTGTGCTCGACGACGGCGGCAACCCGATCAGCCTGCCGGCGGATGACCTGGCTATCACTGTTGGGCCGGACGGAACGATCTCTGGGCAATTGGGCCCATTGGCCCGCCTCGGCATTGTCGGCTTTGCGCATGAACAGGCATTGGAGCGCGTCGGCGACGGTCTGCTGGCCGCCACCGAGTTTCCGGTACCTGCTTCCGCCACCCGTGTGGTGCAGGGAGCGCTCGAGGGCTCGAACGTCCAGCCTGTCGTCGAGATGGCGGCCATGCTGGAGACCGTGCGTGCGTTCGAGGGCACGCAGAAGCTGCTCGACACCGAGCACGAGCTCGAGCGGCAAGCGATTGAGCGGACGATCCGCACCGCGGCTTAACCAAGCCGTAAGGGGTGGATGCTATGACCGTTGCCGAAGGAGATTGCCGAACATGCGCTCGTTGAGTGTCGCCGCTACCGGAATGATGGCCCAGCAGCTTCATGTCGAGGTGATCTCCAACAACATCGCCAACATGACGACCACCGGCTACAAGCGGCGCCGACCGGAATTTCAGGATCTTCTTTACCAGAGCCAACGCCGGATCGGGGCCACGTCGTCCGCGGAGGGCACGGTCGTCCCCGCGGGCGTGCAGCTGGGGCTCGGCGTCAAGACCGGCGCCGTCTACCGCATTCACGACCAGGGCGAGTTCGTTAGTACCGAGAACAGCTTCGACCTCGCGATCCAGGGCAGCGGCTATTTCGTCGTGGAACTGCCGAGTGGTGAGTTCGCCTACACGCGCTCCGGCAATTTTCAGCTCGGCCCGGAGGGCCAACTGGTCACACCCGACGGCTACACGGTGAGTCCGGGCGTGACGGTGCCGCAGGATGCGGTCGAGGTGGCGATTAACCAGGAGGGTTTGGTCTCGGCCAAGATCGCGGGACAAGTCGCCGAGCAGGAGTTGGGTCAGCTGCAGCTTGCCACCTTCGTCAATGAAGCCGGCCTCGAGGCCACCGGCAGCAACCTGCTGCAGGAAACGGCAGCATCCGGCCCGGCACTGGCAGGGCCACCTGGAACGGAAGGCCTGGGCACGGTGCTGCAGGGCTCTCTGGAAAGCTCCAACGTCAATCCGGTGCAGGAGATCACCGCCCTGATCGCCGCGCAACGAGCCTATGACATGAACTCCAAGGTCATCACGGCTTCGGACGAGATGATGGCCACCATCACGCAGCTGCGGTAGACGGAACGTTGCGTCTCCTTGCCCTTGAGGCCGGCCTACTGATTTGCTGCACCGCCGGTTTGCAGGCTGCAGTTGCGGACACGATACTTGCGCCGGGTCAGCCGCTCACGCCGGCAGCCGTGGCAAATCTCATCGGTACAGAACTGGTGGCCCGAGGTGTGGGTGCCGATGCGACCGTCGACGTCGTGATGCCCGCGATGCCCATTCCCAACCGTGCGACCACATCGATGCGGGTGGTGCTTGGCGAGCTCGTCTATGACCGAGGCACCGGCCACTACCAAGCTCGCTTGCGGGCCACACTCGGCTCGGGCGAGACCACGGCCATCGAGAGCCGTGGCCGAGTCCTGGACTTGATCGACGTTCTTCTGCCCACCAGGCCGATCAGCCGCGGCGAAACCATCGGCGCCGACGACATGCGTGTCGCTCGGGTGCCGAACGCATCGGTACGCGGCGATACGCTGCGCCACCTGGAGGAGGTGATCGGCCTGCAGGCGACCCGCTTCCTGGCCGCCGATCGACCGGCGCGCGCCGGCGACGTGGAGACGCCATGGCTCGTGGCCCGCGGTGAGCCCGCCGCCATGGTGTTTGCGCGCGGTGGCCTCGAAATCGTTGGCGCCGGCGTAGCCCTCGACCAGGGAAAGCAAGGCCAATCGATCAGGGTACAGAATTCAGCCAGCGGGGAGATCAGGCACGCTACCGTGGTCGGGCCGCGCCGGGTCATGGTCGATGGGCCGGATATGATGCCGTGAGCTGCTTCGTCGTACGGATTGCGATTACCATCGCACTTGCCCTGTGGCTCAGCGGCTGCAGTGTGGTGGAGCGCTTGGCGGAGGTGGGCCAGGCGCCGCGCCTGTCACCGATCGAGAACCCCGTCCAGCAACCCGGTTACCGGCCGGTCTCGCTGCCGATGCCCGATCCGGAGCCGCTGCAGAGTGCCGGAGCCAATTCACTGTGGCGATCCGGTGCGAAAGGCTTCTTCCGCGATCAGCGCGCCCGGCGCGTCGGCGACGTGCTGACGGTCGAGGTCACGATGTCCGACAACGCCAACTGGTCGAACCAGACCACGCGTTCGCGCAAGAGCGACGACCATCTGGGTATCCCGGACTTCTTTGGCCTGCAGAATCTTGCGGTCAAGGCACTGCCCGACGGCAAGGACGGCACCCCGGTTAACCCCGACGATTTCATCAAGATGAACAGCCAGTCGAACAATAGCGGGCGCGGCGGTGTCAACCGGGCGGAGGAGATCCGCATGAATCTCGCCGCGGTGATCACGCAGATCCTGCCCAATGGCAACCTCGTCATTCGGGGACGCCAGGAAGTTCGCGTCAATTTCGAGATGCGCGAGGTCGTCGTAGCCGGCATCGTGCGGCCGGAAGACATCACGCCCAAGAACACCATCGGCCATGAGAAGATTGCCGAGTTGCGCGTCGCCTACGGCGGTCGCGGCCAGATCACGGACGTCCAGCAACCGCGCTACGGTGCGCAGGTGCTCGATGTGCTGCTGCCCTACTGAGCGGTGCTGCCGCGCACCGGTCACCGTGACGCTGCTGGCGCTTCACGGCGCCCGGTGAGCCACCCCGACCAGCGCTCGACACCGGCGCGGGCGCGGCCGATACGCATCACGTCCTCGATGCGACGGTCGACGAAGGCCCAGCTCTCGGCGCAGTCCGGCGAGTGGTCGTCGAGCCAGTAGAGAAAGCTCGCCCCCAGCACACCGGCCAGGGTGGCGCGCCGGGAGTAGTAACTGAAGCCTTCGCTCGGTTCGCCACCGAGGCCTGCCAGCCGCCACATCAGATCGACCGTTCGCCAGAGCGAGCGTCCGGCACCCATGATATTTCCGGGCATTCCGCGGGCGATGGCCGCGCGCCGGAGAGCCTCACGGTGCGGTGTCAGCAGTTCGAGCCTGGTCCGCACCAGCAGGGAGATCCGGCGCCGCACCGGCAGGCGTTGCAGATCCTGCTCGGCCACCGCCTCCTGCATCCGCCGATCGGCCCAGTCGTCGAGCCAAGCAAGCAGGCTGTCGCCGCCGCGCGGAAAGAGCCGCCGCGCTGTGGCCGGATCGAGGTCAATATCGGCAGCAGCGTTGACCAGTGTACGCCGACTCCAACCGTCGAACGCAGCGTGCAAGAGAGCAGCCTCAAGAAGGCGGTCCTTGACGGCGCGGCGATCCGCGAGGGCGTCGATCACGTGGGCTCTCCTGCCTGCTGCAGCCAGGAGGTGAGATGAGGCAATTCACTGGTGAAGGCAAGTTGGCGAAGATCAGCCATCCGGGAGAGATACAGGATGCCGTCGAGATGATCCACTTCGTGCTGGAGCACGCGGGCGAACAGGCCGCTGGCTTCGCCGGCGATTGCCATGCCATCGCGGTCCAGTGCCTGGTAGGCCACCTTCTGGAAGCGTGGCACCATGCCTCTCAGCTCGGGGATCGACAGGCAACCCTCGAAGGCGAGTTCGACGGTGCTGCCAATCGGCGTCAACTCCGGGTTGACCAGCACGCGCGCGATGCCTGCCTCGCGTGCCGCTCGATCCTCGATCTCCAGAGCCACGATGATCCGCAGCGGTTCGTGAATCTGGGGTGCGGCCAAACCAATGCCATCGGCGGCACGCATCGTATCGAGCATGTCGTCGATCAGCGTCTGCACCCATGGATCGGCGACGTCTTCAACCGCCACCGCCGACTCGAGCAGGACAGGCTGGCCCATTAGGGCTATCGGACGCACGCTCATGCGGAATTCATATCGCGCTGCCGGACGCTTCGCCAGTGGTTGTCGAACCGGTTGGCGCCGGCACCTGCTTGTGCTATGGCCAACTCAGCCTTCAAACGAGGGAACGGGTGTCGTCGCCCCGTTTTCACCAGCTTCGGAGTAAGGACCATCGTCGAAGTTCAGGTTCGTGACAACAATGTCGATCAGGCGCTGCGCGCGCTGAAGAAGAAGATGCAGCGCGAAGGTCTCTATCGCGAGATGCGCATGCGTCGTCACTACGAGAAGCCATCCGAACGGCGGGCGCGCGAGAAGGCCGAGGCGGTTCGGCGGTATCGCAAGCTGCTGCGCAAGCGGGCCGAGCGCGACGAACTCTAGAGCAGCTCGAACGGACTACCATGACGCCCGGGTGTTTTCGTCCGGGCGTCGGTGTCTGATGCACCAGGAACTTCGGGCTGACCCGGGGGGGATGGTGCCCAGGGGCGGATTTGAACCACCGACACGCGGATTTTCAGTCCGCTGCTCTACCAACTGAGCTACCTGGGCCTTTCGAGGCCCCGCCTATAGCGGCATCGTGACGGTCTGTCCAGCCCGCCGCAGTCAAGGATCCGGCGATCCGCTCAAGCGTTCGGGCGTGCTTCCGCGAGCAGCCTTGCGGTAGCGGTTTCGATCGTGGTTTCCAGCTGGCGCATGAACAGCTTGCGATCGAGTCCGGCCGGGATCGGCGGCAGGAATTCGACCGTGATCCGACCGGGCTGCCGGATTAAGCCGTGCCGCGGCCAGAACAGGCCCGAGTTTAGGGCCACCGGCACCACCGGCAAACGCAGAGCGCTGTAGAGCGCCACAACGCCGGGCTTGTAGTCGGGCGGATCGGTAACGCTGCGCCGGGTGCCCTCCGGGTAGATCTGTACGGAGAGGCCCTGCGCTACCGCGCGCTTGGCGCCCAGCACCAGAGAACGTATGGCGCGTGCTGCAGCACCACGGTCGATCCGAATGCTGCCGGCACGCATCAGATACCAGCCGAACACTGGAATATGCGTCAGCTCCTCCTTGAGGCACACCGCCACCTCCGGAACCAGGACGTGAAAGGCCAGGGTCTCCCACGCCGACTGATGCTTGCTGGCGACGATCGCCGGCTGTCGCGGCAGATATTCGCGGCCGCGGACCTCATAGGAGAGCCCGACGATGACTCGCAGGCCCCACGACACCATGCGTTGCCAGACCCGGGCCACCCGCCGCATGCTCGGCGCCGACAGGAACGGATAGGCGGGGAGCACCGCCAGACAATAGACGGTGGTCGAGACGTAGAAGAACAGGTCGAACAGCAGGGAGCGCACGACCACGACCGGCGAGGCTGACAAGGCGGCGATGCTCCCGGGCTCGAGTCAGGCCGGAAGAAAGCTGGACCGGACCGTTTTGGCAAGCAGCCTAGCGCAGACGTGCCAATCCCCAGCGCGCCGTGCGGCGGGCGACGTGGGCCGTCAGCAGCGCCGCCAGCACCGGCACGCAGGCAAGCAGCAACCAGTCGGCTGGGGCAAGTTCGGGCCGCGGCAGATCGCTTTCCGGGGACGCCGCCAACAGGATTGTCGAGGTGCCGACGGCCAGGATGGCCGCAGTGAACCCGAACAGGCCGCCGCGCAGCGCGCTGCTCAACGCATGCTGCTCGAACTGGCGCCCGACATAGTCATCGGCCGCGCCCATGAGGCGCAGCAGGTCGACCGTTTCCTGGTGCAGGTCGAGACTCATGCGCGTAACGCGCACCACCACGACCACCAGCGCCGCCATCACCAGCGCTGCAGCGCCGATGGACAACGAACGCAATGCGCGCGCGACACGGACGCTGGCGACGTCGCCGTCGATCACCTGATCGATGTTGGCACCGGGAGCCAGGGTAGCGAGCTGAGCCACCAAGGCAGCCTGATCCGGCTCGCGGCCCGGGTTGAAGGCCACATCAAGCAGCCGCGGGATCGGCAGCGAGGCCAGATCTCCCGCCTGCGTGAGCCAGGGCTCGAGCAACCGGCCGAGTTCCTGTGGCGCCACGACCCGCACGTAGGCGACACCGTCGAGCCGCTCTAGAGCCGATCTAAAGGTGGCGATCTCGGCATCCGACGGTGCCCGATCGGCCGTCGCTGGCAGTGCTATCGTGACGACCCGCGGCTCCAACGCGAGCCTGCGAGCGGTGCCATTGGCAGCCGCAGCTAGTGCCAGCACCACAACGGCCAGGAAGACGAGGCCCCCGGCGATCCACGCCAGGAAGCGGCTGGCCGGCGTATCCGCGAGCGGCAGGTCGCGGTCGAGACTGAGAATGGTGGCCAAGCCGTCCCCCTAGGCAGTCATGGGCAGGGCGCCCACCACGAGCTGCGGTGAACGGAGTGCCCCCGCCGCCAGCTCGAGCACCGGAAAGCCATGGCGCCGTACTAGGCGCTCATTGTGGGTCGCGAGCACGACGGCGGTACCCATCCCGTGCAAAGCCAGGAACAGATGCATCAGCCGTCGGCTGCAGCCTTCATCAACGCTGCTGGTCGGCTCATCGGCGAGTAGCAGGCTCGGCCGACCGATCACGGCGCGGCCTACCGCCACCAGCTGGCGCTGTCCCATCGACAGCTCCGGCGGCCGCTTCTCGATCGCGTCGCCGAGGCCGAGCCAATCCAGAAGGTCGGACACGTGGCTTGAGATCTGCTCGTCGCTGGCGCCGCCCAGGCGCAGCGGCAGCGCCAAGTTGTCGAACGCGGTCATGTGATCGAGCAGACGGAAGTCCTGGAAGACGACGCCAATGCGCCGGCGCAATGGCCCCGTCTCGCTGCGATCGAGTTGCGCGACGTCGCGACCGAAAAGGACTATCCTGCCGCGCGATGCCGGTTGGGTCAGGCTGAGCAAGCGCAAGAGCGAACTCTTGCCGGCGCCGCTGGGGCCGACAAGGAAGTGGAAGCTTCCCGCCGGCAGGGTCAAATCAATATCATGCAGCACCTCCGCGTTCGGGCCATACCGCATCCCGACCCGCTCCAGCTGCACGATGGTAGCGCCGTTCGCGTCCAAGGAGCCTAGCCTGATCCACCTTGCTTGCCGACAGCAACTTACATGTATAATAGAACGCGTACAGGATATTTCAACCTATGAGTGCAGTGCGCCCACTACCGGATGGCGGCAAAACCGATGATCATCACCTGCCCCAGCTGTCATACCAAGTTCGAGATCGCACCCTCGGCACTGGGTAGCGCTGGGCGCACGGTACGCTGCTCGAGCTGCGGGGCACGTTGGTTCGTCGACCGGTTCACCGACGCCGCCGCGACGCTGCCGCCGCTGGCTGCCGCCCCCCCGATGGTACCGCCGGAAGGCCTTGCGGTCGCCGCCCCGGGCGAACCACGACGTCGTGGCACCTTGGCCGGCTGGCTGCTCGCAACACTTGCCCTCCTGCTGCTTACCGCCGCTGTCGCGGGCCGCAACGAGATCGCGGCCCGGTTGCCAGCGGCCGTGCCGTTGTATCGAGGGCTGGGTTTGTCGATCGATCTGCCGATCGGCATGGAGTTCCGGCAGTTGAGCTCGGCGCAGCGGGCTGAAAACGGCCGCCAAGTGCTAGTGGTCTCCGGTGAGATCGCCAATGTCTCAACCCAGGAGCGCGAATTGCCCCCGATCCGCGTGGCCCTGCTCGATTCCACGCAGCAGGAGCTCGATTTCGGCCTATTCGACCCACCGCAGGCGGCGCTGGAGCCCGGCGCCCTGACGCGCTTCGAGGTCCAGCTCGGGCCGCCGCCACCGGAGGCCAGCAATTTCACGGTATCATTCGGTGCGCTACGCTGACGGCTGCCGTGGGGGCGTCACGCCGATGGCGATCGCTTTGGAAGAGGCAGCGGCGGCGGCCGTCGCTGGCGAGGTACCGGTAGGTGCCGCATTGGTAGGTCCAGATGGCGTTCTGCTCGCTCGCGACCACAACCGCATCGAGGAGCGAAACGATCCCACGGCCCACGCCGAGATCCTCGTCATCCGTGCTGCCGCCGCCCGCCTCGGCACGCCGCGGCTGGTCGGCTGCGACCTCTACGTTACGCTGGAGCTTTGCCCGATGTGCGCCACCGCCGCCAGCTTGGCGCGGTTGCGGCGCATCTACTATGGCGCGGAAGACCCCAAGGGCGGCGGCGTCGACCACGGGCCACGGATTTTCGCCAGCTCCGCCTGCCACCACAGCCCAGACGTCTACGGCGGCATCGCCGCGACCGCGGCCGCGGCTATGTTGCGGGCATTTTTTCGGGCCCGCCGCTGACGACATGCCCTCGGCGCTGCGGCAAGGCCTCCCTATGACTCAGCCGATGGTCCCGGCCGCGCGCAGCCGTTCACGCTCCACCGCGTCCAATGCCAGCAAGCCCTCCAGCACCGCATCGGTGTGCTGGCCCAAGGTCGGCGGGCCGTGCCGGTAGCTGGGGGGCGTCCTACTCATATGGATCGGGTTGGCGATCAACGGGACACTGCCGGCGGCTGCCGGCGCGTGCGGCACATCGATCCGCATGCCCCGCGCCTGCACCTGCGGATCGGCGAAAACCTGGTCCAGACTGTTGACCGGGCCACAAGGCACGCCCAGCGCCGCCAGGCCGTCGACCCATGCGTCGGTGGACTTGCGGCGCACATAGGTCGGCATCAGCGCGTAGAGCTCGCGGCGATGCTGGACCCGGAGGCTATTGGTCGCAAAGCGCGGATCGGCAGCAAGCTCGGACGCGTCGGCGAACCGGCACCATTTCTGGAACTGGTTGTCGTTGCCGATGGCCAGGATGACGTAGCCGTCGCTGCTCTCGAAGGTCTTGTAGGGTACGATGTTCGGGTGCTCATTGCCGAGCCTGCCCGGCACCTTACCCGACACCAGATAGTTGGTGCCCTCATTGACCAGCCAAGCCACCTGGGTATCGAGCAGGGCGAGATCGATCTGCTGGCCCGCGCCGGTAAGGTCGCGATGACGCAGGGCCGCCAGGATCGCCACCGCGGCATACATCCCGCACATCACGTCGGCGATGCCTACGCCCACCTTCATGGGCTCGCCGTCAGGCGCACCGGTGATGCTCATGATCCCGCCCAGCCCTTGCGCCAAATAGTCGTAGCCGGCGCGCGGTGCGTAGGGGCCAGTCTGCCCGAACCCGGTGATCGACGCGTAGACTAGCCGCGGCATCTCCGCCTGCAGCTGATCGAAGCCGAGGCCGTAGCGGTCGAGGTCGCCCACCTTAAAATTCTCTACCAGCACATCGCAGTGCGCAAGCAGGCGCTTGACCAGGGCCTGCCCGGCCGGCGTGGCGATATCGATGGCGACCGATCGCTTGTTGCGGTTGGCGCAGATGTAGTAGGCACTCTCCGCTGTCGGGCCGTCGGGGCCTTCAACGTAGGGTGGGCCCCATTTGCGCGTATCGTCACCGACGCCTGGGCGCTCGATCTTGATCACGTCGGCGCCGAGATCACCCAGAAGCTGGGTGCAGGTCGGACCGGCCAGGATCCGCGTCAGATCCAACACGCGGATGCCTGTCAGCGCTTGTGGCATTGTCATTTCTGCTATTCTCCGGCCCGGCAGCGATGGTTCTCCACCATCGGCCGTGCTTAGCCCCGCTCCTCCAGGGGAGCAAGCCGACCCCCGCCGGGACACGACCCGAAACCGGCTGACTCGCCTTGACATCCGCTGGTCAGAAGGCATCTAAGGAGCAATCAGGACCGAACCGGTCCGGATTTCCGACAGCGATCGGGCAGACGGTGATCAGGCTCAGCAAGCTTGCGGATTATGGCATCGTCGTGGCGTCACATCTGGCGCGGCACCCCGACCGCCAGCAGACCGCGCCGGAGATCGCGGTGGCGACGGCCGTGTCGCAGCCGATGACCAGCAAGGTGCTCAAGTTGTTGACGCGGGCCGAGCTGCTGGTGTCACACCGCGGCGCGCATGGCGGTTACGGGCTGGCGCGGGATGCGGGAGCGATCACGGTGGCCGAGGTCATCGAGGCGCTGGACGGTCCGATTGCGATCACCTCATGCACGGAGCCTACCCCCAGCGACTGCAGCATTCTCAGCCTTTGCCCGGCGCGGGCGAACTGGCAGCGCATCAACGTTGCGATCCGTGATGCGCTGACCGATGTGACGCTGGCCGAGATGGCCCTTACCATCCCGGCGGCGTTCCTGCTCCCCGGTGAGCAGCGGCTGATGAACGCGCGGCCGTGACGCGGCGATGGCTCAGGAAAGTGACGGAGTAGCGAGAATGGCCACGGCGCTCGATCAGGTCCGTGAATATACGGGCAACGAGTACAAATACGGCTTCATCACCGATGTCGACGAGGATCGCGTCGCCAACGGCCTGAGCGAGGACGTCGTCCGGCAGATCTCCGCCAAGAAGGAGGAGCCGCTGTGGATGACGGAATGGCGGCTGGAAGCCTACCGCCGTTGGCTCACGATGGAACAGCCGACCTGGCAGAAGCCACATTTCCCGGCGATCGACTACCAGGCGATCAGCTATTATGCAGCCCCCCGGCAGAAGGAGGGGCCCAAGTCGCTGGACGAGGTGGATCCGGAGATCCGCAAGACCTATGACAAGCTGGGCATCCCCATCCGCGAGCAGGAGATCCTCTCGGGCGTGGCCGTGGACTATGTCTTCGACAGCGTGTCCGTTGCCACCACGTTCCGCAAGAAGCTGGGCGAGCTCGGGATCATTTTCTGCTCGATATCGGAAGCTGTCCGTGAACATCCTGAACTCGTGCGCAAGTATCTCGGCTCCGTAGTGCCGCAGGGTGACAACTACTTTGCTGCACTCAATTCAGCCGTATTTTCCGACGGCAGCTTCGTTTACGTGCCCAAAGGTGTACGCTGCCCGATGGAGCTGTCGACCTACTTCCGGATCAACGCCGCCGGCACCGGACAGTTCGAGCGCACCTTGGTCATCGCCGACGACAACGCCTATGTGAGCTATCTCGAAGGCTGCACGGCGCCCATGCGCGACGAGAACCAGCTGCACGCTGCGGTTGTCGAACTGGTGGCGCTGGAAGGGTCCGAGATCAAGTACTCGACCGTCCAGAACTGGTATCCCGGCGACAAGGACGGCAAGGGTGGCGTCTACAATTTCGTCACCAAGCGTGGGGCGTGCCGCGGCCGGAAGTCGAAGATCAGCTGGACCCAGGTCGAGACTGGCTCGGCCATCACCTGGAAATATCCGTCCTGCATCCTGCAGGGCGACGATTCCGTGGGCGAGTTCTACTCGGTGGCCGTGACCAACAACCGCCAGCAGGCGGACACGGGTACCAAGATGATCCACATCGGCAAGAACACGCGCTCGCGCATCGTCGCCAAGGGCATCTCCGCCGGGCGCTCCGACAGCACCTATCGTGGGCTGGTGCGGATGCTCAAGTCGGCCGACGGCGCACGCAACCATACCCAGTGCGACAGCCTGCTGATCGGGGACCGCTGCGGCGCACATACGGTGCCCTACATCGAGGTCAAGAACCGCAGCGCCAAATGCGAGCACGAGGCCACGACCAGCAAGATCAGCGACGACCAGCTGTTCTACTGCCGCAGCCGTGGCATCCCGCAGGAGGACGCTGTGGCCCTCATCGTCAGCGGCTTCTGCCGCGAGGTGATGGAGGAGCTGCCCATGGAATTCGCCGTCGAGGCCAGGAAGCTGCTGGGCATCTCGCTCGAAGGCAGCGTCGGCTGAGCCGGCCAGAAAGTACGGGACGGACTATGCTCGAGATCAAGGACCTCGTCGTCGAGGTCGCCGGCAAGCAGATCATCAACGGCCTGTCGCTACGCGTCGGGCCGGGCGAGGTGCATGCCATCATGGGCCCCAACGGCTCCGGCAAGAGCACCTTGGCCTATGTGCTGGCCGGGCGCGACGGCTACGAGATCACCGGCGGCAGCATCACGCTCGACGGCCAGGACCTGCTCGGGATGCAGCCCGAGGAGCGGGCCGCGGCCGGCGTGTTCCTGGCCATGCAGTATCCGGTCGAGGTACCGGGCGTGGCCAACATGTACTTTCTTCGGCAGGCGATGAACGCTCTACGCCGCGCCCGCGGCGAGGCCGAGATCGGCGCCGGCGACTTCATGAAGCAGCTGCGTGCCAAGGCCAAGGTCGTAGGCGTGACCGACGCGCTGCTGAAGCGCGACCTCAATTTCGGCTTCTCCGGTGGCGAGAAGAAGCGCAACGAGATCCTGCAGATGGCGATGCTCGAGCCGCGCCTATGCATTCTCGACGAGACCGATTCCGGCCTCGACATCGACGCGCTGCGGACCGTGGCCGACGGCGTGAACGACCTGCGCAGCCCCGAACGCGGCTTCATCGTGATCACCCACTATCAGCGCCTGCTGGAGTATATCGTGCCGGATCAGGTGCACGTGCTGGCCTACGGCCAGATCCGGCGGTCCGGTGCCAAGGAGCTGGCGCTTGAGCTCGAGGAAGGCGGCTATGCCGGCGTGCTCGGCAGCGAGTTTGCTGACCAGCGGGCCGCCGCGGTGGCGGGGGCCTGATCATGGCGGTGGCCCGACGCACCATCGAGCCGGTGCCGGCGTTCGGCTCCGCCTTCAGCGACGCGCGCGGGCAGCTGCCCGGGGCGGTCCTGCACGACTGGCGGCAGGCCAGTTTCGCGCGGTTCGCTACCCTGGGTATTCCCACGACGCGGAGCGAAGCCTGGAAATATACCAACGTCGCACGAGCGGCGAACGTGCCGATGGCCTTCGCGCCCCGGGCCAGCGTGGCGTTGGACGCGATAGCACCGCATCTGCTGGGCGGACCGCTGACGCGACGCCTGATCTTCGTCAATGGGCACATCTCGACGGACCTCAGCCACGTGCAGAGCTTGCCACCGGGTATGCGGGTGATGAGCCTCGCCCGCGCGCTCGAGCTTGACGCGGACCGTGTCGCAGCCACCTTGGCCGAGGCCACGGACGACCGTTCCTTCACCGCCCTGAATGCGGCGTTTGCTGGCGGCGGCGCCTGGATCGAGCTCGACGACGGCGTGCAGGTGGCCGAGACGGTGCAGCTGCTGTTCCTGACCATTGGCCAGCCGGCCGCGTCGATGAGCCATCCGCGCATCGTCGTCAGATTGGGTGCCGGTGCCCGACTGCGGCTGATCGAGAGCCATGCCACGCTCGGGCACGGACCGAGCCTGACCAACCTGATCTCGCAGATCGAGCTTGGTGCCGGTGCCGTGCTGCAGCACGACCGCGTGCAGATGCTCGACCCCGAGAGCACCCATATCGGTAAGGCATTTGTGCGCCTGGACCAGGGCGTACGCCTTGCACAGACCCTGGCAACGGTTGGTGGCGGTCTGGTCCGCAACGAGACCGTGGCCCGGATCGAGGGCAGCGGCGTCGAGTGCCTGCTCAACGGCGTGTACATGGCGCAGGGTCGCGAGCACGTCGACAACCTGATCCATGTCCACCACGCGGCTGCGGGCAGCCACTCGGACCAGTTCTACAAGGGCGTCGTCGACGGCAAGGCGCACGCGGTCTTTGCCGGCAAGATCTTCGTTCATAAGGACGCGCAGAAGACCAACGCGTTCCAGAAGAACGACAATCTGCTGCTGTCCGATGACGCCGAGGTCGACACCAAGCCCGAGCTTGAGATCTACGCCGACGACGTGAAATGCAGCCATGGCGCCACCTGCGGCGAGCTGGACCCGCTGGCGCTGTTCTACCTGCGCTCACGCGGCCTGCCGCGCACGGCAGCCGAGAGCGTGCTCACCTTCGCCTTCGCCGCCGAGGTGATCGAGCGCTTCGCCGACGAGACCGTAAGCCAGCACGTGCGTCGTGCGGCCCTGGCGCGGCTGCCGGGGGGCGCTGCCTTGGAGGAACTGGCGTGACCCTGACGGTCGACCGTCCGGTTGCAGCCCATGTGCCCGCCTATGATGTGGCCCGGGTGCGGCGGGATTTCCCGATTCTCGCAACGCGGATGAACGACAGACCGTTGGTCTATCTGGACACCGCGGCCAGCGCCCAGAAGCCGGCCATCGTCATCGACACGCTCAAGCGCTTCTACGAGCAGGATTACGCCAACATCCATCGTGGCGTATACGACCTCAGCCAGCGGGCCACGGCCGCCGACGATGCTGCACGCCGTAAGGTGCAGCGGTTCCTGGGTGCCGCCGACTGGCGTGAGATCGTCTTCACGCGCAATGCCACGGAGGCGATCAATCTGGTCGCCGCCAGCTTTCTGCGACCGAAGCTGCAGGCCGGCGACGAGGTGCTGGTGACCGAGATGGAGCATCACGCCAACATCGTGCCATGGCAGCTCGCGGCCGAAGCCGTGGGTGCCAAGGTCGTGGCCGCACCGGTGAGCGATACGGGTGAGCTGTCGCTCGACGCATTCGTGGAGCGAATCACGCCGCGCACGCGGATGATCAGCGTGGCCTGGGTCTCCAATGTGCTGGGCACGGTCAACCCGGCCCATGAGCTGGTCCGCATCGCCCACGCGCGCGGCATCCCGATCTTGATCGACGCCGCCCAGGCGGTGCAGCACATCCCGGTCGACGTGCAGGATCTGGGCGCCGACTTTCTGGTCTTTTCCGGCCACAAGCTCTACGGCCCTTCCGGCGTCGGCGTGCTGTACGGCAAGGCCGCTCATCTGGAAGCAATGCTCCCCTATCAGGGTGGGGGCGACATGATCGAGCGGGTAAGCTTTGCCGGCACTACCTGGAACGAGATCCCGTTCAAGTTCGAGGCCGGCACTCCCGACATCGCCGGGATCGTGGCACTGGGTGCCGCCATCGACTATGTCGAGGCCCTGGGGCTGGAGGCGATCGCCGCGCACGAGAGCGAGGTCCTGGCCTACGCGACGCGGGCGATCAACCAGCTACCCGGGGTGCGGATCATCGGTACCGCGCGCGAGAAATGCAGTGTGCTGACGTTCGCCATGGAGGGCGTCCACCCCCAGGATATCGGGGCGCTGCTGGACCTGGATGGGATCGCCGTGCGGACCGGCCATCACTGCGCCATGCCGCTGCACGAGCGGTTCGGCCTCGCCGCCAGCGCCAGGGCGTCGATCGGCCTCTATACGACGCATGACGATATCGATGCCTTTGTCGCCAGCCTCAGGCGCGTAGGGGAGATGCTGCAATGATGGATTCGGCAACGACGACCGGCACCGATCCCGCCATCGAGCGGGCCGAAGCAATCTTGGCCGACGAGCCGGCAACCCAGGCCGAGCGTGAAAGGCTGGCCGAGGTCGAAGGGTTGGGCGAGAGGATCATCGAGGCGCTGCGGACCATTTACGATCCGGAGATACCGGTCAACATCTACGAGCTCGGTCTGGTCTACAAGGTCGATGTCGAGGACGACAATCACGTCCTGCTCGACATGACCCTGACTTCGCCGAACTGTCCGGTGGCGGAATCGCTGCCGGGCGAGGTCGAGCTCAAGGTCGCGGCGGTCGAGGGCGTCGAGGGCTGCGAGGTCCGGATCGTCTGGGATCCGCCCTGGACCCCGGCGATGATGACCGAGGAGGCCCAGCTCGAGCTCGGCATGATCTACTGACCGTCAGCAGCGCCGCTAACGGGCGGCGTTGAGGCGGTCGATCACCTGTAGCATCAGGCTGCAGAAGCGTCTGGCCAGCTCGATCGGTACGACCAGCACATCGATCGTCCAGCTCCAGCCACTGCGCAGCTCCTCCTGGCGCCACAGTGCGAACGCCCGGTCCTGGCCATCCTCAAGCACTACTGCCGCCAGCTGATCCTTGGGGCCGATCGTCACTTGGCGTAGAATACCGTTACCATCGGCGACAGTTGTGGCATCTTCAGCCAAATTTGGGCCGACCTCACGCAACAGACCGGCGATGGCGCCCCTCGCTTGCATGGGCACGCGCAGCAGCCAGGCCCGGCCGTCCACTTCGCGAAACGCCTCGAACACCATCTCCTCGCGCTCACGGCGGAGGTACGCGCGGAACTCACCGTAGTCGGTGATCGGCTCGCGAAGCAAAAGCCCTTCGGCCATGACGCCCTTTCTCTCGGCAGGAGCATCGCCAAGTGGCGGTGAACCTAGGATAGCATGTGCCGCATGACCAGAGCGTTGCGCGGTCCGGTCGGTCGGCGCCGACACCAAGCAACAAGCGACCGGCACTGGTACGGGATAAACGAAACATGGTCGTCCTCCTGCGCGACAGGGATGAAACAGCGCCCGCCTAAAAATTCGACCGCAACATGGTGCGCGGGGCGCTATGTTTACATGGAGCGGCACAGTGGCCATCATTATTGACGATGACAATGGCAACACCCTAACTGGTACAAATGGAAATGATCGCCTCGAAGGTCATGGCGGAACCGATTTCTTGATCGGCAAGAAAGGCAACGACATTCTGGACGGTGGCGCCGATTCTGACTTCGTCGTCTACACTGGTTCAGCCAATGGCGTGACCGTCGACCTCATCAGCGGCAAGGCGACAGGTGAAGGTACCGATACCCTGATCAACATCGAGAACGTCGACGGCTCGATGAAGAACGATTCCATCAAGCTGTCTAATGGCGACAACTTCGCTAACGGCAATGGCGGCGACGACACGATTTGGGGTATGGGTGGGATCGACACCCTGCTGGGTGGCGCCGGGAACGACCGGCTCTATGGTGGCGACGGCAGCGACATTGAACTGTCCGGGCTCGATGACGACGATTTCCTCGCCCCCGGCATGGGCGTCGGCACTCGTGTCGACGGCGGCGACGGCAATGATACGGTCTCCTACTTCGACGTCACGGGCACCGGAATGGTCGTCTACCTCGCGGACGACGAAGCGTTCGACAAGGGATTCAACGGCCTCGTCACCAACGACCTCTTCTATATCGAGAACGTCGAGGGATCCAATCAGGCGGATCTGATTAAGGGCGACGATGGCATCAACTTGCTCAAGGGCCTGAAGGGTGCGGACGAGATCTTCGGTCTTGGCGGCGACGACGAGATACTGGGCGGTGATGGCGACGACCGTCTCAGCGGTGACGCGGGCAACGACATACTCCGCGGCGAGAAAGGCAATGACGAGCTTCACGGCGGCGACGGCGACAACCAGCTCTATGGCGGGGCGGGCAATGACGTCCTCTGGGGCTCGGGAGGCCCCACCCAGGTTGAGCTGTTCGTCGGCGGCGCCGGCCGGGATGTGATGCACGGCTTCGGCGGCAAGGATACGTTCCGGTTCGAAGCCACGACCGACAGTGCCGTGGGTGGCAATCGCGACCGTGTCGTCGATTTCTTCCGCAGCGAGGGCGACCGGATCGATCTTTCGGCCATCGACGCTAAAGCCGGGCAAAGCGGCAACCAGGCCTTCACCTTCATCGGCGGCAACGCGTTCACCGGTGCCGGTCAGGTGCGCGTCGTCAACCAGGGCACCGACGGCTGGCTGGTCCAGGTGAGCACCGATGGCGACAAGCAGCCGGAAATGGAGCTGCAGGTCGGATTTGCGGCAAGTCCGCTGGCAGCCCAGGACTTCATCCTCTGAGACGGACTGACGGCGCCGACCATGTGGTTGGTGCCGACCGTCTCAAAGGGCTGACAAGAAGTTGATCAGGTCCTGCTGATCCCTAGAGGTCAGTCCGATGCTGAAGCGCCGGTTGTAGATGTCGACGACGTCCTTCAGCGTCCGCGCGCTGCCATCGTGGAAGTAGGGCTCGCGGGCGGCAAGCGCACGCAGCTGCGGCAGCGTGAACTTGCCGATGTCCGTGCACTTGCCGGTAAGCAGCGCGAGTCCCGGGTCGTTGGTCACGATCGGCCCACGCCCCAGGTAAGGGTGCGGCTGGGCGTCGGCGTGGCAGTTGAGTGTGAAGCGCGGCAGCAACGCCGCGGGCTTCGGCCCGCCTATGAATTGCGCCGTGCCGCCAATGCCGATGTCCCGCTGTGGGTTGTCAAGCGCATCCGACCCGGCATGCGCGGTGTTGTGGCAGGTGCTGCACGAGCTGATCGCGAGGTCGCCGACATCCGGCCGGTCGTTGAATCCCGCCACCGCCTGGACGATGAACAGCCGATTGTTGAAAATGTCCTGACCACGGCGGATCGACCGCCGCTTGTCGGCGCTGCGCCCCCACCGGTCATACTCGTCGAAGGTCGGGCCGAAAGCCTGCTCGGGCGTCTGCCGGTACAGTAGGATCGGGCCACCCTTGCCGCCGTCGGCATCCAACCGTCCGGCCTCGGCATCGGTGAGCTGGGCGCTGAAGATCTTATTCTGGAACTGGACCATCTGGCGCAGCTGCGCCGGCGTCGGGACGCGGGTCGCCTGCCCGTGTCCCAGCGTCGCGTTGACCGCCTGCTGCTCGAGCGAGGGTTCGCGCCCATCCCACATCACGCTGCCCGGCAGAATGGGGCCCTTGCCGTCCGGCCGCAGCGTCTTGAAGTTCAGCTGCGCCGTCATCAACGGTCGGCGATAGACCGATACGAAGCCCGCCTCGAGCCCGTAGGCCGGGTCGACATTGCAGCCCGGCTTGTCTTCCTGCGGCGTGATCGTGATGTCGAACTCGACCGGCTTGGGCTCGCCCTGCCCGTCCTTCGGCGGCCATGGCAGCGGGATGCGGATGGAAGCACGGTTGAGGATCACCGCGTGCAAGTCGTGGCGGGTGGCGGCCTCCGGATCGGCGCCCACCGTACTCGGGCAATCGGCGCCGTCGACCGGTGCGAACAACGGGTCCCTGCCGGCGGTCGCGTTGAACCGCGCCCTCACGTTGCGCAGGCTGAGGCCCATCCCGCTTGATGGCTGGTGGCAGGTCGCGCACGAGCGGCCGTTCGTTCCAAGCGCCTGGAAGAACGCGTTGTCCGCCGTGTTGACTGGGCCACCCGGCAGATAGGTGCCGACCTTGCCAAACGGATTCCAGTCGACCTCCAGCTTCGGCACGAGCGCCGGGATGCCGCCTTGCTGGTAGATCTTGGCCGGCCGCGGTGCCTTCGCGAACATCGGCAATAGTGCCCGAAAATAATCTTGCGTCGCAGGCGAGAGTGCCGCTGCCGTGCTCGGGCCAAGCTGCTGTGCCGTGGCAACGCCGCCCAGAGGCAACAGGCCCACCGCCGATTGGATGGCCGCAAGAATCACCAGCCGGCACCAGCCAGCGTTGGTCGAAGTGCCAAACATGATATCCATCCACCACGACGCCCGGCCGTGCTCCGCCCGTCCCATTCGACAAGGACCAAGCTCGATGCACACGCTTGGGACCGCTGCAGGTCCCACGCTGCTCGCTCTGGTAGCCTTCCGATCGCGGAAGCGCCCTGGCAATGTTGCATCTACGGTACCCACATATGCTTGCCGCGACCGCACGACCTAGACCTGCCCTCACCCAGAACCCTTGCCGTTCGGTCGCGGCGGCGGCATATTCCGCGCCCGATGCTCACCGCCCCGTCGCTCACCTTCCAGCACAAGCACCTCCTCGGGATCGAGGGCCTGCAACCCTTTGAGATTCAGGATCTGCTGGAGCGCGCCGATGGCTTCGTCGCGTTGAATCGGCAGTCCAACAAGAAGCTGCAGCTCCTCCGCGGCCTCACCCACATCAATCTCTTCTTCGAGAGCAGCACCCGCACCCAGACCAGCTTCGAGCTGGCCGGCAAGCGCCTGGGTGCCGACGTCGTCAACATGTCGGTGGCGAGCTCGGCCATGAAGAAGGGCGAGACGCTTATCGACACGGCGATGACGCTCAACGCCATGCATCCGGACGTGCTCGTGGTCCGTCACCAGGACAGCGGTGCCGTAGCGTTGTTGGCGCGGCATGTCCGCTGCTCGGTGATCAATGCCGGCGACGGCGCCCACGAGCACCCGACCCAGGCGCTGCTGGACGCCTTGACCATCAGGCGGCGCAAGGGGCGCATCGAGGGCCTGACGGTGGCCATCTGCGGCGATATCCTGCACAGCCGGGTGGCGCGCTCGAACATACTGCTGCTGCTGGCCATGGGCGCCCGGGTGCGGGTCGTGGCCCCGACGACGCTCCTCCCCAGCGGGATCGAGAGCTTCGGCGTCGACGTCTTCACCGACATGCAGCGCGGGCTCGAGGACGTCGACATCGTGATGATGCTGCGACTGCAGACCGAGCGCATGCAGGGCAGCTTCGTACCGTCGGTGGCAGAATATTTCCACTTCTATGGCCTCACCTACGACAAGTTGCGGGTGGCCAAGCCGGATGCCCTCATCATGCACCCGGGGCCGATGAATCGCGGTATCGAGATCGATGGCGTGGTGGCCGACGACATCGATCGCAGCGCCATCCTGGACCAGGTCGAAATGGGCGTGGCGGTGCGTATGGCCGTGCTCGACGCGCTGACCCGCGACCTGCGCGAGGCAACCGAATGAGCAGGCCGGTCCTCGTGGTCAATGCCCGCTTGCTCGATCCTGCAACCGGGCTCGATACCCGTGGCGGCGTGTTGATCGTGGGCGCGCGTATCGCGGAGCTCGGGCCCAGCGTCACGGTTGCGCTTGCACCCGGCGGCGCGGAGGTGATCGACGCCAGGGGGCTTTGCCTCGCCCCGGGCCTGGTCGACATGCGCGTCCAGCTGGGCGAGCCCGGGGCCGAGCACAAGGAACGGATCGACAGCGGTGCCGCGGCGGCCGCCGCCGGCGGTGTCACCAGCATGGCCGTCTTGCCCAACACCGACCCGCCAATCGACGACCCGGCGATGGTCGAGTTCGTCGCCCGCCGGGCGCGCCAGGTGAAGCTCGGCAAGGTCTATCCTTATGCCGCGATCACCAAGCAGCTGAAGGGGCAGGAGCTGGCCGAGATCGGCTTGCTCAAGGCAGCTGGCGCGGTTGCCTTCACCGATGGCGAACGAGCCCTGGCTGATGCCCGCGTAATGCGCCGGGCGCTCTCCTATGCCGCTAATTTCGACGCCCTTATCGTTCAGCACCCGGAGGAGCCGGCGCTGGCACTCAACGGGGTGATGAACGAAGGCGCGCTGGCATCCAGACTGGGCCTTGCCGGCATCTCGCCCGTGGCCGAGACGATCATGGTCGAGCGTGACCTGCGCCTCCTTGAGCTCACGGGAGGCCGGCTGCACTTCGGCCACGTCTCGACATCGGGCGCTATCGCCGCGATCCGCGCCGCTAAGAGTCGCGGCCTGCGGGTCACCTGCGACACGGCCCCCCATTATCTGGCTCTCAATGAGCTCGAGGTCGAAGGCTATCGGACCTTTGCCAAGGTCTCGCCGCCACTTCGCGCCGAGGCCGACCGACAGGCCGTTGTGGCCGGGCTCCGAGACGGCACCATCGACGTCGTAGCCAGCGATCACTGTCCACAGGATCAGGACAGCAAGCGGCTGCCGTTCGCGCAGGCCGAATGCGGTGTGCTCGGGGTCCAGACCATGCTGCCGGTGAGTCTGCGGCTGGTGCATGAAGGCGAACTCGGTCTGCTGGCGCTGCTGCGCACCATGACCGAGGCGCCGGCGCGAATCTTGGGCCTCGACGCTGGCCGTCTGGTCAAGGGAGCGCCGGCTGACCTCGTCCTGTTCGACCCGGATGCACCCTGGAAGATCACTGAAGCCAGCCTGAAGAGCCTGTCCAAGAACACCGCCTTCGAGGGCCGGCTGGTCGAAGGTCGGGTGGCACGGACGCTTGTCGACGGCCGTACTGTCTATCAGCAGGACGCCTGACCCACTTCCCAGGACCCGGTTCGGGCGTGCTACCTTGCGGCCGAGCAGGCGGAGTGGCGGAAGGCATGGACCAAGGCCGGGATTTTCTGCGCGATCGGTTCGTCGAGCGGGTCATCCTGTTGGCCCTGCTGGTCTTTCTCGTCATTGCCTGCCTGCAGATCGTGGCCCCGTTCGTCGGCCCGATGTTGTGGGGCATCATCATCGCCGTCGCCACCTGGCATCCCTATCGTTGGCTCGCTGACCGTCTGGGTGACCGCCGCAAACTGGCGGCGGTGATCGTGTCGCTGGCACTGCTGCTCATTCTGGTGGTGCCCATCGCCATGCTGGTCAACTCGCTGGCGGAAGGCGTCAGCGCGGTGGCCGGCCTGCTGCGCGACCTGACGACCCTGCGCCTGCCCGAGCCACCGACCTGGCTGAACGATATCCCCGTGATCGGCATGACTCTGGATGAACGCTGGCGCGAGGCCATGGTGGACCTGCCAGCCTCGTTGCAGCGCCTGCAGCCCTATATCGGCACGGCAGCAGGTTATGGCCTGTCGTTCGGTGCCGGGCTGGGCTTCGCCGTGCTCGAGTTCCTGATCGCGATCGTTGTGGCCGCCATTCTCCTGGTTACCGGTGAGGCGGCTGTCCTGGTATTGCAGCGCTTCGTGCTGCGCGTCGGCGGCAAGCATCATCTGGGGCTGCTTGACGTGGCGGCACAGACCATTCGCGGCGTCGCGGCCGGGATCATCTTCACCGCCTTCCTCCAGGCCGTGCTCTTGGTGTTCGGCCTGGTCGTCGTCGGTGCGCCGGGTCCCGTGGTGCTCGGGTTCCTTACCTTCTTCCTGCTAGTCTTGCAGCTCCCCAACTGGCTGGTCTGGGTCCCGGTCGTGGTCTGGCTCGGCTACAAGGGTTCGACCGGATATGCGATCTTTCTGGCCGTCTGGGGCACGTTCGTGGTCAGCACGATCGACAACTTCATCCGCCCCTACCTGATCAGCCAAGGGGCGAAACTGCCCCTGCTGCTGATCATTGTGGGGGTGATCGGCGGTCTGCTCGCCTACGGCTTCATCGGCCTGTTCGTCGGCGCTACCCTCCTGGGGGTCGGCTACACCATCTTTCACAGCTGGCTCGATGAGGAGCCACCGCCGAATCCGGTGCTCTGACCGCGGCGGCTTGGTCGGCCGCGCCCTCCGTGGTAGGAGCGGCCACCGCGGCGGAGGCAACACGATGACCAACTGGTGGCTCTTGGCCCTGGCATTCTTGATCGGCTACAGTCTGGGCTCGATTCCCTTCGGCCTGTTGCTGACCAAATGGGCCGGAGCGGGCGACATCCGCACCATCGGCTCGGGCAATATCGGCGCCACCAACGTGCTGCGCACCGGCCGCAAAGGCTTGGCATTGGCGACGCTGCTGCTCGATCTGGCCAAGGGCGCACTACCGACAGCTCTGGCTGCCGCATGGCTCGGTCCATGGGGCGCAGCACTGGCCGGGGCGGGCGCCATCATCGGTCACTGCTTCCCGGTCTGGCTGGGCTTTCGGGGCGGTAAGGGTGTGGCCACGGCAGCTGGCGTCGTATTGGGTCTCACCCCGGTCCTGTTCCCGCTGATCCTGGTGGGATTCATAGCCGTCGTCGCTGTTACCCGCTGGGTCTCGTTGGGCTCCATCGTCGCCGCCTGCCTTGCGCCGTTGGCGGCACTTCTGTTGGGCAATGGGCCTGCGGCATGGCTTTATCTGCTGGTTGCCAGCCTAATCGTGCTCAAGCATCGCGACAATATCGGCCGGCTACTGAAGGGCCAGGAGAACCGACTGAGCTTCGGCAGCAAGAGCGGCTCATAGCGGCCGGCGGGCGTTGACGTGCCAGATGTGCCAGTGCTTTGTCTTGCCCAGCGGGGTCCTGGCATCAGTCTCCTCTTCCTCCAGATGCTCGATGTCCAGGCCGGCCAGCAGCAGTTCCAAGGCCTTTCGATCGACGACGGTGGTATCGCGCTTCTGGACCCAGGTGTCGGCGGGTCCCAGGAGCTGACCGGCGAATCTGCCGCCCGGCAGAAGCGCCGCCAGGAGGCTGGCCCACGCCGCCCTGAAGAGCCGTGGAGCACAGGCGAACAGCACGAACGACGCGTTGACCAGATCGCAGGATGGTGGAGCCATATGCTCGAACCGTCCCCGCACCGCTTCGAGACCGGTCAGCCCTTCGGCGGCGGCCTGCTGCTCCAGCTCCGCCAGTGCCGCCGCCTCTGCGTCCAATGCCCAGACCCGCCAGCCGGCGCGCAGGATCACGAGCGCGTCCCGGCCATTGCCGCAACCAACATCGACAGCGAGGAGGCCGGGTCCACGCCTCTCGGCAGCGAATCCGTCCAGTGCGCGCAACAAGGTCGGACGCGGTGGACGGCCCTGTGTCGCACGGTAGTAGGCTCGCCAGTCCATGCGGTCGATCATCCCGTTGCGTTGCAATCTCCGAGATCAGGCGGCGCCCCATGCCGGTCCATGACCGCCGCGTTTAGTGTCTTCGCTCCGGTGTTGATTGCAAGTCGGTGACAAGCGATGACCAGTCACCTACAGATAGAAAAGGCTTGATTCTTGTACGCGTCGCGTCCTATTGGCGGACATCGGTGCCAAAGGGAAATTGTCGTAGCCTCAGGCGGATCACCACGAAGCGGATCACCCGGTGGCGGATTCTCCAAAGATCTCTCTGGGCGAGCCCAGCGACCCATCGGAAAGCCAGATCGCACGCGAAGCCGAGTAATTCATGGTAATTCCGGCAGCCGAGGCCGATCAAGATGCAAGCATCCACCGCCTGCGTCGTGCGGCAACGACGTGGTCCGTGGTTTTGTTCGCGCTCGTGCTGGCGTTCGCCGGACTGTTGGTATTTTCGATCACACGCTATGAGCAGCTGCAAGATCGGCTGACGGTCAGGTTTCCAGTCAATCAGGCATGGAACTCCGCGCAGCTCGAACTCGAGATGGAGCGCTTCCTCACCGCTTTGCTCCAATTTGGTGGCGGGGCGCCCGGAATCGATGGCGCCCGGCTCCTCGAGCATTTCGACATCCTTTGGAGCCGGGTCGAAATGTACAAAAGCGGGCGACTGGCAGCGGTCATCGCGGAAAGTACATCGACGAAACAGATGCTGGCGGGCCTCAGACAACTGCTTGAGGTAGTCGACCCGGAACTGGCCAAACTACAGCCGGCGGACATGCCGGCAACACTTGCCGTATACGGTCAATTTGCACCATTCCTGGCCCAAGTCCGACAAATGACTATCAATGATCTGCAGCACAACCTGCAGCAGCAGGAGCAGCAGCGCCTTCTCAATCAGGACGTCACGCGGCATGTGCTGCTGTTTGTCGTGCTGTTCCTGGCGGCAGCGGTGTTGGTGGTGGTGGGGGCGCTCCGTTCCACTTGGCAGATGCACCGTCTGCTGCATGTCACCGCTGCCGCTCGCCGTGATGCAGAGAAGTCAAGAACGCAGCTCCGACAAGCAATTGAGAGTATCAACGAAGGTTTTGCTTTCTATGATGCGAATAGGCAGCTTGTTCTTTGCAACCAACGCTATCGCGAATTCTACCCGGACTATAACAAGCCGCTCAGTTCAGGCCAAATAGAGGGCCATCCGCTCGGTGGCACGTCAGTGCAGCCGGGCTCCATTGAGGAGCGCCTCGACGACGGGCGCTGGCTATTAGTGTCGGACAGGGTCACCGATGACGGCAGTTTTGTCAGCGTGCGGACCGACGTCAGCGAGCTGAAATGGCGCGAGATCGAGCTCACCTCCGCCACGATACGCCTGGAGCAGCAGGCCGAGGAGATGCGTCGCCTGGCCGAGGTGGCGGAGCGGGCGAGCCGCACCAAGTCCGAGTTTCTGGCCGCCATGAGCCATGAGATCAGAACACCAATGACCGGCGTCCTTGGCATGGCCGACCTGCTCGCGGCCGAGAGCATGAATCCGACGCAAAAGCGTTATGTCGATACGATTCGGACCTCGGGTCGGCACCTGCTCAGCATCATCAACGATATTCTCGATTTCTCCCGTATCGAGGCTGGGCAGCTTGAGCTTGAGCAGATCGATTTTGTGCTGGGAGACGCGCTGGAACAGGTGCGCTCGCTGCTGGCGCCACAAGCGGCGGAACGAGGCCTTGAGCTGCGCGTGGTCCAGGTGACCTCGCCGGCCCTGGTGGTCCGTGGCGATCCCACCAGGCTGCGGCAGGTGCTGGTAAATCTGGTCGGCAACGGACTCAAGTTCACCACCCGGGGCAGGGTGACCCTGACCGTGCGCCAGCTCGCGACGACCGCTGACGTTGTTCGCTTGCGCTTCGAAGTGCATGATACCGGGATCGGCATTCCGCTCGAGCGTCAATCCGAGCTGTTCCAGCCGTTCGTGCAAGCCGACAGCTCGACCACACGCTTTTATGGCGGCAGCGGCCTGGGGCTGGTGATCTGCAAGTCGCTGGTCGTGGCGATGGATGGGCTGATTGGCCTGGAGAGTGAGCCAGGCAAGGGCAGTCTGTTCTGGTTTGAGCTGCAACTGTTGCTGGGCAACGCTTTCGCCGCGACACAGCGCGCCAGCTTCGAGCCGACCCGCATTCGACGGCTACGTATTCTGGTGGTCGACGACGTGGAAGTGAACCGCGAGCTGCTGGCCGAAATGCTGGGCCGGCACGGCCATGAGGTAATTCTGGCCGGCGACGGCGCGGCCGCACTCGACATCGTGGCGAACGAACGCCTCGATGTGGTCCTTATGGACGTGCAGATGCCGGTGATGGATGGCATGGAGGCCACGAGGCGCATTCGCAGGCTGAACGGTGCGGCCGCGGCGGTACCCATTCTCGCACTGACCGCTAATGTGATGGCAACCGAGCGGGACCGCTATCTGGCGTCCGGCATGAATCTGTGTCTCACAAAGCCTATCATCTGGCGCGACCTCTTCGCGGCACTGGCCAACGTCGCGAGCGGCAGCCTGCCAGGCATCCGAAATGCGCCACTTGTCGATGCGGTCACATGGGAAGCCGGCTCGGCCTACGCCGACGGGCCCCTACTCAATCTCGAGCTGCTCGAGGGCATGGCACGCACGGTGCCCACGGCCATTTACAAAAAGTTGCTCGCGCGCGGGGTGGACGGCGCGATCGAAAGCTCGAACCTTCTCCAGGCTGCTGGTGACGACCTAAGTCGCCTGCAGCAGTTAGCTCATCGGCTGCGCGGTACGGCCGGCACCTTCGGCCTCGCCCGCATATCCGTTCTGGCCGGACTGATCGAGGAACGAGCCAGCCAGAGCGAGGATGTGAGTGACCTCATCACCGAGCTTGAGCTGGTGATCCAGATCACACGCACGGCCTTGCAGAGGATGGAGGTCGGGTCATGAGCAGTCGACGCGGGCTGAATTGCTTCGGGTCGCGCCGCCGGCCGAACGCAAGCGATGGGCGCTTACCCGAGTATGAACGTACAACAAGGATCATAAGGATGAGATCACGCTTCTTCGGATTTGTCGTATTCGCGACATGTCTGCTGTTCGGCCAGGATCTTCGGGCAGCAGCGCTCCCGGAACCTTCGGGACCGGTGCTGCTCACCGTAACGGGCTCCATAACCAACACCAATGCCCCTGGCGCGGCCAACTTCGACCGGGCCATGCTGGAGTCGATGGGTCTGACGGATCTGACGACGGCCACGGCATATACCGACGGTAAGCCAACGTTTCGGGGCGTCATCATGAGTAAGGTGCTGGACGCAGTCGGAGCCACCGGGCACAAGCTCACGGCCGCGGCCGTAAACGGCTATCAGATCGAGCTCGACGCCGATGAGATGCGGCGTTATCCAATCCTGATTGCGCTGGAGCAGGACGGAAATCCGCTCCGGCTGCGCGACCGAGGGCCGCTCTGGGTGATCCTGCCAAGTGACCAATATCCCGAGCTTGCCGCGGACACCCAGAACTTCAAATCGATTTGGCAGCTTAAATCTCTCGACGTGAAGTAGCATTTTCTCGGCGTGGCGTGGTGAACCATCGTCAAGGCTATCTGCTTGGGATCGGGACCAACGTCGATCCGCAACGGAATGCTTTGCGGATCATCGACTGTCTGCGTCAACGCTTCGGCGAGGTCCTGCTCAGTGAGTTCCATGAAACAGCGCCAGTCGGCATGGACAGCGACCGCCAATTCATTAATTTCTGTGCCTTCGTGGCGACCACACTCGAGCCGGGAGCGTGCAAGCAGGCCTGCGTCGAGATCGAGATCGCGCTGGGGCGGGATCGGACTCATCCTGCGAGCAAAACGCGTGACCGGACCGCCGACATCGACCTGCTGGTTCGTGTCGGCCCCGACGGCAGCCGGATTGAGCTGGAACCTATTGCCCCATACTTGGCCGGACCCGCCGCGGAACTCATGACGACCCTCCAGTCCATGTGACGGGACTTAGGCGAGGCGCCTGCCGCCGTCGACGGCAATGATGGCGCCGGTCTGAAAAGGGTTGGCCAGCAGCGCTTCCACGGCAATGCCGATCGCGTCGACACCACCTTCCTCTCCCAGCAGCGTCTCGTTCAGAACTCGCTGGCGAGCCTGCGGATCATGCCACTCCTTGAACAACACCGGTCCAGGCTGCACGGCGTTTACCTTGATCTTGGGGGCAAGCCGTTTAGCGAAAGACAACGTAAGATTTTGTAGGCCCGCCTTGGATGCGCAATAAGCATCGAACATGGGGTTGGGATTGTCTGCATAGATATCGGTGATGTGGACGATGTCTGCACGCTTCTCGGAACATAGGGCGAGTAGATCGGCCAAGGCCATGTTGAGGGCAAACGGCGCCCGCATATGAACCGCGTAAAAGACATCAAACTGATGCAAGGCCTCGGCCGTGGTCTTTGCCGTTGCCGCGAATGTCGAGGCGTTATGCACCACCGCACGCAGACTTGAGACGGCGCCGCGGACCGAGCGCACTAGACGATCGACACCATCATCCGTGGCAAGATCTGCCGCAACGCACAAGACACCTTGCTTTTGCAGGTCGCCTAGCTCTTCCGTCCAGGTACGGTGATGCGCGATGATCGGTCGGTTCTGAGCATGTAGGCGCTGCGCCAGATGCAAGCCTATACGCCGTCCTGCACCGGTAACCAGCACGGCGTCCATGAGACTGTTTCCGTGAGGCATCCGACTCCCGACACAAAATTGTTGGTAGCCGGCCGGGCCGGAATAAGAACGAGCGATAGCACAGTTCGCTTCAAGATTATAGTTTGGTGGCATATTTTCGGCTAGAAGTCGACGCCAGCCTCATGGTTGGGGCGGAACAGCGGCTGGTAGCAGCTTCCGCGCACGGCAATCCGGGTTCGGGTCCGCGAAGACCCCCATCGCCGGACCATGCCGGCAGCAAAACACCGGCACGACAACGGTAGCCCGAGTCAGAAAATGTGATGCACGATAACCTGGCTTCAGATTCGTCCGGTGAACCTGCGCCGGACCATGCCGGTGTCGTCCGGCCACATCCGTCGGCGTTGTGCCGCTCCAATGAAGCACTGCGCCAGCCCCTGACGCGGACAGAGCAGGAGGCGATGATCTCGGCCGCGGCGGTCAAGGTGGACGAGCTCCTGGACATTCTCCGGATTGATCATCGGCGGGATCACAACACGCGCCATACCGCCGACCGGGTGGCCAAGATGCTGGTATGCGAGCTGCTTCGCGGTCGTTTCACCGCGCCGCCGAAGATCACCGAGTTTGACAACGCCCAGGCGTTTGACCAGCTGATCGTGACCGGGCCTATCGCGGTCCGCTCCACCTGCGCGCATCACCTGCTGCCGATCTACGGGGAGGCCTATATCGGCATTCTGCCGGCTCCGGACGGCAAGATAGTCGGATTGTCGAAGTACGATCGCATCGTCGAGTATTTCTCCGCACGCTTCCAGATTCAGGAGGAGCTTGTCGCACAGATCGCGAATTACATCGAGGAAGTCAGCATGCCACGCGGCCTCGCCGTGCGAATCAGCGCGGTCCACATGTGCAAGACCCAACGCGGTATCCGTGCCACGCACGATGCGAGGATGCTCAGCACGGTCTATCGTGGCGATATGCTGACGCGCCCGGAGCTGCGGCGTGAGTTCCTGAGCGAATGCCAGTCCATGGAAAGGCACCGGGGCTGATCTGGACCCCAGCCGCACGGCGGCCAGCGATCATGGAACTACCGTAGCTCAACCAGGCTGAGGACCCGATCCTCGCGACGGGGCCGGCGGGCGTTGCCGGCGCCCGCTGGGGACCGGCTTGACAAGCGCGCCTGGACGACGCACGCTTGAACAGCTTTTCATAGAATGAACAAACGTTCAGCGCTGTCAGGGAGCGCCGGTTTGCAGTCCGATGAGCTCAGCCTCGCCACACGCGCGGCCTGGCTCTCCTACGTGGGCAAACACACCCAGGAGGAGATCGCCGGCCGCCTCGGCGTGTCGCGGATCAAGGTCAATAGACTGATCGGTCAGGCCGTGCGGGCCGGGTTCGTGCATGTCTTTGTCGAAGGCGCTGCCGCCGAGTGCATTGCGCTCGAGGAAGCGATTGCCGCCCACTGGGGGCTGGACTTCTGCACCGTGGCTCCGGGTGTCGAGGACAGCCCGCTCCCACTGGCGACACTGGCGGCAGTGGGAGGGCATTGGCTGCACCGCGTGCTCGACGCTGGCCTCGTCTCGCTGATCGGCGTCGGTCATGGCCGGACCCTGGCGGCGGTGGTGAGCAACCTGCCACGCATACCGCGGCCGAACGTGCGCTTCGTCTCGCTCCTCGGCAGCCTCACGCGGCATGCCGCCGCCAACCCGTTCGACGTGATTCACCGGTTGGCCGAGATCACCACGGCCGAAAGCTATTTCATGCCGGCGCCGTTCTTTGCCGACAGCATGGAGGACAAACGGGTGCTGCTGGGCCAGCGCAGCCTGGAATCGGTCTTCGCCCTCGCTGGCAGGGCCGAGCTGGTTGTCCTGGGGATCGGTGAGGTCGGCCCGCACTCGCATCTCTACACCACCGGCATGATCACCGCCGCCGAGTTCGCCGAGGTTGAGCAGGCCGGGGCGGTGGGCGAGGTGCTGGGCCGTTTCGTGGGCGCCGACGGGCGTCCGGTCGCGGCGGGAATCAACGAGCGGGCGCTGGCGGTGCGGCTCGAGGAGCTGGTCGGCCGGCAGGTCGTAGCCGTGGCCGGCGGCCGGGACAAGCCGCGCGCGATCGCGGCCGTGCTGCAGAGTGGGCTGATCACCGGCCTCATCACCGACGAGGCGACTGCCCGCGAGGTGGTCGCATTCGGCCCGGCCGCCGCCGTACGGCCGGGGATGCACGATCAATCAAAGGCAGCCACAGGGAGTGCTGGGCATGCATGACAGGGAACGGGATCTGGTACAGGCGTTCGTGGCCGGAAAGCTCGACCGACGCGAGCTGCTCAAGGGCGTAAGCCGGCTCGGGCTCGGCGCGGCCGCCGCCGGCTACCTGCTGAACGAGGCGCAGACCAAGGCCATGGCCGCGGACTTCGACTGGCAGGCGTACAAGGGCAAGACGGTCAACCTGCTGCTCAACAAGCATCCCTATGCGGATGCGATGATCGCCAATCTCGACGCGTTCAAGCAGCTGACCGGCATGGACGTCAAATACGATGTCTTTCCCGAGGACGTGTATTTCGACAAGGTCGGCGCCGCCCTGTCCTCAGGCAGCGAACAGTACGACGCCTTCATGACCGGCGCCTATCAGACTTGGCAGTATGGTCCAGCCGGCTGGATCGTCGACCTCAACGAATATCTCTCCGACTCCGCGAAGACGGCCCCCAACTACAATTGGGACGACGTCCTGCCGAACCTGCGCGCGTCCACCTCCTGGTCCGGCGAGCCGTTCGCACCCCTGGGAGGCGATGGCGCCAAGCAGTGGGCGCTCCCATGGGGCTTCGAGCTCAACTCGATCTCCTACAACCGCCGACTGTTCGACGAGCTCGGCGTCAAGCTCGCCGGCAACCTGCCGGAGTTGGTCGAGCAGGCCAAGATGATCACCGATGCCGGCAAGGGCGTCTATGGCATCGGCGTGCGCGGTAGCCGCAGCTGGGCCACCATCCATCCGGGCTATTTGTCGGCGTTCGCCAATTATGGCGCCAGTGACTTCACCGTCGACGGCGGACGAGGCCGTGCGTCGATGAACAGCAAGGCCGGTAAGGAGATGACGGCCCTCTGGGTGAAGATGATCCAGGAATCCGGCCCGAAGAACTGGGCAACCTACACTTGGTACAATGTCGGCACCGACCTGGGCGCCGGAGCGTCGGCGATGATCTATGACGCCGACATTCTGGGCTATTTCATGAACGGCGGCGACAACAAGGAGAAGGGCAACATCGCCTACTCCGCCTTTACCGCCAATCCCGAGGCCAAGGCACCTACCCCCAATGTCTGGATATGGTCGCTGGCGATGGCCAACGCGTCCAAGCAGAAGGACGCCGCCTGGGCATTCATGCAGTGGGCGTCGGGGACAGAGCACGGCCTGTTCGGCGCGCGCAAGATGGACTTCGTCAACCCGGTCCGGGCCTCGGTCTGGAAGGACGAGGCGTTCCGGGCCCGGATCGCGAAGTCCTACCCGGGCTATCTCGAGCAGTTCGATGCATCGGCCCCGGGCTCCAAGATCTACTTCACGCCGCAGCCGCTGTTCGAGGCGGTGACCACCCAGTGGGCGGCGACGCTGCAGCAGATGGTGGCCAAGGAGATCCCGGTCGACGAGGGCCTGGATCAGCTCGCCGGCAATATCGACGAGCAGCTGAAGCAGGCCGGCCTCGGCTGAGCCTCAGGCTACGGCAGGCGTCCGCGGACGCCTGCCGTCTTGCTTTCCTACGATGAGTGAGCCGCACCATGGCGACCAGCGCTACGGCAGTCTCCAGCGCCCCCCGGCAAAGTTTCGGCCGGGCGGCGCTGCCCTATCTGCTGTCGTTGCCGGCGCTGCTGGTTTGCATCGGAATCCTCGTGCCCTTCGGCACCGCGTTCTGGTACTCGCTGCAACGCTACAATCTGAATCTGCCGATGTTGCGCCAGTTCATCTGGTTTGAGCAGTATGTGCAACTGGCCCAGAGCAGCGCGTTCTGGAGCACGGTCTGGGTCTCGCTGCTCTACACGGTGCTCACGGTCGGCGTCGAACTGGTGCTCGGGCTCGGCATCGCGCTGCTGCTGCGCCGCTCGAACTGGCTGAACAACGGGCTTTCGATCGCGTTGCTGCTGCCGCTGATGGTGGCGCCGGCGATAGCCGCACTGATGTGGAAGCTGATGACCCATCCCGATTTCGGGATCTTCAGCTATCTGATCGGGCTCCTGGGCGTGCATGACTTCCGCTGGGCGTCGGCGCCGTCCACTGCGCTGTTCACCGTCGTCCTGGTCGACGTGTGGGTCTACACGCCGTTCATCATGATCCTGCTGCTGGCGGGCCTGCGCTCGCTGCCCCGGCAACCGTTCGAGGCAGCTGAGCTCGACGGTGTACCGGCCAGCTTCGTCTTCTTCCGGATCACGCTGCCGATGCTGATGCCCTACATCCTCACCGCAGCCCTGTTCCGCATGCTGGACAGCATCCAGCAGTTCGACATCGTCTATGCGATGACCCAGGGCGGCCCGGGCAATGCGACCCTGGTGTTCCAGGTTCAGGCCTATCTCGATTTCTTCAAGAACTTCAATGTCGGCCGCTCGACAGCCATGCTGATGGTGCTGTGGCTGATCGCCAACCTGCTCTCGACCCAGTTCATCAAGCAATGGCTGCGCCTGCGCGAACGCGCGCATGGGAGTTCGTGAGATGGCGCGTACCCCCTTCGTCGGTCGCCTCATCCACGCGGCCCTGCTGCTCGTGGTGACCCTGTTCTTCCTGTTCCCGATCGTCTGGGTCTTCCTGATGTCGTTCCAGACGAACGAGCAGATCCTGCGTATTCCGCCGTCGATGGTGTTCAGCCCGACCTTGAGCAACTACCAGGCCCTGATCTCGGGCAAGCTCACAAGCGCTGCCGGCACCCTCGAGATCGCGTTCATGCGCAACCTGTGGAACAGTGTGTTCCTCAGCACGACTGCGGTCCTGCTGGCACTCCTCCTGGGCGTGCCCGCGGCCTATGCCTTTGCCCGCTTCAAGTTTCGGCTGGGCGAGAACATCGCATTCACGCTGCTGTCCTTCCGCTTCGCGCCGCCGCTGCTGGTCCTGCTGCCTCTCAGCCTCTATTTCCGCCAGCTCGGCCTGACCGACACCTGGGTCGGCCTGATCTGGGTCTACCAGCTGATAGCGCTGCCACTGATTTTGTGGATCGTGCGCGGCTACTTCGAGGACATCAGCCCGGACATCGAGCACGCCTACCGGATCGACGGCCATTCCTGGTGGCGCACCTTCACGCGGATAGCTTTGCCGCTGGCCGGGCCCGGGATCGCTGCCGCTGGCCTGCTGGCCTTCATCTTCTGCTGGAACAACTTCGTCTTCGCGCTGATCCTGGCCTCGGCCGACAAGCAGCCGGTCACCGTGGGTGCCTTGGCCTTCGTCACCGCCTCCGGCATCCAGTACGGCCAGATCGCCGCGGCCGTGATCCTGTCCGTCACGCCCACGCTGCTGCTGGCTCTCTACGCCCAGCGCTACCTGGTCGAAGGTCTCTCACTCGGAGCGGTCAAGGGATGAGCCCCGTGGCACGTCTGGTGCTCGACGGCGTGAGCAAGAGCTATCGCGGGGCGGCAGTGCTCGACGGCGTCTCGCTGGCCGTGGAAAGCGGCGAGACCGTCGTCGTCTGCGGTCCCTCCGGCAGCGGCAAGACCACGCTGCTGCGCCTGATCGCCGGCACCGGGCTGCCGGAGAGCGGCGACATCCGTATCGATGGCGCCTCGGTCCTCGGCCGTGGGCCGGAGGAGCGCGATGTCGGCATGGCATTCCAGAATTTCGCCCTCTACCCACACCTGAGTGCCTTCGAGAACATCGCCAGCCCGCTTCGCGCCCGGCAGCTGCCGGAACGCGAGATCAAGGCCAAGGTCGATGAGATCGCCAAGCTCCTGCGCATCAGCCACGTCCTGGGGCACCAGCCGCGTGAGCTGTCGAACGGACAGAAGCAGCGCACGGCGCTCGGCCGCGCGCTGGTGCGCGGCCCGGGTGTGCTCCTGCTCGACGACCCCTTGCGCAACGTCGATGCCAAGTTGCGCTACGAGATGCGCCTGGAGCTGCCTCGCTTGCTCACTGCCTTCGGCTCCGCGGTCATCTATGTCACCCAAGACTATCGCGAAGCCATGGCACTCGGTCGCCGCATCGCCGTGCTGCGCGGCGGCCGGTTCGAGCAGGTGGCGACCCCACCCTCCGTCTACAGCAAGCCCGCCAACCTCGAGATCGCGCGGCTGTTCGGCGATCCCACGATCAACCTGTTCCCATGCCGGCCTGAGGCAGGAATGCTGGATCTGTTCGGCGAACGGCTGCCCATTCAGGGTGCGCTCGCGGCCCTTTCTGGGCGCGACGTGGTCGTGGGCATTCGCGCGGAGGACATTGAGATAGCACTCGAACCCGTGCCGGGCAGCGTGCCGGTCGACCTCGACGCCGTGACTCCGCTCAACGTGCGGGCCGTACTCTACCTGCGCAGCCGCGACGGCAAGGAGCTGCTGGCCACCGTGGCCGAGGACGACGCGCTGCGTTTCGGCCGCGGCCACCGCCCGGTCTGGGTACGCCTGGCACCGGAGCGGTTCCTGGCTTTCGACCCTGCCAGCGGTGCCCGGCTCGTGCCGGCAGCGGCCTGAGGAGACGGCCATGGCACGTCTGGTTCTCGACCAAGTCAGCAAGGTCTACCGCAGCCGCGGCAAGGCGCCGGTGACCGCGGTCGACAAGGTCGATCTCACCGTCAACGACGGCGAGATCGTGGCGCTGCTGGGCTCGTCGGGCTGCGGCAAGACCAGCAGCCTGCGGATGATCGCGGGCTTCGAGGACGTGAGCTCGGGTGCCATCCGGATCGGCGACAAGGCGATCCACGAGCTGCTGCCCAAGGATCGCGGCGTCGCCATGGCGTTCGAGGGCTATGCGCTCTACCCGCCGCTGACCATCCGCGACAATATCGGCTTCGCGCTGCTCCGCGACCGGCGGCCCCGCGACGAGGTCACCGCGCGTGTGGCCGAGATCGCCAAGCTGCTCGAGATCGAGGACGTGCTCGATCGCTATCCGCCCACGATCTCGGCCGGCCAGCAGCAACGCACCAGTCTCGCCCGTGCGCTGATCCGGCGGGCCGACGTGTCGTTGCTGGACGAGCCCATGTCCCAGCTCGAGCCCCAGCTGCGCGCCATCCTGCGCGCCCGTATCAAGGACTATCTGATCGAGCACCGGCTCACGACCGTGTTCGTGACCCACGACCAGACCGAAGCCATCGCCTTGGCCGACCGGATCGCCGTCATGGAGCAGGGCATCCTGCAGCAATACGCACCGCCGGCGGCATTGAAGGAGCAGCCGGCCAATCTGTTCGTCGCGAGCTTCATCGGCGAGCCACCGATGAACATCGTCGACGTCCGCCTCGCCAAGCCGAACGAGCTGACGGCGGTCGATCCCGCCGGGCAGCCGGCGTTTCGCATCCCCCTTGCCTCCCCCCTCGGGCGGGCCGATACGACGCTCAAGCTCGGCATCCGCCCGCACCGCATCCTTGTCGGCGACCCGCAGGGCCTGCCGGCTACGATCGTCTCGAACCAATGGCTGGGGGATCAGGCGCACTTGGCGGTTGACCTGAATGGCTGCTTTTTGGTGGTGGTCGCCCATCGCCCGATCGAGGCCGACATCGGCGGCTCGGTGCGGCTGACCCTTCCACCGGCCGCGATGCATCTGTTCGACGGCGGCTCCGGCAGGGCATTGCAGCACGGGCTGGCCGCCCGGGAGGCAGCTGCGGCATGAAGCAGGACGTGATCATCGGCGTCGATGCCGGCACCTCGGTCATCAAGGCCGTGGCCTTCGACCTCGACGGCAATGAGCTGGCGGCGACCGGTCGGACCAACACCTATGTCGACCTGCCCGGCGGCGGCGCCGAGCAGGATATGGCGCGGACCTGGGACGACACCGCAGCGGTCTTGCGTGACTTGGCGTTGCATGTGCCGGACCTCACTCGACGAACGACGGCCCTCGCAATCACCGGGCAGGGCGATGGTACTTGGCTGATCGACAGGGATGGCGAACCGGTGGCGCCGGCCTGGCTGTGGCTCGACTCGCGCGCGGCTTCCATCGTCCGCGAGCTCGACGCCAGCGGCGTACGTGATTTGGCCTACAGCCACACCGGCTGTGCCATGAACGCCTGCAACCAGTCGGCGCACCTGATCTGGCTCAAGCGGCATGCGCCCGAGCTGCTCGCCCGTGCGACCACGGCATTTCACTGCAAGGACTGGCTCTACTATCGCCTTACCGGCGAGCGCCACACGGACACCTCCGAAGGCACGTTCACCTTCGGCAATTTCCGCACCCGCACCTACGAGCCGGAGCTGCTGGCGGCCTTCGGCCTTGCCGACGAAGCCCGTCTCCTGCCGGAAATGCTCGAAGGCAGCCGGACCACCCACCCGCTGACCGCCGAGGCGGCAGCCGCCACGGGCCTCCCGGCGGGCCTGCCGGTGGCTCTGGCCTATCTCGACGTGCTGAGCGCCGGTCTCGGCGGCGGCGTCTACGAGCCCGGCCGGACCATCGGCTGCTCGATCGTGGGCTCGACCGGCATGCACATGCGCTTCGTAGCCGATGCGGCCGGCCTGCAGCTCGCGCCCGAGCCCACCGGCTACACCATGCCGTTTCCCGTGCCGGGCAGCGTCACCCAGATGCAGTCCAATATGGCAGCCACGTTGAACATCGACTGGATCGTCGACCGGGCGCGGGAAGCGGCGGAGCTGCTCGGCCACCCGTTCGACCGGCGCACCACGCTGGCCACGCTCGATGCCCGTGTGCTGGACGCGCGGCCGACGGCAGCGCTCTATCACCCCTACATTCACGAGGCCGGCGAGCGCGGGCCGTTCGTCGACGTCAATGCCCGCGCCCAGTTCACCGGACTGTCGATGCGGACGAGCTTCCTCGATCTGGTCCGGGCAGTCTATGAGGGGCTGGCATTCGCAGCGCGCGACTGTTACGGCGCCATGGGGCACGTGCCCGAGGAGATCCGCCTCGCGGGCGGTGCATCGCGATCCAAGTCGTTCAAGACGATCCTGGCCTCGGTCCTGGCCACCCCAGTCCGCGACAGCTCCCGTCAGGAGGCGGGGGCGGCGGGGGCCGCGATGATGGCGGGCGTCGCCATCGGCGCCTTCCCCGACCTCGGCGCCGCCACGGCCCGCTGGGTGACGCCGCTGCTGGGTGACCTCGTGCGTCCGGACCCCGCCCTGGTCGGCATTTATGCCGACGCCTTTCCAGTCTATGCCGCGACCCGCGAGGTCATGGGGCCGATCTGGGCCGACCTCGCCGCCATCCGTAACGGAGCCACTGCATGACCGAGATTGCGATCATCGGCGATCGCTTCATGTTGCCCGACGCGTTCGCCACGGCCCTGCGCCCCGTCGTGGGCGACGGCGTGCAGCTGCGCACGCTCGAGTTGCCATGGCCGGACGAGCCCATGACCCACGGCTATGCCGCCCCCGGGCTGGAGGGTTTGAAGGAATATCAGGGTGACCCCGATGCGATGGCCGACTTCATTGGGCGCGCGCAGATCCTGGTCGACCATCTGGCGCCGATCACCGGTGCCATGCTCGACAGGCTGCCCGGGCTGAAGCTGATCGCCGTCAGCCGCGGCGGCCCGGTCAACATCGACATGGAAGCCGCCCGGCAGCGGGGCGTGCTGGTGGTCAACACGCCGGGCCGCAATGCCTCGGCCGTAGCCGAGTTCACGATCGCCGCCATCCTTGCCGAGACCCGGCTGATCCGGGCCGGCCACGAGGCGCTGCGGCAGGGCGTCTGGCGCGGCGATCTCTACCGGGCCGACAATACCGGCACCGAGCTGTCCGAGCTGACGGTTGGCCTGATCGGCTACGGACTGATCGGCACGCGGGTCGTCAAGCTGCTCAAGCCGTTCGGCTGCCGGATCCTGGTGGACGACCCCTACGTCACCCTGTCGCCCGAGGACGTCGCTGACGGCGTCGTCGCCACCAACCTCGACACGTTGCTGGCCGAGTCCGACATCGTCAGCCTGCATGCCCGCGTCACCGACGAGACCCGCGGCTTCCTGGCGGCACCTCAGTTCGCGCGGATGAAGCAGGGCGCCTACTTCATCAACACGGCGCGCGGACCGATGGTGAACTACGACGATCTCTACCAGGCGCTGGCGAGCCGACACTTGCGTGGTGCGATGCTCGAGACCTTCTGGCAGGAGCCGACGCCGCCCGACGCACCACTGCTGAAGCTGGACAACGTCACCCTCACCCCGCACATCGCCGGTGCTTCGACCACCACCGTCAGGATCGCCGCGCGCATGGTCGCCGAGGAAGTCCGCCGCTGGCTGGCCGGTCTGCCGCCGCTGAACCCGTGCTGAACAGGAAAGATCGATGAACAAGGACGAGCTGGAGCAGCGCCGCGAAATCATCGCCGCCTGCCTGTGGATGAACTCCTCGGGGCTGAATCAGGGCACGTCGGGCAATATCAGTGTCCGCTACGGCGACACCATGCTGATCAGCCCGTCCGGCGTTCCCTACGAGCAGTTGGAGCCCGAGGACATTGTGGCCATGACGCTCACGGGCGAGTACGGCTCCTACGAGGCCAAGGGCAGCAACATCCCGTCCTCGGAGTGGCGCTTCCATCTCGACATTATGCGCGCCCGCCCCGACGTCGGCGCCATCGTCCACACCCACTCGCTGTACGCCACGACGCTCGGTTGCTGCCGCAAGGACATCCCGGCGGTCCACTACATGATCGCAGCCTCGGGCGGCCCGAACATCCGCTGCAGCGCTTACGCGACCTATGGCACGGCCGAGCTGTCGACCGTGACCCTGGCGGCGCTCGAGGATCGGACCTGCTGCATCCTGGCCAACCACGGCATGATCGCCACCGGCCCGACGCTGGCCAAGGCACAGTGGCTGGCGGTCGAGCTCGAGACCATTGCCAAGCAGTATTACCTGACCTTGTGCATCGGTGGCCCGGTCGTCCTGCCGGACGACGAGATCATGCGCGTCAAGGAGCGGTTCAAGAGCTATGGACCGCGGCCCAAGGTCGAAGCCGCCAACGAGGACGAGGCGCCCAAGCGCAAGAAGAAGAAGGGCTGAGTCGGCGGTGGAGCCATTCGACCTCGTCGTGGTCGGTGGCGGCGTCAACGGCGCCGGCATCGCCCGCGACGCCGCCGGCCGCGGCCTGAAGGTACTCCTGTGCGAGAAGGACGACCTCGCACAAGGGACCTCCTCGCGCAGCGGCAAGCTCGTGCATGGTGGCCTGCGCTATCTCGAGTATTACGAGTTCCGCTTGGTCCGCGAGGCGTTGATCGAGCGCGAGGTGCTGCTCCGGGCGGCACCGCACATCATCTGGCCGATGCGCTTCGTGCTGCCGCACGTGGCGGCGATGCGCCCGGCCTGGCTCGTCCGGCTGGGGCTGTTCCTTTACGACCATCTTGGCGGTCGCAAGCTCCTGCCGCCCACCCGGGCATTGAACCTGCGCCGCGATCCCGAAGGCCGGCCGCTCAAGCCCGAATACACCAAGGGGTTCGAGTACTCCGACTGCTGGGTCGACGATGCCCGCCTCGTGGTGCTGAACGCGCTCGACGCCCGCGCCAGGGGGGCGGAGATCCTGACCCGGACGGCGCTGGTCGGCGCGCGCCGCGATGGCGGGCTCTGGCAGGTCGATCTCGAGGACGCCCGCGACGGACGGCGCCGGCAGGTTCAGGCCCGTGCCGTCGTCAACGCTGCCGGCCCTTGGGTCGAGCAGGTGCTGGGGCAGGCGCTGGGCGTCAACAGCAGCCGGCGCGTGCGGCTAGTCAAGGGCAGCCATCTGGTCACCCGCAAGTTCTGGGAAGGCAGCCAAGCCTACTTGCTGCAGAACACCGACAAGCGGGTGATCTTCGTCAACCCCTATGAGAGCGACCTGGCCCTGATCGGCACCACCGACATTCCCGTCGAAGGCCGCCCCGAGGATGCCAGCATCGACGCCGGCGAGACCGCCTACCTGCTGGACGTGCTCGCCCGCTATTTCACCGACCCACCCGGCCCGGAAGATGTCGTCCACAGCTTCAGCGGTGTCCGACCGCTCTACGACGACAGTGCGGAGAACCCCTCCGCGGTCACCCGCGACTATGTGTTCGACGTCGAGCCCAAGACCCCCATGCCGGGGACGGCACCCCTGCTCTCCGTCTTTGGTGGCAAGATTACGACCTATCGCAAGCTTGCCGAGCACGCGCTGGACAAGCTGGCCCCGTTCTTTCCTGAGCTGGGACCCGCCTGGACGGCTACCGGGCCGATGCCGGGTGGTGATCTGCCCGACGCCGACTTCGACGGCTGGCTGCGCAGCTTTCAGCGTGCGCGTGCGTGGCTGCCGGAGCCGCTGGCCCTCCATTACGGCCGCCTCTACGGGAGCCGTGCAGAAGCGCTGCTTGCCGATGCGACTTCGGTCGCCAACCTGGGCCAACACTTCGGTGCGCTCCTCTATGAGCGCGAAGCACGCTTTCTGATCGACCACGAATGGGCCGAGACGGCCGAGGACATCCTGACCCGCCGCACCAAGCACGGCCTCCATCTGACCGGGGCGGAGGCGGCGGCCTTTGAGACTTGGCTGAAGGCACAAACACTGTCGCATACGGCGCGGATGAGCGCCTAAGCCGCAGATGATTGGTTTTGAGGTGGCGCCGCCATAGGTCTTGCGCATGATGGTCCGTCGCCGGACGAAACCCGGGAGAGGTGTCACATGCGCAAATTGCTGACCGGCTTGGTCGTCATCCTGCTCCTCGCGATCGTCCTGATCGCCGGGTTTCTCTTCATACCCTCCCCAGCCCAGAAATGGGCGGTCGAGCGCGGGGCGTCGGCGGCGCTCGGCCGCAAGGTCACCTTCGGCGAGCCGTTCCATGTCCGCGCCTGGCCACCGCTGGCAATCACCGCCGCCGACGTCAAGATCGCCAACGCCGAGTGGGGCACGGCCCCGGAGCTGGTGCAGATCGAGGACTTCGAACTGGGCGTCGATGCGCTGGCCTACTGGAGCGGCCACGTCGTCAAGATCGACCACCTGGTGGTCCAACAGCCGCAGATCCATCTGGAGGTGGCCGCCGACGGGAGGCGGAACTGGGAGTTCGGCAAACGCACCTCGGCGACGCCGGACGCGGCCGCCCCGTCAACCTCGAAGCCCCTGCCAGGCTTCGTGCTCGGCGACATCAAGATCGCGGACGGCCTCCTGGCCTATGACGACAAGTCCTCGGGACTGAGCCGGAACGTCGAGCAAATCGCCCTCACGATCGGGCAAGGTGCTGCCGACCAGCCCGTCGAGATCGCCGGCGGTGCGACATTGGACGGCAAGCGCGCGTCCATCACGGGCTCTGTCGCCCATGCCGGCGCCGTGGCGGCTGGCGAGACCAGCCCGGCCACCATCTCGGTCTCCTTGCCGGGGGGCAGCGTCAGTTTCGACGGGAACGTGAGCACGGCGGGGCCGGTCGTGCAGGGTCAGGCCAGGATCGACCTCTCGGCGCCGCGGGAGCTGCTGGCGTGGATTGGTCAACAACCTCCCCTGCCGGAGCAGACGCTGCGGTCCGCCTCCGTCGATACCCAGCTCGACCTCACCGCCGACCACGTCAAGCTGGACCAGCTCCAGGTTCTGGTCGACGAGATCAAGGGCACCGGCCACATCGCCGCTAGCCTCGGCCAGCCGCCCGCCATCGATGGCGAGCTTGCCTTCAACCGATTGGACCTGAACCCCTATCTGCCGGCCGCGCCTACAGCCGCCCCGGACACCGCCAGCGAACCGGCTGAGCCCGATCGCGGCTGGTCCGAGAGGCCGATCGACCTGTCCTTGCCGTTGCCAGTCGATCTTAATCTCCGCCTTGGCGCCGAGGGTGTGACCTTGCGCGAGGTCCAGACCGGGCCACTGGCGCTGCGCGTGGAGGCGGATCGGCAACGCGCTGCCGTGACGATCGATCAGCTGCAAACCACCGGAGGACAGCTCACCGGTTCCGCCGAGGCCCGTCCAGGCGACCCGCCGGCCTATGCAGTGTCGCTGCATGGCCAGGGCATCAGCGTGGCCAAGCTGTTGCGGACACTGGGCAGGACCCCGCGGTTCGACGGTGCTGCGGCGCTGGCGCTCGACTTGACGGCCAAAGGGAACAACCAGCTCCAGCTCGTGCAGAGCAGCAACGGCAAGGGCAGCCTCGTCGTCCGCGACGGTGCCATTCTGGGCATCAACATCGCCGGCATGTTGCGTCAGATCATGACGCTGGGCCTGAGCCGGGTGGCCGGCGAGCAGCAGCGGACGGACTTCGCCGAAGCCGGCGGCAGCTTCACGGTCACCGACGGCATCCTCCGCAACGACGATCTGGCGTTGCGTGCGCCAGTCCTGCGCCTAGAGGGCGCCGGGACGATCAACCTGCCGCAGCGTACGGTCGACTACAGGATCACGCCGCATCTTGCCACGACGCTGGAAGGGCAAGGCGCCACCGGCGAGCCGACCCTGGAGGCCGGATTGCCGTTCGTCGTCCAGGGGCCGTTCGACGCGCCGTCCATTCGCTTCGACCTCAATGGCAAGCTGACCAGCGCCGTCAGCTCGCCCGCCGACATCGGCAAGCTGGCGGCCGAGCTGGCGAGCGACCCGCAGGCCCTGAAGACGCTGGGTGAGCAGTTCGACCTGCTCAAGAAGCTTCCGGGCGGGATTCCGAAGGAACTGTTGCAGGGTGCACCCGAACTCGAAGGCGCGGCGCGCAGCCTGCTCAAGGGCCTGGGCCGGTGATGCTACCGTCATGACCGTCAGCATCGCACTATTCGAGACCGCCATCGGTACCTGCGGTATCGCCTGGGGAGATCGCGGGTTGGTCGGGCTCCGGCTACCGGAGGAGAATCCGATCGCCACCCGGCGACGCCTGCAAAGGCACTTCCCGCAGGCCGTAGAAGGGCCTGTGCCACCGCCGGATCTACGGCTGGCGATCGAGCGGGTCACGGCATTGCTGCGGGGCGAGCCCGCCGACCTCACGCACATCGAGGTCGACTGGCAGCGCGTGCCGGAGTTTCACCGCAAGGTCTACGAGATCACCCGCACGATCGCACCCGGCCGAACGCTCACCTACGGAGAAATCGCGGCCCGCCTCGGCATGCCTGGTGCCGCGCGCGAGGTTGGGCAGGCGCTGGGCCGCAACCCGTTTCCCCTGGTGATCCCGTGCCACCGTGTCGTCGCTGCCGGCGGCAAGCTCGGTGGCTTCTCTGCGACGGGCGGCGCCCGAACGAAGCTTCGGCTGCTGGAGATCGAAGGTGCCGTCGTACGGACACCCGATCTGTTCGAGAACCTGCCCGCCGGAGAGCGGGCAGGACGTCGACCTCAGACCCCTGAGGCTGCAAACTCCGGCCGGAGCGCGCGATAGAGGCTGCGGAAGCGCTGCCCACGCTCGGCGTAGGCGGCGACCAGGTCGCGCTCTGATGTCAGGACGGCCGCAATCTCGGGCTTGCGGCAGACGTCGGCCACCGGCTCGGCGGTGGCAGCCAGCCGCGCCAGCCGGGCAGCACCGAAGGCGGGGCCTTTGGCGGCTCCGGCATAGAGGGTGACCGGGCGGTCGAGGATGGTAGCGAACAGGCGCATCCAGAATGGGCTGCGCGCGCCGCCGCCGATGGCGGCTGGCGCGGGGACGTCGGTGCCGGCTTCTGCAAGGCAATCCTGGGCCTCGGCCAACGAGAAGGCCACTCCTTCGAGAACGGCCTGCATGAGGTCCGTAGCTGAGCTGTCGGCGTCGAGGCCGAACAGGACGCCGCGCGCATGCGGGTCGTCGTGGGGGGTGCGCTCGCCGGCGAGGTAGGGCAGGAACAGGATGCGCGACGGGCCGCGCCAGGCGGCCTCGACACGGGCGAGAAGGGCCGGAATGTCGGGCTCGCCGAGCAGGCGGGCGGCCCAGCCGACGCAGCTGGCGCCGTTGAGCAAAGCAGCACTCTGGAACCAGCGCTCCGGCAGGCCGTGGCAGTAGGCGTGAATCAGGCGTTCGGGGTAGGGTCGGTAGGTGCCGGTGGTGACGAAGTACTGGGCTGAGGTGCCCAGGGAGACGAAGCC
>JBATRI010000118.1:0-8841 GCA_049292515.1 Geminicoccaceae bacterium
GATCCGCACCGAGCGGCCGCTGGCGCTGCCCGCCGCCCGCACCGAGGCCGAGGCGCTCTCCGCCCTACGAGGGATGGCGCAGCGCAACCGGATCGCCACCTCGCTGATCGGCATGGGCTATCACGGCACCCACACGCCGGGCGTGATCCTGCGCAACGTCCTGGAAAACCCCGGCTGGTACACCGCCTACACCCCCTACCAGGCCGAGGTCAGCCAGGGGCGGCTGGAAGCGGTCCTCAACTACCAGCAGATGGTGGTCGATCTCACCGGCATGGAGCTGGCCAACGCCTCGCTGCTCGACGAGGGCACGGCTGCCGCCGAGGCCATGGCGATGGCGGCCCGGGTCAGCCGCAGCAAGTCGAAGTTGTTCTTCGTCGACGACGGCTGCCATCCGCAGACCCTGGCCGTGCTGCGTACCCGCGCCCACCATCTGGGCATCGAGCTGCGGGTGGGCGACGCGCTGGCCGAGCTCGACGGCCTGCAGGTCTTCGGCGCCCTGCTGCAGTACCCGGCCAGCGACGGCACCATCCGCGACCCAAGCCCGGCCATCGAAGCGGTGCAGCGCCAGGGCGGGCTCGCCGTCGTCGCCACCGACCTCTTGGCGCTGACGCTGCTCACCCCGCCGGGCGAGCTCGGGGCCGACATCGTCTTGGGCTCGGCCCAGCGCTTCGGCGTGCCCATGGGCTATGGCGGGCCGCACGCCGCCTTCTTCGCCACCAAGGAAGCCCACAAGCGCGCCATGCCGGGCCGGATCATCGGCGTCTCGGTCGACAGCCGCGGCCAGCCGGCCCTGCGCATGGCGCTGCAGACCCGCGAGCAGCACATCCGCCGCGACAAGGCGACCTCCAACATCTGCACCGCCCAGGTGCTGCTGGCGGTGATGGCCGGCTGCTTTGCCGTCTATCACGGGCCCGAGGGCCTGACCCGCATCGCCCGGCGCGTCCACGGCCTGACCGCCATCCTGGCCGGCGCCCTGCCCGCCATCGGCATCGAGGTCGTTAATGGCACCTTCTTCGACACGCTCACCCTGGCCGTCCCCGGCCGCGCCCACGATCTCCTGATCAAGGCCCGCGACGCCGGCATCAACCTGCGCTTCGTCGACGAGGACCATCTGGGCCTGTCGCTCGACGAGACCACGACCCACCACGACCTGCGCCGCCTGCTGGCGGCCTTCGGCGCCGAGGCCGCCCGGATCCAGGCGCTGCTGGAGGCCGTCTACGACGACGCCTTCGTCGCCACCGGCCTCGGCCGCACCTCCCTCTTCCTCACGCACCCGGTCTTCCACCGCTACCGCAGCGAGACCGAGATGCTGCGCTACCTGCGCCGGCTGCAGGCAAAGGACATCGCCCTGGACCGGGCGATGATCCCGCTCGGCTCCTGCACGATGAAGCTCAACGCCACGACCGAGATGCTGCCGGTCACCTGGCCCGAGTTCGCGAGCCTGCACCCGTTCGCCCCGCCCGACCAGGCGGCCGGCTACCAGGCCCTGTTCCACGACCTCGAGGCCTGGCTGAAGGAGATCACCGGCTTCGATGCCGTCTCGCTGCAGCCCAATGCCGGCAGCCAGGGCGAGTATGCTGGCCTGCTCGCCATCCGCGCCTGGCACGACAGCCGGCGGGAGCGCGCCCGCACCATCTGCCTGATCCCCTCCTCGGCGCACGGCACCAACCCCGCCAGCGCGGTCATGGCCGGGATGCAGGTCGTCGTCGTCGCCTGCGACGCTGCCGGCAATGTCGACCTCGCCGACCTCGAGGCCAAGGCCGACAAGCACAAGGACCAGCTCGCCGCCCTGATGGTCACCTACCCCAGCACCCACGGCGTGTTCGAGGCGCGGATCAAGGACATCTGCGCCATCGTCCACGCCCGCGGCGGCCAGGTCTACATGGACGGGGCCAACCTCAACGCGCTGGTCGGCATCGCCCGCCCCGCCGAGCTGGGGGCCGACGTCTGCCACATGAACCTGCACAAGACCTTCTGCATCCCGCACGGCGGCGGCGGCCCCGGCATGGGCCCGATCGGCGTCAAGGCGCACCTCGCCCCCTTCCTCCCCGACCACCCTGTCGTCACCGGCGTCAACCCCTACGACGGCGACCACAGCGTCGGTGCGGTCTCCGCCGCCCCCTGGGGCTCGGCCGCGATCCTGCCCATCTCCTGGGCCTACATCGCGATGATGGGCGGCCCCGGCCTGACCCGGGCGACACAGGTGGCGATCCTCAACGCCAACTACATCGCCAAGCGCCTGGGGCCCCACTACCCCGTCGTCTACACCGGCCAGAACGGCATGGTCGCCCACGAGTGCATCGTCGACATCCGCCAGATCAAGGAGGCCGCCGGCATCACGGCGGAGGACATCGCCAAGCGCCTGGTCGACTACGGCTTCCACGCGCCGACCATGTCCTGGCCGGTGCCCGAGACCATGATGATCGAGCCCACCGAGAGCGAGAGCCTGGCCGAGCTCAACCGCTTCTGCGACGCCATGATCGCCATCCGCGCCGAGATCCGTGCGATCGAGCAGGGCCGCAGCGACCGCGCCGACAACCCGCTCAAGCGCGCCCCCCACACCGCCGACCTGCTGCTGGCCGACTGGGCCCGCCCCTACCCCAAGGAGCAGGCATTCTTCCCGGTCCAGGCCGTCCGCGAGGACAAGTACTGGCCCCCCGTCGGCCGCGTCGACAACGCCTACGGCGACCGACACCTCGTCTGCAGCTGCCCGCCGATGGAGGACTACCAGCAGGCGGCCGAGTAAGGCGCGAAGGGGCCGCAAGGCCCCCTCGCCGGCTCCCCCGAAGCGGCCGAACCGCCTCCTGACACCCTCCGCCGCGTCGGCGGGGAAGGGTTGGGGTGGGGGCGCTTCCCTGGCGTCCTCACCCCACAATCATGGCATCCGTCCGGCGGGCCATGCTATGCTCCGCCATCGCCACCCTGGCGGCACGGAGAGTCCGCTTGCCCGAGGTCGATCTGGAGTTCCTTGGCCGGCAGGTCGCCCTGGTGCTGGAGAGCCAGCGCCAGACCAACACCCGCCTCGCCGCCATCGAGGCAAACATGTCCGCGCTGCAGGACGATATGGCCGCCGTCAAGGCCGCCCTCGCCGAGACCGCCACCCGCGATTTGATCCTCCGCGTGCTGCGCAGCTTCGAAGGTCAGGTCGAGCTCGCCGAGCTGCGCACCCAGCTCCTGCGCGAGACCCTCGAAGCCCCGATCAAGGCCACGGAGACCCGGCTCGACGCGCTGGAGAAGGTCTGACCACCCCGTTCGCCATCATCAGCACCTGGAAAGGCCCTTACCGGAACCCGTCCATCAGCCCCTCCATGAACACCGCGTCGGAGCGCAACGCGCGCAGCCGCACATCCTTCAGCTCGCGGAACTCCTCCGAATCGTACCAGCGATGTGCCTGCGCGAGGTTGGGGAACTCGATCAGGATCGGGAAGGTCGGATGCCAGTCCCCCTCGACCACCTCGAACCGGCCGCCGATGAACAGATAGCGCCCACCAAACTGCTCGACGATCGCCCGGATGCGCTCGCGGTAGATGTCGAGCCCGGTCTCGTCGACGATATCGCGGGTGTCGAAGATGCAGTAGGCGGGCATGGGCGAACCCTCGGGATTCCGGCGATGGGCGCGAGTCCTGAACCGTCATCGGTCCGGATGCAAGGGTGGCGCGCGGCAGACCTGCCGTCTCGCCAGCGGTTGCCAAGGGCACCGCCAAACCGACGACGGCCGCCAACTGATCTGCAGATTTCAGCCCGTGGAGAACGCCAACAGGCGGCGGAACGGGTCGCGAAGGGGCCGCAAGGCCCCCTCGCACGCTCCCCCAGGACGGGGCCGATGCGGAAATCTTGACCGCTACCGGCCCGCTTGCCGTACGATGCGGCCCAGACGGACAGGTGGTCCACTTTAAAGGGCACTGATCGAGATGGCGGAACAGTTCTCCCTCGACCTGTTGGGTCAGCACATCCTCGCGGTGCGCAGCGACATCGCCACCATGAAGGCGGACGTCGCTGCGATCCGCGACCGGCTCGATCACCATCAGGACGAGCTCGACGTCGTCTCGGGGCTGGCGATGCGCGCGACCGGCGAGCGCGTCGCCTGGGCGAGCGTCCAGGCCCAGCTCAGGAAGCTAGCGGCACGACTTGAGGCGCTGGAGAGTCAGGGTCGATAGCGGCCCGGCTGTCCCGCAGCAGCCGCCGGCGCCGCAGTGGCTTCCCCTTCGCACGCCGTGCTATGCTCAGGCCGCGATGCAGGCAGGTCGGAGAGTCCGGTGGCCGAGATCGATCTGGAGTTCCTGGGCCGGCAGGCGGCACTGCTGCTCGACGGCCAGCGCGAGATCAAGGCCCGCCTTGCCGCGATCGAGGAGAGGCTCGCCGAGACCGCCACCCGTGACCTCATGCTCCGCATGCTGCGCAGCTTCGAGGGTCAGGTCGAGATTGCCGGCATCAGGACCGAGCTCCTGCGCGAAACGCTCGAAAGCCGCATCAAGGCGACCGAGGCCCGGATCGCCGCGCTGGAGAAGGCGTGACCATGACCTTCGAGACCACCGAGTGCGAGGGCCTGTGCGAGCGGGACCGCTTCAGCGAGGCGATGATCGGCATCCACGCCAAGATCCGCGAGATCGAGCAGGGCGGCGCCGACCGGGCCGATAATCTGCTCGAGCGCGCGCCGCACACGTCCGACCTACTTCTGGGCGAGTGGACGCCGCCCTACGGCGAGGAACAGGCATTCTACCCGGTGCCGGCGGTGCAGGAGGACAAGTACTGGCCGCCGGTGGGCCGGGTCGACAATGCGTACGGCGACCGGCATCTGGTGTGCAGACACCCGCCGATGGAGGCGTATCAGCAGGCGGCAGAATAAATTCTATGCAGGATGCACCACCATGCTGCACGCGAGCTGCGCCGCAGTTCGAACTGACTATTCACAAATAGATCGGACTAAAAATGAATCAATTCAAGAAATGGAAGAACGCTAACAATTGGCGCATTTGGCTAGGCCTTTCAGCAATCTTGTCCGTTTTGTGCTTTGAGGTCTCAATGATCTATTTTTACCGTACAGATAAGGAAGTCAAAAGTACAGATTCCAACGTAGATAGTCACAAAAGAATTATATCTAAAGAAAATTCTGGATCCATAGCTGCTTCCGTTGGAGTAGATGCGTCTGCTTTCATCTCCGGTCCGGAAGATGGTATAGCTCTGACGCTTTCCGGCGGCGGATATCGGGCAATGTTATTTCACCTCGGTGCGATCTGGCGTCTAAACGAGCTTGCTTATTTACCTAAGCTTTCGGTTATTTCCTCAGTTTCAGGTGGATCAATAACTGCTGCTCAATTGGCCATTGGATGGCGTCATTTAGTATTTGATCAGACTGGGGTCGCATCAAATCTTGAGGATATTTTAGTTGAACCGATCCGCAAACTCGCGACGCATACCCTCGACGTTCCAGCTATATTGGCTGGTATGGTAACGCCGCTAGATGCCACAGATTATTTGGTGCATGGATATCAGCGCTATTTATTCGGCGACCACAGGCTACAGGAATTTCCGGATAAACCTCGTTTCATTATCAATGCGACTAATCTTGCTCATGCTACGATATGGAGATTCTCAAAGTCTTTAATGGGTGACGCTTACGGGGTAGTGCCTCGACCAAATGCCTTAGTTGCCCAAGCGGTTGCAGCATCGTCAGCATTCCCACCATTCTTATCTCCGGTTGAACTTCGAATTCCGACGCACGAGATTACCTCAGTTATTGATAACGAAACTGATGGAAATGAAGAGTTTGTTCAGCCGATCTATCTCACCGATGGTGGCGTGATAGATAACCGAGGAGTTCCATCGGTAGCACGGCGATATCGTACAATATTGGTCAGCGACGGCGGGGCCGGCATTGTTCGCAACACTGATGTCAAGACAGATTGGATTCAGCAAATAAGGCGAATTGTCGACATTATGGGCAGCGCCTACGATTCCACGAGTAGGCGAGCTTTAATAGAATCTTATAGTACAGGAGACCACTTAGGAACTTTCTGGTCAATGTCATTAGATTTAAGAGACTATGGAACTCACAACATAATTACTTGCTCACTTGAGAAAATAAAGTCATTGGCTAATATACCAACGCGCTTGGCGCATATTGCCAATGACACACAAGAGAAACTCGTCAACTTGGGATATATTGCCGCAGATACGTCACTGCGTAGTCACGTGATTCCGTTAGCTCCCAGACCAGCTTCAATGCCGTACCCGACTTCGCCATGTGAGTAAAAATTCGCAATTTGATTGCCCATCATCGGCACTTAAGTGAGACGACTGCAAGACGAGCACCGAATCGTGCTTGATACCGTTACCATTTTTACGATATTCACCCAACACGGCAAGTTAATTTTGCATTAAAGCAGGGACCGGAGCGACCGCAATGTGGGACAAATTCACCGGAAATTAGTAACCCTCAGTTGGAGGTCGAGCTGTGACGAGGATCACGCCGTCTCAGGACTGTCCGACATTTCCGGTCGCCGGCGCGGCACCGCCCCGGGTTACACCTCGCTCCCGTAGAGGCGCTTCAGCAATCGCACTGTTTCGCCACCTCGCGCTCGATTAACGCTCTCAGCCTCTCCAGCACCAGCGCCGTTTCACCGCACCCGTCGCCGTAGCAGGTCGCATTTACGTCGATTCATATTTTCGTTATAATATGCTCCCTATATTGACCACCTCATCTTGCTGCCAGCAAACGTCACCGCTGCGGCGCCTTCTCAGGCGCATCTGCCTGCTCGATCGCCTGCCGCTTGAAGCGCTAATTGGGGTTGCCCTGCCTCGCGGCACTGCGCTTCACCGCATCGAGCAGGGCTTCTGACAGGCGCAGGCTGACCGCCTTGACCTTGCGCCGCAGCTCGAACCGCACCGGCACCATCTGCGCGAAATCGTACTCGGTGAGGTCCGCCTCGGCGACGAACCGCTCCGCATCCTCATCGGTCCTCAAGACCGGCCAAGCTCTCTTACTCCGGGTTCCAATCACGACGCCGTCTCCGGCTCGAACGCGATCCGCAGCCGCGTGCCGGTGGCCTTGGCGAACCGTTCCAGCGTGCGCGTCGAGGGCTTCACCCGGCCACTCTCCAGCCGGGCAATGACGGCCTGGGTCGTCCCCATCCGCTCGGCCACCTGCTCCTGCGTCAGGTCCGCCTGCGCCCGGGCGCGGATGAACGCCTCGGCCAGCGCGAACTCCTCCTCGAGCGCCTCGTACTCGGCGACGTAAGCCGGGTCCTTCCGCCACTCGGCGAAGACCTCCGCAGCGGAGCCGCGCACCTTCACGTCAGCTCCAGGCGCAGCTTGCGCCCGACCGCCGCCGCCGCACGCTGCAGCGTTTCCAGCGTCACCGAGGGGTTGTCAGGATCAAGCAGCCGATCGAGCGCCGGGCGGCTGGTCCGCATCGCCTTGGCCATGGCAGACTTGGTTAAGCCGCGCTCCTGCATCGCCCGCTCGATCTGCCGCGCGAGCACACGCTTGACGGCAGTCGCCGTGCATTCCTCCAGCATGCTCTCCTCGTCGAGAAAGCTCTCGAAGGACGAGCCGATCTGCCGGTTGCCCTCGATCGACTTCGTGAAATCCTCATCCATAGCCAACTGTACCATAATTGGTGCATCCCGTCAAGGCCCGCCGCCATTCCCTGCCTCATGTTTGCGAACCGCAGCGGCGCAACTTGGCGCGAGCATTCGCCAGGCTTAGAAGCGCAGCTACGGCTCCGGGGCGGCGGTCCCCGGCTAAAGATCAGGGAGAACGTCACCCATGAGCACCCTCTACAGCACCGCCCTGGCCGAACTCGGGCAGGTCTTCGAGCGGCTGGACGATGCGGCGGTCGACCGGGCGGTGGCGATGATCGGCGAGGCGCGGCGGATCGTCGTGTTCGGCGGCGGGCGCGAGAAGCTGCAGATCATGGGCTTCGCCATGCGGCTGTTCCACATGGGTCTGGCCGTCGCGGTCGAGGGCGACATGACCACCCCGCCGGTGGGCGAAGGGGACTTGTTCCTGGTCACCTGCGGCCCCGGCGAGATCTCGACGGCGCTGGCGCTGATGGGCGTGGCCAGGGCCGCCGGCGCCACCACCCTGCTGATCACCGCCCAGCCCCAGGGTCGCGCCGCCGCCCTCGCCGACTACGTCCTGCACCTGCCAGCCCAGACCATGGCCGACGACCAGGGGGAGCGGCGCAGCTCGGTCCTCCCCATGGGCTCGCTGTTCGAGGGTGCGCTGTTCGTGCTGTTCGAGGTCATGGTGCTCAAGCTGATCGAGCGCCTGCAGATCATCCCCGAGACCATGCGCGCCAACCACACCAACCTGGAGTAGCCCCCGGCTCGGCGTTGCCGTCCTTGACGCCACCACCGCGGGCATGGCATGTTCAAAGGCTTTTGATCCTATAGCCGGATCGCCACCATGCCGTTCCCCGCCACCCCTCCCGCCTGCATGCGCCTGGGAAAGCGCACCGTCCCATGCCATCGAAATGGCACGAACGAACCCAAGCCCGGTGCAGCACCGCGCATCTACGAACGATCTGCCGAACGGCACGAACGAACCCGAGCCGGCGCTGGAGTTCACGAAACGAACCCGAGCCTCGTGCAACTCCGCCACTTCACGAACGATTTGCCAAAGCGCACGAACGAACCCGAGCCGAACCCAGCAGCGACATCACGAAACGAACCCGAGCCTCCCGCAACGCCTTGGATTCACGAACGGTTTGCCGCCGGGCACGAACGAACCCACCGCACCCCGGGCGGCGCCGATCATGCCCGCCCGAATGGGGCCGAGCATCTGGCGAGACGAACCCGAGCCGCGGGGCCGCAAGGCGCGCCGCGCACGCCCGAACCC
>JBATRI010000119.1:0-2890 GCA_049292515.1 Geminicoccaceae bacterium
CGGCGCCGCCGGGCCGCCTCGGCGGGCTCGACGATGCGGGCGCTGCCGAAGGTGACGATGGTCGATTCGATGCCGCGGGCCAGGAGCTCGAGCTCGGGCTTCAAGAGCTCCAGCTGCAGCCGGACCGGGCGCAGCTCCTCGCGCAGCAGGAAGTCGGTGTCGGTGAAGGCCAGCCGGTAGCTCGGGGCCAGGGTCTGCGGCGTCGCCGGGACCTCGCGCACCCGGGCCACGTCCTCGCGGGCGCTGGGCAGGGTGGCGTGGTCCGGGTCGTGGTCGGCCATCCTCTTGGTCTCCTGGCAACGACGGGCCGGCACCTAAGCGCAGTCGGTGGCGCCGGGCAACGACGTTGCGGGCCGGCACCCCCCGAAGACGGCAAGGACCCCGGAAGGCGGCCTCCCGGGGTCCCGCGGCACAGGGTCGAGATAGATCAGGCGGCGACGGCCTTGATCTCCTCGAAATTGGCGGTGGCGCGCTTGACGAACAGGTCGACGACCTCGCTCTGCGCCTTGATGCTGAGGTCCACGGTCTCCTTGGCCTCGGCCACGGCCTTCTCCAGCGCCGCCTTGAGCTCGTCGGCGTAGGCGCCCGGCTCCTTCTTGGCGTCGAAGCCCTTCAGCATCGCCTCGGACTTGGCGATCGACTCCTTGACGTAGGCGGCCTGCTTCTTGGCCACGGTCTGCAGCAGATCGAACAGGATCTTCTGCGCGGTGACCATGGTCTCGATGTTGGCCTTCTGCAACGCAACCAGGGCGGCCAGATCGAACTTGGGAAACTGGGGCATGGACGTGGACATCATGTCATCCTGACGTTGTGCGATGCACCATAACTACCCATGCGCCCGACGCAAGGCAACCGCGCATTTTGTGCAATGCAGCATCACAGCCATGCGGTATTTGCAACCCACGGATGTGAAATTATTCCGCGACCAGGCTGCCGACGCGCGCCAGCGAGTCGGGCACCGGCATGTCGTGACGGGCCAGCGCCGGGGTCACGATCCGCCGTACCTCGCCCTGGCCCAGCCGATCCATCAGCGCGCAGGGGCCGCTGCCGAACTTCAGCGCCTCGCGCGCGCCCAGGTCGAACACGTCGGGTGCGGCCACCTCCTCGTCCAGCGCCTGCAGCACCGGCACGAAGACGCCGGCCAGCAGGCGGTCGGCGATCTTCCGCGCCCGCTCGGGCTCGATCAAGGCGGCCTCGCCGATGGCGAACGGACGGTCGGCCTCGCCGGCCGCGACCATCGCCGGGGCGGGCGCATAGAAGGCCCCGAGCGGCGCCAGGTTGCGGATGGCGTGCAGGTTGATGCGCGGCTTGATCAGGTTCATCACCAGAAACGGCCCGGCCGCGGCGCCGAGCACGTCCCTGGCCACCTGGTCGATCTCGGCCGTGCTGCCCAGCCCGTCGTCCAGCGCCCGGGCCGCCTCGTTGGTGTAGGGGCAGAAGAACCGGTTGACGGCGAAGCCCCAGCTGTCCCGGCAGCGCAGCGGCACCTTGCCGCTGGCCCGGCAGAAGGCCAGCGCCGCCTCGATCGCGGCCGGCGCGGTCTCGGCACCCTCGACCACCTCGACGATCGGGTTGACGGCGGCCGGGCTGAAATAATGCAGCCCCAGGAACCGCGCCGGATCGCCCACATGCGCCGCGAGATCGCCGACGCGCAGGCAGCTCGTGTTGGTGGCGACCAGCGCGTCGGCGCGCAGATGCGGCTGCAGCGCCTCGAACAGCCGCGCCTTCAGCGCGAAATCCTCGAACACGGCCTCGATCACCAGCCCCGCCGGCGCCAGCCCCTGCAGGTCGTCGGCCACGGCCAGATGCGCCCGTGCCGTGTCCGCGGCCTCTTCCGTCATCCGCCCCTTCTCGACCGCACGGTCATAAAAAGCGGCGGCGGCGGCGAGGGCGGCCTCGGCCGCCTCCGCCCTCGCATCGTGCAGCACCACCTTGAACCCGTGCTGCGCCAGGTTGATGGCGATGCCGGCGCCCATGGTGCCGGCGCCGATGATGCCGACGGTCTCGATCCGCATGACGTCCCTCCGGGGCACCCGAGGCGCCGGGTGCGCATACGCACGAGCCGCGTTGTCTACCGGACCCCGCCCGTCCCGTGAAGACCCGCCTCCTTGCACGCTTTCTGGATCTCCCGGCCGCCCAGCCAATTCAGCGCCGCGGCGTCGATCCTGATGCCCTCAAGCACGTCGCGTAAGCGCACGAGGTCGATGGACCCCTGATAGGCCGGCCATTTCGGCCATTTGACCGCACAGATCGCCTCGGCGAGGTCCAGCTCCTCCGGTAGGCGCGGGGCGCTGCGGTCGAGCAGCCGGGCGATCCGGGCCTTGAGGTCGGGCGTGGACTCGAGGTCGGGCTCGGGTTCGCGCGTGCACGCGACGGCTGCGGACGCTGCCTCGCCCTCGTCCAGCGGCCCCATGTCGGCGTCGAACAGATGGCACGGCACGGGCGGGCGGTAGTAGCCCAGATACTCGCCCCTGGCCCAGGGCGGGTTGTCCTTGGTCACGTGCAGGATATCGGCCTTGTAGCTCTCGGGCAGGTCCATCGGCGGGAAGTGCGGCTTGGGCTGCTTGGCGAACCACTCCTCGTAGGCCACGGCGTCGTCGCCGACCACGAACTGCTCGATCCCCTTGAGCGGTGCGGCCATGATCATCTCGCGCATGATCTCGTGCTCGACCGTGCCCAGCAGCGCCCGGCGCAGGGACTCGTCGCTGGGGTCGGCTTCCACCACCGGGCAGCGGGCGAGCCAGGCGTCGGGGTCTTCGGGGGCCGGCTCCTCGGGCTCGGGTTCGGGCGTGCGCGCAGGCACGACCGTGCCCATGGAGCGCTCGGGTTCAGACGTGCACGACAAGGTGTCGGGTTCGCGCGTGCGCGCCGGCACCGCACCGGGCTCGGG
>JBATRI010000120.1:0-2758 GCA_049292515.1 Geminicoccaceae bacterium
CGGTCACCGCCGCCACCGCGCGCAGCGGAGCCACCCGCCAGCGGCGCAGGAGGAAGGTGAACACACCCCACGAGCAGCCGGCCAGCGCGAACAGCAGATCGCCCAGCCAGGTCAGTTCGCCGCCGCCGGCGAGCCCGTCATAGGCCAGGGCGACCAGGCCCAACGCCAGCAGGGCGCAGCCGGCGAGCTGCGAGCGTCCCGGGCGCTCGCCGAGGAAAACGGCGCTGAGGACCATGCCCGTGACCATGACGCAGGCGGGCGGGAAGACAGTGGCGTGCGCAAGGGGAGCGAGGGCGAACGCAGAATAGACCACGATGCCGAACAGCGGCCCCCCGGCGAGGGCCAGGCCTATGCCCCGCCGCCAGCCGAGCCCGTCGAGGTTGTGCAGGCGACGGTGGCGCAGCAGGAACGGCAGCACCAGAAGGGCGCCGCCGCCGAAGCGCAGCAGCGTCATGTCCCAGGGGCGGAAGCCCTGGGAAGCGCCGGCCGCGGAGGCGATGCTGTAGGTCGACCAGGTGAGGACGGTGAGCAGCGCCAGCAGCAGCCCCGGCAGACTGCCGCCGCCGGACGACCACGACGCCCTCATGGCACTGCGCTGCCCCGGGCGACCCCGATCGGCGCGATCCTACATCACCGCACCGATCTGCCAGGGCACGAACTCGTTGTCGCCCATGCCCAGCTCCTCGGACTTGGACTGCTCGCCGCCGGCCACGCGCACGACCAGGTCGAAGATCCGCTGGCCCACCTGCTGGATCGTCTCCTCGCCATCGACGATGGTGCCGGCGTTGATGTCCATGTCCTCGACCATGCGGTTGTACATGGCGGTGTTGGTGGCGATCTTCAGCGACGGCGTCGGCTTGAAGCCAAAGCAGGAGCCGCGGCCGGTGGTGAACGCGATGATGTTGCCGCCCGAGGCCACCTGGCCCGTTGCCGAAGCCGGGTCGTAGCCGGGGCTGTCCATGTAGACGAAGCCCTTCTCGGTGATCGGCTCGGCGTACTTGTACACCCCCATCAGGTTGGTGGTGCCACCCTTGGCGGCCGCCCCCAGCGACTTCTCGAGGATGGTGGTGAGCCCGCCGGCCTTATTGCCGGGCGAGGGGTTGTTGTTCATCTCGCCGCCGTTGCGCTCGCAATATTCCTCCCACCAGTGGATTCGCTCGACCAGCTTGTCGGCGATGCCGGGGCTGACCGCACGGCGGGTGAGCAGGTGCTCGGCACCATAGATCTCGGGCGTCTCGGAAAGGATCGCGGTGCCGCCCTGGCGCACCAGCAGGTCGGCGCAGTGGCCCAGCGCCGGGTTGGCGGTGATCCCCGAATAGCCGTCCGAGCCGCCGCACTGCAGGGCGAGGCTGATGTTGCTGACGGAGACCGGCTCGCGCTGGAACGCGTTGGCGTGCGGCAGCATCTCCTTGATCATCGCGTGCGCGTGCTCGATCGTGCGCCGCGTGCCGCCCTCGCTCTGCAGCGTCATGGTACGGAAGCTCGGGCCCGACTGGATGCCGTAGACCTCCTTCATGAAGGAGAGCTGCATCACCTCGCAGCCCAGCCCGATCATCAGGATCGAGGCGAAGTTCGGGTGCGCCGCAAAACCCCACAGCGTGCGCTGCAGCGTGGCGTAGCCCTCGCCGCGATCGGCCATGCCGCAGCCGGTGCCGTGGGTGATGGCGACCACGCCGTCGACGTTCGGGTACTGCGCCAGCACCTCGGCCGGGAAGCGGTCGGCGATGAACTTGGAGACCGAGGCCGAGCAGTTCACCGTCGACAGGATGCCGATATAGTTGCGCGTCCCGACCTTGCCGTTTCCCCGTACAAACCCGCCGAAAGACAGGCGCTCCGCCTCCGGCACCATCAGGGTCTGCCGCACGTCCTGGCCCACGGCATAGTCGCGCGCGAACTCGCGCATGCCGCAATTGTGGACGTGAATATGCTCGCCCGGGGCCACCGGCTGGGTGGCGAAGCCGATGATCTGGTCGAACTTGCGCACGGGTTCGCCCAGCGGAATGGCCCGCGTCGCCACTTTGTGGCCGGCGGGGATGCGCTGGGTGACGGCAAGGCCCTCGACCTCGGTACCGGGTAGCAGGTCGACCCTGGCCACGACCACGTTGTCGTTCGAGTTCAGGCGGACGGTGAGGGGGGCGGTGGACATGGGTATACTTCAGCCTCGCATGATCTTCGATCGAGCATAGCAGGGCTTGCAGGCCAAGCCAGCCTCGTACCTGCGCATACGACTTCCCCCATCCGCGCGTGGGGCGGCCCCGCTTGTCGCTATGCGCGTACCGGGGCGGTCAGGCCGAAGGTGTCGAGCACCGATCGTCCGCCGGCGAGGCTCGATTCCCACTCGGCCTCGCGCACGAGCTTCGCTTCCGCGTCGCCGATGCGACCGCGGATCGCCGCCGGCGACAGCGCCACCAGGCCGTCATCGTCGCCGATCACCAGATCGCCGGGCGTTACCAGGCTGCCGCGGATGACGACGGGCAGGTTCACGGCGCCGCGCTCGGCCGAGGTCGGCCCCCGCGGGGTCACGTAGCGCGTGAAGACCGGAAAGTCGTCCCAGCCCGCCAGCGTGGCGACGTCGCGAATGGCGCCATCGCAGACCAGACCGCGGCATCCGCGACGGCGCAGATGCCCGCTCAGGATCTCGCCGATCATCGCCGTCTCGCGATGGCCGGAGGCCGCGATGACCAGCACGTCGCCCGGCCCCACCAGCTCCAGCGCATGCAGGACGGCGCCGAAATCGGGCGGCTCGCACAGTGCCGTC
>JBATRI010000121.1:0-4253 GCA_049292515.1 Geminicoccaceae bacterium
GGTGTGGGTCGAGAGCGAGGGCTGGCGGCGCAACTTCCCGGCCGCCATCGTCGGCCACACGCTGACACTGACCCTGGGCGGCCGCCGCCGTGCGCTGACCCTGGAGGACGGCCGCTTCGCCGCGCGCGGCGAGGAGGAGGATCTGGGCCTGTTCACGGCCCCGATGCCGGGCAAGGTGACGAAGCTGCTGGTGGCGGTGGGCGACCGCGTGAAGAAGGGGCAGGCGCTGGCGGTGCTGGAGGCCATGAAGATGGAGAGCCGGTTCGAGGCGCCCCGTGACGGGCTGGTCACGGCCGTGCACGTGCGCGAGGGCGATCAGGTTGAGGAGGGCGCGGTGCTGCTCGACCTGAAGCCGGAGGAGGAGGCGGCGGCGTGAGCGCGGTCGACCTCTTCGCGAGCGTGGCGCCCGAGGTCACCATCGTCGAGGTGGGTCCGCGCGACGGGTTGCAGAACGAGGCCGCGCCGGTGCCGGTCGCGGCCAAGGTGGCGCTGATCGAGGCGCTGGCCGAGGCCGGCCTGCCGGTGGTCGAGGTGGGCTCGTTCGTCTCGCCCAAATGGGTGCCGCAGATGGCAGGCAGCGACGAGGTGCTACGGGCGGTGCGCCAGCGACCCGGCGTGCGCTACCCGGTGCTGGTGCCCAACCTCAAGGGGCTGGAGGCGGCGCTGGCCGCCGGTGCCAGGGAGATCGCCGTTTTCGGCGCCGCCTCGGAGACCTTCTCGCAGAAGAACATCAACTGCTCGATCGCCGAGAGCCTCGACCGCTTCCGGCCGGTGGTCGCGAACGCGGTGGCGCGGCGGGTGCGGGTGCGCGGCTACGTCTCCTGCGTGGTCGGCTGCCCGTACGAGGGCGAGATCGCCCCGGCCGCGGTGGCGCGGGTGGCGCGCAGCCTCGCCGACATGGGCTGCTTCGAGATCTCGCTCGGCGACACGATCGGCGTCGGCACCCCGCGCAAGACCGCGGCCATGCTGGCGGCGGTGACAGCCGAGGTCCCGGATGCGGCGCTGGCCATCCATGCACACGACACCTACGGCCAGGCGCTGGCCAACGTGCTGACGGCGCTCGAGATGGGGGTGCGCGTGGTCGACAGCTCGGTGGCAGGCCTCGGCGGCTGCCCCTATGCCAAGGGAGCCTCTGGCAATCTCGCCACCGAGGACCTGCTGTTCATGCTGGAGGGGATGGGGGTGCGGACGGGCGCCGACCTCGATGCAGTGGCGCGCGCGGGGGCCACAATCTGCGGCGTGCTGGGGCGTGCGTCAGGAAGCAAGGTAGCTCGCGCGTTGCGTGCATGAGACTCAGTGCCAGAGCACCTCTGCACCATAGTCGGCGAAGACAGGATCGATGGTGACGACGGTCAGCTTCTCCAGCCGAGCTTGGGCGATGAGGACCCGATCGAACGGGTCCTTGTGTGGTCCCGGCAATCGACCGGCAGCAAGGGCATGCGCCGCGGTGATGGGCAGTTCGGCAAATCGCGCCGCGGCGATGTAGTGCTCGAACCGCTGCACCAGATCGCCGGCCTCCGGCAGCTTGCCGCGTCGGTGCTTGGTAGCGATTTCCCAGGCCGATGCGCTGCTCACCAGCATCTCGTTGTCGACATCGCTGATCGCCCGACGTGCCGGCGTGGACAACTTGGGATCATCGAACAACCACCAGATCAGCGCGTGCGTATCGAGGAGCAGCCTCACTGATCCCAGGCCACGAGCTCGTCATCCGGCAGCGGCTCGAAGAAGGCATCCGTCAATCGGCCCTTTGCCAGTCCGGGCTGTCGAGGCGTTCGATCCTCGACGCGAATCAGGCGGACGAACGGTTTGCCGCGCTTGGCGATGATTACCTCCTCGCCGCGCGCAGCGCGTTCCAGCAACTCCGAGAGCTGGGCCTTCGCCTCGTGCACATTGATCTGCATGGTAAGAGTCCACATTACGGATCTAGTCCGAATATAGAACCATAATGTCGAGTTGTCATCCCGCGCGACGAAGTCCGCGGTGCTACCCCTGCGGTTGGCGTTCAATCTCTGCTAGGTTCGAAGCGGGCCACAGACAGCCAGTTCGGGAGACCAAGATGACGGCCATGCCGTTCGGCTCGCTCGCGCATCTGCAGTCGGCTCTCCGGGAGACAATCACCACCGCCTACCGTGAGGACGAGGCGTCCTGCGTGCAGCGACTGCTGGCGCAGGCCCGGCTGACGCCGGAGCAGGCGGCGGCGGCACAGGGTCTGGCGCGGCGGCTGGTGACCGAGGTGCGCGCCCAGCGCACGGGCTCGTCCGGTGTCGATGCGCTGATGCAGGAGTTCTCGCTCTCCAGCCAGGAGGGCATCGCGCTGATGTGCCTGGCCGAGGCGCTGCTGCGCATCCCCGACCGGGCCACCGCCGACAGCCTGATCCGCGACAAGCTGGGCAAGGGAGACTGGCGGGCCCATCTCGGCGGCAGCCCGTCCCTGTTCGTCAACGCCGCCACCTGGGGGCTGGTCATCACCGGCAAGCTGGTCGGCACCGCCAGCGAGAAGAGCCTGGGTGCGGCGCTGACCCGGCTCATCGCCAAGGGCGGCGAGCCGGTGATCCGCACCGGCGTCGACTTCGCGATGCGCATGCTGGGCAAGCAGTTCGTCACCGGCGAGACGATCGACGACGCGCTGAAGAGTGCGGTCCAGCGCGAGGCGCGCGGCTACCGCTTCTCCTACGATATGCTGGGTGAGGCGGCGATGACCGCGGTCGACGCGGCGCGCTATGAGCGCTCCTATGTCGAGGCGATCCACGCCATCGGCCGGGCCAGCCGCGGCCGCGGGATCTATGCCGGCCCGGGCATCTCGGTAAAGCTGTCGGCGCTGCATCCGCGCTACAGCCGGGCGCAGCATGCGCGCGTGATGGGCGAGCTGCTGCCGCGGCTGAAGAACCTCCTGCTCCTGGCCAAGCAGTACGATATCGGGCTCAACATCGACGCCGAGGAGGCGGACCGGCTGGAGCTGTCCCTGGATCTGGTCGAGGCGCTGGCACTCGATCCCGACCTCGCCGGCTGGAACGGCATCGGCATCGTCGTCCAGGCCTACCAGAAGCGCTGCCCGTTCGTGCTCGACTGGCTGATCGACCTTGCCCGGCGCAGCGGGCACCGGTTCATGGTCCGGCTGGTCAAGGGCGCCTACTGGGACAGCGAGATCAAGCGCGCCCAGGTGGACGGGCAGGCCGGCTATCCCGTCTACACGCGCAAGGTCTATACCGACGTCGCCTACCTCGCCTGCGCCAAGAAACTGCTGGCGGCGCAGGACGCCATCTTCCCGCAGTTCGCCACCCACAACGCCTATTCGCTGGCGGCGGTGCACGAGCTAGGCCGGGGCAAGGACTGGGAGTTCCAGTGCCTGCACGGCATGGGGGAAACGCTCTACGACCAGGTGGTCGGGCGCGAGCGGCTGGACCGGGCATGCCGGGTCTATGCGCCGGTCGGCACCCACGAGACGCTGCTGGCCTATCTGGTCCGGCGCCTGCTGGAGAACGGCGCCAACTCGTCCTTCGTCAACCGGCTGGTCGACCCGGCGGTGTCGGTCGACGAGCTGGTGGCCGACCAGGTGGAGGCGGCGGCCCAACTGGGCGGGCGGCCCTACGATCCGATCGCCCTGCCGAGCCGGCTCTACGGAGAGGCGCGGAAGAACTCCGCGGGCATCGACCTGTCGAGCGAGATCGAGCTGCGGCGCCTGCAGCAGGGGCTGCAGGCGAGCCTGCAGGCATCTTGGACGGCGTGCCCGATCCTGCGCGACGGCGACCGGTTCACGGGCGAGGCCCTGCCGGTGCGCAACCCGGCGGACCATGCCGACATTGTCGGCACCGTGCGCGAGGCCGATCGGGGCGACGTCGAGGCAGCGCTGGGCATGGCCGCGGCGGCGGCGCCGGGCTGGGCTGGGACGGCGGTCACGGATCGAGCTCTCTGCCTGGAGCGCACCGCCGACCTGCTTGAGGCGGAGATGCCGGCGCTGATCGGGCTGGCGATCCGCGAGGCCGGCAAGTCCATCCCCAACGCCGTGGCCGAGGTCCGCGAGGCGGTCGATTTCTGCCGCTATTACGCGGCGCAGGCGCGGGCCGAGCTCAAAAACGAGACCCATCGGGCCCTGGGCCCGGTGGTGTGCATCGCACCTTGGAACTTCCCGCTGGCGATCTTCGTGGGCGAGGTGGCGGCGGCCCTGGCGGCGGGCAACACCGTGCTGGCCAAGCCGGCGGAGCAGACGCCGCTGATCGCCGCCCACGCCGTCCGTCTGATGCACCGGGCCGGCG
>JBATRI010000122.1:0-15226 GCA_049292515.1 Geminicoccaceae bacterium
GCCCTACGGGGCCGCGGTGATCCGGCGGGCGCGCGAGCTCGGGGCCTACATGCAGGCGCAGGTCCTCACCGCGGAGGAGCGCGTCCTGGCCGAACGGCACCGCCGGCCGGAGGCCGTCATGGCCGAGACCGCCGTAGCCACCGGCATCGCCGCCTGATCGACGATAGGGAGGACACCATGAACACCGAGCACATCGCCACCCACCCGACGTTTCGCCGCCTCGCCTTCGAGCGGCGTTGCCTCGGCTTCAGCCTCGCGCTGACGATGGCGACGGCGTACTTCGCCTACATCTCGACCATCGCCTTCGCGCCGGCGGCACTCGGCACCCCGATAGCGCACGGCTCGATCCTCACCTGGGGCGTCGTGGCCGGCGTGGCGCTGCTGAGCTTCGGCTTCCTGCTCACCGCCACCTACGTGCTGGTCGCCAACACGCGGCTCGACGCGCTGAGCCGGCAGCTCCAGGAGGACGTGCGATGAGCCTGCCTCGCCTGCTCCTCGCCGCGGCCGCCCTCGTGCTGGCCAGCGCCGACGCCTTGGCCGACACCATCACCGGCCCGGCCGCGCGCCAGGCGCTGAACCCCACGGCCATCGGCATGTTCCTGGCCTTCGTCGGGGTCAGCCTCGGCATCACCTTCTGGGCGGCGCGCCGCGGCACCAGGACCGCCAGCGACTATTACGCCGCCGGCGGCGGCCTGAGCGGCATCCAGAACGGCCTCGCCATCGCCGGCGACTACACCTCGGCCGCCACCTTCCTGGGGGTGACCGCGCTGGTCTACACGTCGGGCTATGACGGGATGATCTACGCCATCGGCTTCCTGGTCGGCTTCCCGATGATCCTGTTCCTGATCGCCGAGCCGCTGCGCAATCTCGGCCGCTACACCTTCGCCGACGTCGCCGCCTACCGCTTGGCCGAGGTCCCGGTGCGACTGATCGCCGGCGTCAACACGCTGGTGATCGTGCTGTTCTACCTGATCGCCCAGCTGGTCGGCGCCGGCAAGCTGATCCAGCTCCTGTTCGGCCTGCCCTACTTCGTGGCCGTCGGGCTCGTGGGCCTGCTGATGATGGCCTATGTCGCGTTCGGCGGCATGCTGGCCACCACCTGGGTGCAGATCATCAAGGCGGTCCTGCTGCTCACCGGCTCCGCCTTGATGTCGTGCCTGATCCTGGCCCATTTCGGCTTCAGCCTCGAGGCGCTGTTCAAGGCCGCGGTCGAGGTCCACCCGAAGAGCATCGCCATCATGGCGCCGGGCGGCCTGGTCAAGGACCCCGTCTCGGCCATCTCGCTGGGGGTGGCGCTGATCTTCGGCACCGCCGGCCTGCCGCACATCCTGATGCGCTTCTTCACCGTGGCCGATGCCCGCCAGGCGCGCCTGTCGGTGCTGGTGGCGACCGGGTTCATCACCGTATTCTACAGCCTGCTGTTCGTGCTCGGCTTCGGCGCCATTGCCTTGGTGCTGGCCGACCCGGCCTTCAAGGACGCGGCCGGCAACCTGATCGGCGGCAACAACATGGTGGCCCTGCACCTGGCCGACCGGCTCGGCGGCTCGCTGATGCTGGGCTTCATCTCGGCCGTGGCCTTCGCCACCATCCTGGCCGTGGTCTCGGGCCTCACCATCGCCGGCGCCTCGGCCGCCAGCCACGACCTCTATGCCCGGGTCCTGCGCCGCGGTGCCGCCAGCGAGCGGAAGGAGGTGCGGGTCTCCAAGGCGGCCGCGGTCGTCCTCAGCCTGACCGCGATGGGCCTCGCCATGCTGTTCGAGCACCAGAACATCGCCTTCGTCGTCGGTCTGGTCTTCGCCGTCGCCGCCAGCGCCAACTTCCCGGTCCTGCTGCTCTCGGTGACGTGGCGCGGCCTGACCACCCGCGGTGCGGTCGCGGGCTCCCTCGCGGGCCTGCTCTGCGCGCTGCTCCTGGTCGTGCTCAGCCCCGGCGTCTGGACGGCGACCCTGCAGCTGGGGCCGGCGCCGTTCCCTTACGACAACCCGGCCCTGGTCTCGGTGCCGCTGGCCTTCCTGACCTCCTGGCTGGTCTCGCACCTCGACCACAGCCTGGCCGGCAAGGCCGTCCGCGCCGCCTTCACCGCCCAGCACGTCGTCGCCCAGACCGGCTTCGGCCGGGCCGCGGCACCTGCCTTCCACTGAGCCGAACGGGAGAGAAGATCATGTCCACCACGCCCGCCCTCCACCGCTGGCCCGACGCCCCCTCCGCCTGGCCGGCGGAGCTGCGCCGCGAGTTCGCCGAGCGCGCCGGCAGCGGCCAGGTCGGCAGCCGCCTGGTCTCGCAGACCGACCGGGTCCGGGTCTGGCACCTCAGCCTGCAGCCGGGCCAGCGGATCGGCTTCCACACCCACGTGCTCGACTATTTCTGGACCGCGCTGACCGCCGGTGCCGCGCGCTCGCACCACCACGATGGGCGCACCGTCGAGGTGCGCTACGCCGCCGGCGACACCCAGCACCATCGCTACGGCGCGGGCGCGTTCATGATCCACGACCTCGAGAACATCGGCCCGAGCGAGCTCGTCTTCGCCACCGTCGAGTTCCTCGACAGCGCCAACCCGCCCCTGCCGCTCCCGGCAGAGCTCGGGCCCGCACCAAGCACAACGTGAGCCGTGCAAGCGGCCGCCGTGCGCATGGAGAAGACGGTATGTCTCGAGGCTTATAGCGTCGGGATGCTAGTGGGAGGTCCGGTCGGGCGCTCGATGCGACCATGACCTGCCATTTGCGCCGGACATCGGCCGCTGGCAGCCGGTGCCGATGAGCGTCGTCCCACGCATCTCACGGCCTTGCGGGCGCCGCCGTCCCAGGCTCTCATGAACGGAGAGGATGAGCATGGCATCCAGGTCGCCTCGGGGCGCTGCCGGTCTCCACGGCGATAGGCTCGCCCAGCATTTCGGCATCACGGCGACCTCGGCCTTGTCCGTCCGACGATCGGGCCTGCCCGCGGTGGCGATCACGCGCCTGCGCGGCGCGGTGACACCAGAACAGCGAACCAGATCGCTCCGTGCGGAGCCGGCCTACAGCATCGTCGTCCAGCTTCGCGACCTTGGCCACCACGAGCTCATCCTCGCCAATCGGCTCGTCCACACCGGACCCGTGCCGGCTGGGGCTGTGAGCGCGATCAGCCTCGAGGATCTGCCGCGCTCCAGCATGTCCGGCGAGTTCGACGCCGTGCAACTCTACGTCCCGCACCTTGCCTTGCGGGAGTTCACCCAGGCGCACGGCCTGGGCCGGGTCGAGGGTCTGCGCTGGCCACGTGCCCAGCCGGACCCGACCGCCCTCTCACTCACCGAAATGCTGCTGCCCGCGATCGCGCAACCCGATCGGTCGCTGAGCCTGTTCGTCGAGCATGTCACCCTGGCCTTCCTGGCCCACGCCGTCCAACATTATGGCGGCGCGCCGGCGGGTGGTCGATCCTTGCACGGTCGGCTCGCACCCTGGCAGGAGCGCCGGGCGAAGGAGATGATGCGGGCACGTCTGGCGACGTCGCTCTCGATCGCGGAGGTGAGTGCCGAATGCCGGCTGTCGCCCAGCCACTTTGCCGCCGCCTTCCGCCGCAGCACCGGTCGTTCGCCGCATCGCTTTCTGTCGGAGCAGCGGATCGAGGAGGCAAAGAACCTGCTCCTCACGACCGCTCTACCGCTGGCTGATATCAGCCTGCTTTGCGGCTTCGGCGATCAGAGCCACTTCACCCGGGTCTTCACGCAGCTCGTCGGCGGAAGCCCGGGCAGGTGGCGCCGGCTCCATCGGACGCCACCGGCGGACCTGGTCGACGACCACTACTGACCCGGTCGATCAGACGAACCGTGGGATCGGCCCGTCCTGCGGCGTCTGGTCGGCGCCGAGATCCAGCATCACCTCGTCGACGTAGCACCAGCCCCAGCCTTCCGGCGGGTCGTAGCCCTCGATGATGGGGTGAGCGGTCGCGTGAAAATGCGCGGTCGCGTGCCGGTGCGGGGACTGATCGCAGCAGCCGACATGGCCGCACGCCCGGCACAGCCGGAGATGGACCCAGGGGCTGCCGATCTTCAGGCACTCCTCGCAGCCGCGCGCACTCGGCCGGACGTGGCGGATCGTATCGAGATGGCTGCAGACCGTCTTCATGCGCACTTCCTCCGGGCCAATGGCGGCCAATGGGGTTCGATCTTCGACCCTTTGCGGTGCGCAGTCTTGTCGGTTGTGCCCGCTGTTGGAAGAAACTCGCCGTGCCGGCCTGTCCCGCGGGCCGCGGTGATGATCGGCACCCAGGCTGGGCCTGGAGACCACCGCCATTCGAATGTCCAAACCGGAAGCGAATGCGACAATACCCGGGCCGTGGTCCGTGCTTGCCTCCAGACCGAAGCTGCAGGAGCGGATCTTTGCGGATCAGGCACTCTCCCCAGTTCGCCCTTTACCGACACCAATCGGCGCCGCCACCGTGAGCAGATGCGAGATTCGCAAGGAAGACACGACTTGAGCCTGCCTTGAGGGAAATTGCCGTCATGTATCCCGAAACAACTGCCATGGGCAAAGCGGTCGATCGCGTGGAGGGCCATGACAAGGTTACTGGACGCGCTCGCTATACCGCCGACTTTGCCTTCGCAGATCTTGCCTATGCGTTCCTGGTCCAGTCCGACGTCGCGCATGGTCATATCGACGAGACCAGCCTGCGGGCGAGCACGGCAGCCGCCGAGAGCGCACCGGGTGTGCTCCATGTGCTGACCCCCTTGAACCTCCCGCAGCTCAATGTGCTGCCGCGCGACCTGACCTACGACTTGCCGCTCGAGCGGAGGCCGCCGCTCTCTGATCTGGCCGTGCACCACGTCGGGCAGCATGTGGCGGTGGTCATCGCGGATACACCGGAGAATGCCGCCTATGCGGCGTCCTTGTTCAAACTCGAATACCACGTTCTCGAGCCGCTGCTGGACGCGCGGGCCGTTCTTGGTCAACCGGCCCTGCCGGACCAGACGAACGGTCAGATCCGGTACGGCAGTTACCTGCCGGACCACTTCGTCAAGCTGACGGAGGAGAAGCTCCAGGATCGGCGGGAAGAAGCCCAGCCGACCACGTCTCAAATAGAAGTGAGCTCGACCTACACGACACCCAGGAATGCGCATTATCCGATCGAGCTCTCATCGACTATCGCCTTCTGGGAAGGCGGCAAGCTCACGGTCCATGACAGTACGCGCTGGATTGCCGGCGAGCGGAAGGCGCTAGCTGCTTACCTGAGCCTGGACGAGAGCGACATCCGGGTCCTTTCGCCGCTGGTCGGGGGAGCATTCGGCTCAAAAAGCTTCCTCTGGATGCATGTGGCATTGGTCGCTGTCGCAGCACGGGAAGTGAGACGACCGGTAAAGCTCGTCCTGACGCGCAGCCAGATGTTCTCGTCGACCGGCCACCGGCCCAACACAGTGCAGGACATCGTGCTGTCGGCGTCCGATGACGGCCTCATTCAGAGCAGCGAGCATCATACGCTGACCGAGACCTCGACCGTGGCGCATTATTGCGAGCCCGCCGGACTTTCGACCCGTTTTCTGTATCACTCCCCCCGTCTGGTCGTGTCACACCGCGTGGCGCGCATCAATGCGCCGACACCTTGTTTCATGCGAGGGCCCGGCGAGGCGCCTGGTCTGTTTGCGCTCGAAGTCGCGATGGACGAACTTGCCGCTGCGACGGGCATGGACCCGGTCGAGCTGCGCATCCGCAATCATGCCGACATCGATCAGACCAATGGCCGGGCGTGGTCGAGCAAGCACCTGCTGGAATGCTACCGGCAGGGAAGCGATCGCTTCGGCTGGCACAAGCGAGGCGCAGCACCGCGCTCGATGGTGCGGGATGGACTCCGGGTCGGGTGGGGCATGGCGACGGCGACCTACCCGGGGCGGTGCATGGCGGCTGGCTGCCGCGTCACGACGGACATCCAAGGGCATGTTCAGTTTGCCTCGGCCACCCATGAGGTCGGGAACGGCGTGCGGACGGTGATGACCCAGGTGGCAGCTGATGCCGCCGGGCTGCCGTTGGCGAGCGTGTCGTTCGCATCCGGTGACTCCGACTATCCCGGCGCGCCCTATAGTGGCGCTTCACAGACGACCGCCACCGTCGGATCGGCCGTGCATGTGGCAGGTGCGCAGTGGACAGAGCGCGTGAAGCGGCTGCTGGTAAGCGATGCAAGCTCGCCGTTCTTCTCGCGCGAGGCAGCGTCGCTGGAAATCTCGTCAGGAGCCGTACGTAGCGGGGGCGGCACGGAACATAGTGTCTGGCAACTATTGCAGTCGCTCGACGCCAATATCGTGACGAACAGTCTGAACTTCGACGTTCACAGTGAGGTCAGCGACCAGGAGCGGGTCACCTCGCAATCCTTCGGTGCCCACTTCTGCGAGGTCGAGGTGAATGAGGAGATCGGCCGCGCGACGGTCAAACGCTGGGTGGGGGTGTTCGACTGCGGCAAGGTGTTGAACCCGAAATTGGCCCGCAGCCAGATCATGGGCGGCGTCACCTTCGGTCTGGGCATGGCCCTGATGGAACAGATCCCCTACGACGCCCGTACCGCGCAGATGATCGGGGAATACTACCTGCCGACACACGCGGACCGGCCCGACTTCGAGATCGATTTCGTCGATGCGCCGGATTTTGCTCTGGGCCCGATCGGTGTGCGTGGCATCGGCGAGATCGGGGCCTGCGGCGTGCCGGCGGCGATCGCGAACGCCATCTTTCATGCGACCGGCAAACGCCTGCGCGATCTGCCAATCACCATCGAACAGCTGATGCAGCCATTCTCGCGACCCGGCCACCCGGTGGAGGCAGCCTGATGGACGATCTTGAACAGGGAGCGGTGACCGAGACGCGATCTGCCGTCGCTTCGCTCCCGGTGGAGCTCACGATCAATGGCGCGCCGCACGCCCTGATCGTCGACGTCCGTACCACGCTGCTGGATCTGCTGCGCGAGCAGCTGCAGATGACGGGTACGAAAAAGGGCTGCGATCACGGGCTGTGCGGCGCATGCACCGTCACCGTCGATGGGGAACGGGTCGTGAGCTGCCTCACGCTGGCGGCATCCATCAGCGGTTCCGAGGTGCTGACGATCGAGGGCCTGGCGAACGCAGCGGAGCTGAGCCCGCTCCAGCAGGCGTTCGTCGAGCATGATGGCTTTCAGTGCGGTTACTGCACGCCTGGGCAGATTTCCTCGGCGCACGCCATGCTGGCCGAGCATGCACGCGGCGACCTCAGCATGGTCTCGTTCGAGACGTGCCGTGAGGTTGTGACCTCGGGCGAGATGGAGCTTACCGAACACGAGATCCGGGAACGGATGGCCGGCAACATCTGCAGGTGCGGCGCCTACGCCAATATCGTTGCCGCCATTCTCTCGGTGAAACGGGGATGCAAAGCATGAACTCGTTCCAGTTCAGTCATGCTTCCACCGTCGAAGCCGCCATTCGCAGCGTCGTGACTTCCGGCGGCAAGTATCTCGCCGGCGGCACCAATCTCATCGACTTGATGAAGGAGAATGTCGAAGCGCCGCCAGCACTGGTCGATCTGCGGCGGCTTGATCTGAAGGAAATTATTTCGCGTCCCGATGGGGGCGTTCTGATCCAGTCGGGTGTTACCAACAGCGCGTTCGCCAATCACCCGCTCATTCGAGCACAGTATCCGGTCGTCTCACAGGCCATCCTCAGCGGTGCGACCACACAGCTGCGCAATATGGCCACCGCAGGCGGGAACCTGCTGCAGCGAACCCGATGCCCGTATTTTGCCGATGTAACCTTCAAGGCTTGCAACAAGCGCAATCCCGGCAGCGGATGTTCCGCGCTCGACGGGTTCAATCGCGAGCACGGCATTTTCGGGACCAGCCCAGAGTGCGTGGCGGTTCATCCGTCCGATATGGCCGTGGCACTCGCCATCCTGGATGCGGTGGTTCATGTGGAAGGCCCGCAAGGCCAGAGAAGTATCGCATTGCGGGATTTCTTCCGCAGCCCGGGGAACGAGCCGGAGATCGACAACACGCTGCAGCCCGCCGAGCTGATCCTCGGTATCGAGCTGCCACCATCGCGGTTCGGCGCGAGGTCCTGGTATCTCAAGGTACGCGACCGGCACAGCTATGCATTTGCCCTGGTCTCGGTGGCTGCGGGTCTCGAGATCGAGGCGGATATCGTGCGCGCCGCCGCCATTGCCATGGGTGGAGTCGCTCCGATGCCGTGGCGGGTCCGGGCAGCGGAGGAAAGCCTGATCGGCAAGCCCGCATCGTCGGAGGCGTTCCGGGCGGCGGCGGAGCTTGCTCTCGTGGGAGCCCAGCCACTCAGCCAGAACGGCTTCAAGATCGACCTGGCCAAGCACAGCATCGTGCGAACCCTGACGCTCGCCAGCAGCGGCCCACAGACACGCTAAGGAGAGCGATGCCATGCTCAGGATCGAACAGAACTCGGGGATCGGGTCGCCGGTGCTCCTCAAGCTCATCACGCTCGAAGAGCACTTCACCACGCCTGAATTCCTGCGTGCCACCGCTCCGTTCACGCCCGCCATCGCCAAGGCGCCGGCACTCGAGGCCCGGCTGCTCGACCTTGGCGATCAGCGCATTGCTGCCATGGACGAAGGCGGTGTCGATGTGCAGGTACTGTCGCTGGCCGCGACCGGTCAGGAGGGCCTGCCTCCGGCCGATGCGACGGCACTGGTGCGTGCGGCCAACGACGCCGCCCGTGCCGCCACGGATCGGTATCCTTCGCGTCTTCGCATGTTCGCGAGCCTGGCGCTGAAACAGCCCGAAGCCGCCGCCAAGGAGCTGGAGCGTGGCGTGGAGCGCCTGCGCAGCGTGGGCGGGTTCGTGAACGGCACCGAGGGCGGTGTGTTCCTGGACGATACGCGATTCTATCCGATCTTCGAAGCGGCCGAGGCGCTCGACGTGCCGATCTACATCCACCCGACGCCACCCTCGTCCATCATACGCGAGGCGTATTTCAGCAATCTTCCCGAGGCGAGTGCGTATTTTCTTTCGACCGCAGCCTGGGGTTGGCACGCGGAGCTCGGCATGCATTGCCTGCGCCTGATCCTGGCCGGAACCTTCGACCGGTTTCCACGGCTGAAAGTGATTGTCGGTCACATGGGCGAGGATTTGCCGTTCTCGCTGTTGCGCGCGCAGGACGGCCTACCTTCGACAGTGACGGGGCTGGAGAGAAGTGTGTCGGAATACTTCCTGGAGCATTTTTATGTCACGACCAGCGGCTATTTCTCCATTCCACCATTCCGTTGTGCGATGGATGTGCTCGGCGCGGAACGGCTGATGTACTCGGTAGATTACCCGTATCGTTCCAACGTCGCCGGTGCGAATTTTCTCAAGAACACGGCTATTGCTCCGGACGACCTGAAAAGAATCGCCTCCGGCAATGCCGAGCGCGTGCTAAAGCTCTCTTCCATGGAATAATTCATGGATAGCCGGTCCAGTGTATCACATCCAACGAGTGCAATACGCCGTGCCGTAGATGCCGCCGGGTCAGCTTGGGGAAAGAGCCCTCGACGGCATTCAGCCATGCTGCCGAAGTCGGGGTATAGAGGAACGTCAAGCGTTGGTGGTGCGCGATCCAGGCGCGGACCCCGGGATGCTTGTGGGTGGCGTCGTTGGTAGGGACTGGCTCGGACAGTAGGAACAAACTGCGCCCGCCGGAAGCCCGGACTTTCTGATTATGACATCCAGTGTGGTGGCGTGCAGGCCTTGCTTCGCGTCGGACATCTTCAGCATGGCCGCGTCATGAAACGAACAGCCGTTCTTTGTAATTCGAATTTGGCGGCGTTAGAAGCCGAACATTCATTCGTTTCAAAGAGCGGCGAGATGATCAGGATCACGGCGATCGAGACGGGCAAGGCCCGCATGAAGACGGCTCAGCGCACGGGCCGCGAGGATCGTGGGCCGCTCGGCCGCAAGATCGACATCTTCCGCGACCGCAACTGGGTCGAGCCGCTGCCCATCCTGTGCTTCCTGATCGAGCACCCGGAAGGCCGATTCCTGGTCGATACCGGTGATACCTGGCGCAACTCGGTGCCGGGCTATCTTCCCGGCTGGAACCCGTTCTACCGCCAAGTGTCGATCCGGGTCGCGCCCGAGGAGGAGGTCGGCCCGCGCCTGAGCGCGATGGGGCTCGATCCCGCCCGCGATCTCGCGGCGGTGCTCCTCACCCATTTCCATCACGACCACACTGGCGGGCTCGACCATTTCCCGCACAACCGCATCATCGGCCCACGCGCCAACCATGCGGTCTCGACCGGCTTGCGCGGGATGATGATGGGCTGCCTGCCACAGCGCTGGCCGGTGTGGCTGAAGCCGGAACTGGTGGACACGGATGGCCCGCCGATCGGCCCGTTCCCGGGGTCGTACCCGATCACCAAGGACGGGTGCATCGCGCTGGTGCCGACGCCGGGCCATGTCGCCGGGCACTGCTCGGTGATCGTGCGGGACCATCAGGTCGCGTACTTCCTCGCGGGGGACGCGACCTATTCCCAGGAGAACCTGCGGGCCGAGCGCACCGACGGCGTCACCAACGATCCGGCCACCGCGCTCGCGACGCTGCGCGCCATCAAGGCGTTTGCCTCCGAGCAGCCAACGATCATCCTGCCCGCACACGATCCGGAAAGCGCTCGCCGGCTCGCTGAGAGAGAAGTCTTCGCCTGATGCGGAAATGGTTGCGATCTGGCTGCCGGAGCAGGGGTCGAACCTGCATCGGGAGGTCCAAGGCCTCCTGTCCTGCCATTAGACGATCCGGCATCCGTGACGTTCGCCGTAGTTTGCCCTGCCACCACGAATATTCTAGTCCTTCCACGGATCGAATTCGCCGTCGCCGGCCATCGCCACCGCGAACGGGCGCAAGGTGTGCTGCACCTTGATGGTGCCGGCATGGTGGGCCAGCACCTCGGGCAGCCGGCGATAGGCCATCGGGCTTTCGTCCAGATCGCCGCCCGCCAGCATGACGCCGCGGCGCTGCAGCCATGCGTCCATTGCGGCCTTGGTGAACCGACGCCTGGCTTCCTTCCGGCCGAACTGGCGCCCGGCGCCGTGGATGGTCGAGTAGAGCGAGTCGGCGGACGCGTCGCCGTCGATCCGCTCGATGATCACGGCATCGTCGCCCATGCTCCCGCCGACGAAGCCTCGCTGCCCGGGGAATGCAGGCGTCGCCCCTTGCGCGAGACCCACAGCTCACGGCCGCCGTGCGTCTCGCGCCAAGCATAGTTGTGGTGGTTGTGCACCGTATCAGTGATGGACGCCCCGAGAATACGCTGCACCTTGCCGACCACCCATTTATGGCCGGCATAGGCGTAGCGGCCGGTGAGCTCCATGGCGGCGATGTAGCGGCGGCCGAGATCGCCGTCTTCGATCGCCACCCGGCTTCACGGTGCGCGCGTCGGGGTCCAGCCCCGCCATGATGGCGAGCTCACGGGCGCGAGCAGCGTAAGGGTCGGGTCGCACCACCGTCTCCGTCGGTTCGGCCGGTCTGCTCGGCGGCAAGCATAGGCACACAAGAGATACGCAGATGATGTGTTAATTCATACTTACTTCGCGAGCCATCAGGGCGATTATTCGCCCCAAACGTGAGACGTCGGCGCTTCAGAAGCCGGCTGGGCTCGCTTTCACGAGCGGTGTGGATTCTGGCCGCGACATCTTTGTGTTGCGGTGCAATATTCCCTTCAGCATGAGGCACTTCGATCCTTAGAACCGTCAGGTGTCCTTGCTTAGGCATTGCACACCTATCGCGCGCGGCAGCTGGGAACGTTGTCCATGGGCCAGCGTTTTGGTGCTGAATCTGTCTCGCCCGGATGGCGTAATGTCACTCGCGCGGCGCGCGATACAGTTCATCGCAGATGTCGGACCAACCGATCCAAGCAGGGTGAGGGCATGCATAGAGCGTGGAATGGATCTGCCGGCGTGGCGACCGTCGGCTTTCTGTTGGCGATGTCGACCGCGCCTGCGCCGGCCGAGGCGGCATGCGCGGCGGGCCGGCTGACAGGCGGGGCAGCAGTGCACAGCGATTGGGCCGATGACCGGCCTGGCCTGTGCCGCGAGATTCGCCCGGGCGACATTCCCGGCGTGGGGCCGAGCCACAGCAACAAGGCCAACGTGATCCGCCGCCCGCGCGGGGCATGGCCGAAGGTGCCGGCCGGATTCACGGTCAAGCTGTTCCATCAGGGCAGCACACCGCCGCGCGTGCTCCGCACGGCTCCGAACGGTGACATCTTCGTGGCCGAGAGTTATGCGGGGAAGATCCGGATCTTTCGGCCGCGCGATCGCTGCCTGCTGGACGATACCTCTACCTTCACATCCGGGCTGAACCGGCCGTTCGGCATCGCGTTCTATCCGCCGGGCCCGAACCCGCGCTACGTGTATGTTGCCGAGAACGACCGTGTGGTTCGATACCCGTACAATAATGGCGATCGCCGTGCCTCAAAATCGCCGCAAGTCATCGCCCGCCTGCCGCAAGGTGCCGGGCGCCTGCCAGGGCGGGGCCACTGGACACGTGATCTGACCTTCTCCAAGGACGGCAGGACTTTATACGTATCCGTCGGCTCCTATTCGAATGCGCAGGCCGGTGGTGAAGACGAGACGCGTCGCGCTTCCATTCTCGCCTACAACCCGGACGGGTCGAACCTTCGCATCTTCGCGTCTGGTCTGCGCAACCCGGTGTCGCTGGCGATCTCGCCGATCAACGGCCAGCTCTGGACCACGGTGAACGAGCGCGACGGCCTCGGCGACAATGTGGTGCCGGATTTCGTGACTTCCGTCAGCAGCGGTCAGTTCTACGGCTGGCCGTGGTTCTACATCGGCAGCCGGATCGATCCGCGCCACCGCAGCAGCTACCCGAAGGCGCACGCCGCCATCAGCATCCCCAAGGTGCTGCTTCAGGCCCATTCGGCCAGCCTGGGTTCGGCGTTCTACACCGGCACGCAGTTCCCGACAGAGTACCGCCGCAGCCTCTTTGTGGCCGCGCATGGATCCTGGAACCGCAAGAGCCCGACCGGCGCCAAGGTCATCCGCCTGATCTTCGACGGCAAAGGCAATGCGGCACCGTACTACGAGGACTTCATGACCGGGTTCGTCACCGCCAACCACGATGTCTGGGGTCGGCCGGTCGGCATCGCCGTCGGCCGCAACGGCGCCCTCTACGTCTCCGAGGACGCGAACCACGCGATCTGGTGCGTGAGCACGAACGCCGCCAGCTGACGGCCCGGGGTGGGCCCGTACCGCAGCCTCACGCGGTCCGGCCAGGGGATGCTGCAGGCCCGCGCGACGTCCACACGGAGCACCGCGATGGCGAAGCGTGCATCCGCCTCCCAAGCGGGCAGTCTGGTGCGGTTCGGGTCGCCGGACAGGCGCCTGAGCACGTTGCGCTCGCGAACCGGCCGGAACGCGATTCGTCTGGTACGATGCCGGCATGTTCCGCGTTGTCGCACACGGGTTCGGCCCGCCCGAGGAGACGCTGGCGTACTCGCCAGCAACCAAACCCGTTCCCGATCGGGGAGACGTGCTGGTGCGGATGCGGGCGAGCGCGATCAACCCGTCGGATCTGATCCCGGTCACCGGTGCGTACCGGTATCGTACAATCCTGCCGTTCGTACCGGGCTACGATGGGTTCGGCGTCGTTGCCGAGATCGGACCGGGCGTCGATCCTGCAATGCTTGGCCGCCGCGTGCTGCCGCTCGGGTCAGCGGGCAACTGGTCGACATGGAAGGTCCTGCCGGCGGAGTGGTGCGTGAACGTGCCGGACGACATCACCGACGAACAGGCTGCCCTGGCCTACATCAACCCGCTGACGGCGCGGCTGATGGTGCAGGCCTTGTCACCCGCACCCGGCGACCGGATCGGCATTACCGCCGCAGGCTCGACGATCGGGCGCATGCTGATCCGCTTGCTGGACGTGGCCGAGGCGCGTCCCTTCGCGATCGTCCGCACCGAGCGCTCGCGTCGTGCCCTGCGTGATGAACCCGTCGAGATCGCCGAGGACGGCGCCCCGCTTCCGCGCTTGGTCGCAGGCCTGGATGCCGTAGGCGGCCTTGCGGGCGCACGCCTGGCAGCCGCCATCGAGCCCGGTGGCGTCCTACTCCATTACGGCCTCCTGTCGGGCCAACCTCTCACGCCCGCGCTGTTGAAGGATGCCAGGGCGAGCGTGAAGCTGTTCCGGCTCCGGGACTGGGTACATACGGCACCTCGTCCCGCTCTCCATGCCGCCATGGCCCGGACGTTCGCCGACATCCGGACGGGGCTTTCCACCTCCCCCGTCGCGGCGGACTATCCGCTCTCGGCCTTCCGGGATGCGCTTCTTCACAATGCGCGCGTCGATCGGGCGGGTAAGGTCCTCCTCTGCCTCTGACCTGCCCACCGAGGAGTTGAGGGCCGAGGCGCGGGTCGAGAGATCCGCATGGCTGCGGTCGCGGAAGCGGCCGAGCCGGTGAAGATTGACGAGGCCGTTGCGGCCTTCGCCCGAGCGGAACCTGCCGTACCGTATTTCTGCAAGCGGGCAGGGATTAGACCGGCGGCTCGCGCGTATACGGTGCATGAAGCCGGTCAAACCCGAGGGTCCCGACGTCGAGCCGCACCTGGGTGTGCTGCGCCGCTACGCGCTGGTCCTGACGCGCGGGGCGGACGAGGCCGAGGATCTGGTCCAGGAAGCTCTCGTCCGCGCCATGGCGGCGGCGCACACGTGGCGACCGGGGCGCGACGTGCGTCCCTGGCTGCTGTCGATCCTGCACAATGTGCACGTGTCCCGCCGCCGCCGCCAGCAGGTGGAAGCCGCTTGGGCAAAGGATCAGGCCCTGGCAGCGTCGCCGGTGACGCGGCCGCCGCAGCTCGCTCGCGTCCAGCTGAGCCAGACCATGGCCGCGCTGATGACACTGCCGGACGATCAGCGCGAGGTGCTGGTGTTGGTGGCGCTGGATGGGCTTGCCTACAAGGACGTGGCCGAGATCCTGGAGCTGCCGCTCGGGACCGTGATGTCGCGGCTGGGTCGGGCGCGGGATGCGCTGCGTCGAGCGATGGGCGAGGGGCGGGAGGCTGACTCCGGCCCGGCGCCGCTGCGGGTGGTGAGGTGAGCGATGACTGAGCCCGTCACTGATGCCGACCTGCAGGCCTATATCGACGGCCAGCTCGATACGGCCAGCCGCATCGAGGTCGAGGCCTGGCTGCAGCATCGGCCGGAAACGGCTGCCGAGGTGATGGAAGGCCTGCGGCTGCGCGACGAGGTCCGCCTGTTCATGCACGAGGAGGTCCGGGCGGCCCCGGC
>JBATRI010000123.1:0-14496 GCA_049292515.1 Geminicoccaceae bacterium
GCAACACCGTGGTCGACTACATCGACGATACGGGCACGATCTTCGCGCATTATCGCAGCGTCCTCGGCGAGGCCGGCGCCGGCTCGCCGTCGCAGCGCTTCGCCGGCATGGTGCTGCGTTCCCATTCGTGTGCGGATCTATATGGCATGATTCGCCGTGGGGCGATGGAGGGCTCTCTGCTGCACGCGAGCTTTCATGGTGGCGACAGGGCGTTTCTGGCACAGATGGCGCTGCGCGGGCGGCTGCTGCAGCTGCCGCAGCCGCTGGTGCAGATGCGCGAGCACCAGAGCCGCTACACCCGCAACGAAAGCGATGCGCGCACCCGCCAGCTATGGCACGACAGCAGCGCCAAGCGCACCGCCTTGATGCCGACCTTGTATCTGTACGGTCAGTATCTGCGTCTGGTGCAGACGGAGGCACTGAGCCTGGCCGAACGGTGCCGATGCTTCGCAGTGCTGGGGCGTTGGTGGTTCAGCAACTGGAACGCGGTGCGGGTCGGGACCGATGTCCTGAGCATCGCGGTGCCGGGAACGGTCGGTTATGCCGAGCGGGTCAAGAACCGCATGTTCGGGCCGGCACCCGGGCACTTCGTCCGCTGAGCGGTGAGTGCCGCTCAGCGCCGTGCGGCACTGCCCAGATCGATGACCAGCTTCGGAGCATGGAAGGCTTCGGCAAACCGCGTGGGGCTTCCGCTCTCGAGGCCCCGCAGCCGGGCCAAGCCGCGGAACGTGTCGCGGTCGAACCAATGTTTGGTGGCTTGGCTCGGGAAATGCTCGTGGAGCAGGTCCACCTTGCGCTCGATCGACGCTTCGGAGACTGGCAGGTAGACGGAAGGGCGGCCGAGATCGCCGTCCCACTTCGGAATTTCGTATTCCAGGATCAGGTGATCGCGAAAAGTGTTCCAGGTCAGGGCGCAGACCTCGCGGTGATCCTGATGCCGGTCGTCTCTGGTGTGGGTCAGGATCAGGTCGGGGCGCGGCAACCCCTGCAGCGTCTCGAACCACTCCTTGATGATCGAGCCATGCCAGGGGAAATGCGCATTGCGGAAGTCCTGGATATCCACGGTGGCCTCGGCGGCCCCGGTCAGAAAGGCACCGGCACTGGCGCGGGCCTCCTTGACCCGCTCCGGCGTGGCCGAGAGCACGCACCAGACCACCTCGAGGCGCACGCCGTAGGCCAGCAGGTCGAGGATGGTGCCGCCGCAGCCGATTTCGATATCGTCGGCATGAGCGCCCAGGCACAAGAGCCGCAACCGCTCGCCGGGGGCGAAGGTGAGAGGCTTCATCGGGGCTGATGCTCCTTGGTCCAGGGCAGCCACGGTGTCTTCCCCTTCTCGAGCATGTCCTCGAGCAGTTGCTTGTCCTTCAGCGTATCCATCGAGGCCCAGAACCCCCGATGGCGGTAGGATACCAGCTCACCCGCGTCGATCAGCCGTTGGAATGGTGCCACCACCAATTCCTCGCCTGGCCGCATGAACTCGAAGATCTTGGGGCGGAAGATGAAATAGCCGCCGTTGATCCAAGTCTCGGAATCGTGGCTGGTCCGGAATGCCTGCACGCGGCCGTTCTCGGCAAAATCGACCAGATGGTAACTGAAGTTCGGCCGGATCGCCATGAAGCAGGCGGTCTTGCCGCTGGCGCGGAAGAACTCGATCATCTCGGGCAGCGGCGCGTCACTGAGACCGTCGCTGTAGTTGGCGAGGAACATCTCCTCGCCTTCCACCTGGTCGCGCACCGCCAATAGCCGTTCGCCGATATTGCGCCACACCCCGGTGTCGATCAGCGTCGCTCGCCAATCATCCCGGGTGGCGCCCAGCATCTCCACGTTCGCACCATGTTCCGAAATGGTGAAATCCGTATGGATGGCCGGGCGGTAATCCAGGAACCACTGCTTGATGACGTTGGCCTTGTAGCCGAGACAGAGGACGAAGTCGCGATGCCCGTAATGGTGATAATACTGCATCACATGCCAAAGTATCGGGTCGTGGCCGACCGGCACCATGGGCTTGGGAACATTTTCTGAGTAGTCGCGGATCCGCGTGCCGAGGCCACCACAGAACAGGACTACCTTCATGCAGGAAGCTCCGCTGGATCGATCACCCGGACTTCCGGTATCGGCACGACGAACCGACAGCCCCAGTCACCCACATGGCGCATCTGGCGCGTGATCTCTTTGGTCAGGTTCCACGGCAGGATGACGAGGTAGTCCGGCCTGGCCTCGTCCACCCGCTCGACCGGATGGATCGGAATATGCGTGCCCGGCGCGAATCTTCCGTGCTTGTAGGGATTGCGGTCGACCAGGAAGTCGAGGAAGTCCGTCCTGATCCCGCAATAGTTCAGCAACGTGTTGCCCTTGCCGGGGGCGCCATAGCCGACCACGCGCTTGCCGGCGTCCTTGGCCTCGATCAGGAACTGCAGCAGACGCCGCTTGGTCCGCTCCGCGCGCGCACCGAAGGCCCGATAGACGGCAAGATCGGCGTAACCGGCCTCCAGCTCGCGATCCCGCAGTGCCGATACCCTGGCACTCGGGGCGGGGCCGTCCTGGTCGGCACGACGGAAATAGACGCGCAGCGATCCGCCGTGGGTCTCGAGCTCCTCGACATCGAACAGGACCAAGCCGTTCCCGGCGCCGATCCGCTCGACGGCGATCAGCGAGAAGTAGGAATAATGCTCATGGTAGAACTGGTCGAACTGGTTGCCCTCGAGCGTGCGCTCGAGATGGGGGAACTCCAGCGTGGCCACGCCCCGCGGCTTCAGCAGGCGCGCGATGCCGCCGACGAAATCGTTGAGGTCCGGGACCTGGGCCAGCACGTTGTTGCCGGCGATGAGATCGGCACTCTGGCCGGCTGCCACCATCTCGTCGGCCAGCGCACGGCCGAAGAAGGCAACGCGGGTCGGGACCCCGAGCTCGATCGCCTTGGCGGCGACGTTGGGCGCGGGCTCGATCCCCAGCACCGGAACCCCCATCGGCAGGAAGTGCTGCAGCAGGTAACCGTCATTGCTCGCCAGCTCGACGACGAGACTGTCGGTCGTCAGTTCCAATCGCTCGCGCATGGTCACGCAGTAGCGCCGCGCATGCTCGACCCAGCTCGTCGCGTAGGACGAGAAATAGGCATACTCGCGACCGAAGATCTCTTCGGCGCTGACATACTCGCGCAGCTGCACCAGCCAGCAATGATTGCAGACCAGCACACGCAACGGGTGAAACGCCTCGGCTTGGTCCAACTCGCTCGCGGCGAGAAAGCTCTCGCACGGCGGCGACATGCCGAGGTCGACCACCTCGTGCACCAGCGGCGCCGCGCAGAAGCGGCAATTCGGGCCATCGGCAAGCATAATTCAACCCCACAAGCAGGCCGGGCAGAAACTAGCCACGGCGTTGGGCAACGTCAAACCGGGGGGAACCCGTCAGGATTCCACCGCTGGCGATAGAGCAAAACCTCGATCGGGGCACTGGGCGCCGCCTGACATGCGCAGTTGAGTACGCCGTCTCGCGGTGGCCGTTCGACCAGTTGGACGCTGGATGATGGCGCCAGTCCCGAACCGTGGTGCCGAAGCGGCTACTGCCTTCGGCGCCATTGCCGCAAGACGTGATGCAAGGTGTCTCCCGATATGGCTCGCAGTGTGACCGGCCGGCACACTATGCCCGATGGGCCTCGCTCGTCACGCGCAGATCGTGTAGCTGAGCGCGGCGCGCTGGTGAGCGTCGGCATCGGGCGGTGAGCATGTCGGATGCTCTGGAATAGCATGGTGCCGACTGCGCCGCGACGACTTCAAATTTTGTTCGATATGAAGCTTACAGTTGAGCGTCCGCCCTGCCCGGCGGATCTGCGAGAAGGGACGTGGGATGAGGAATGCTGCCGACGTGGTCCGCGCCGATCTGGACTACATGCAGGCCGCGCTGCGGGATGAGTGGCCTGCGCTGGCGGGCCGGAGGCTGCTGATCACGGGCGGGGCAGGCTTTCTCGGCTACTATTTCACGCTAGCGGCTGTGCACTTCAACCGCTCCGCCGCTGACGGCGAGCGGATCGACATCACGGTCTACGACAATCTGGTCCGCGGTGCGCCGTCTTGGCTGAACGAGTTGCAGGCGACGGGCGAGGTCCAGCTCGAGACCCACGACATGCGGCTGCCGCTGCCCGCCGGCTTCGGCCCCTTCGACTACATTATCCACGGCGCCTCGATCGCCTCGCCGACCTACTATCGTGCCCATCCTGTCGAGACGATGGACGTGAACATCAACGGCCTGCGCAATCTGCTCGACTACGCGCTGGCACAGCAAGGCGGCTCGACCCCGGTCCGCGGGCTGCTGTTCCTGTCGAGCAGCGAGATCTACGGCGACCCCGACCCGGGCTCGATCCCGACCCCCGAGACCTATCGCGGTCTGGTGTCCTGCACCGGGCCGCGGGCCTGCTACGACGAAGCCAAGCGCTATGGGGAGACGCTCTGCACCGTGTTCGCCCGACAGCACGGCGTGCCGGTGCGGATAGCACGCCCGTTCAACAATTACGGCCCCGGGCTCAAGATCACGGACGGGCGCGTGCTGCCCGACTTCGCCCGCGACGTGCTGAACGGGCGCGACATCGTCATGCTCTCCGACGGTACGGCCACGCGCACCTTCTGCTACAGCGCCGATTCCGTTACCGGCTACTATAAGGTGCTGGTCCGGGGTCAGGACGGCGAGCCTTACAACATCGGCACCGAGACGCCCGAGATCTCGATGCGCGAGCTGGCCGACCGTGTGGTCGCGGCTGCGGGCCGCCTGTTCGGCTACAAGGGGAAGGTGGTGTTGAAGGCAAGCGTCGACGCGGACTATCTGGTGGACAATCCCAACCGCCGCTGCCCGATCATCACCAAGGCTCGCGAGCAGCTCGGCTACGACCCCAAGATCGAGTTCGAGGACGGCTTGGATCGCGCGCTGCTGTGGTATCGTGACAACCAGGACGCGGCGCCGGAGCCATGGGCGTCGACCACCTCGTCCGTTGCGGGAGCGGCCGCCTGATGAAGGTCTCCGTCATCGGCACTGGGTATGTGGGGCTGGTCACCGGTGCGTGCCTGGCCGAGAAGGGCCACCGGGTCGTCTGTGTCGATACCGAAGCTGCCAAGGTGGAGGCGATCACGCGTGGCACGGCGCCGTTCCACGAGCCGGGGCTCGACCCGCTGCTGGCGCGGCACGTGGGCAAGCTGCTGTTCGCCACTACCGATCTGCGGGCAGCGGTCCTCGATTCGGACTTGACGCTGCTGGCGACGGGCACGCCGTTCGATGGCCAGACGATCGACCTCACCTATGTGCGGCAGGCGACGCGTCAGGTCGGGCAGGCCTTGCGCGACAAGGCGGGATATCATGTCGTCGCGGTGAAGAGCACCGTGGTGCCCGGCACTACCGACAACGTGGTCCGGCCGATCCTGGAGGAAGCCTCCGGCAAGAGCGCCGGCCGCGATCTCGGCGTCGGGATGAACCCGGAGTTCCTGTCCGAGGGCTCGGCCATCGAGGATTTCATGGTGCCCGACCGGATCGTGATCGGCGGTATCGACGAGCGTACCCAGGAGGTGCAGCAGGAGCTCTACCGGGACTTCGCAGGCACGCCCGTGGTGCGCACGAGCAACGCCACGGCCGAGTTCATCAAGTACAGCTCCAACTCGCTGCTGGCGACCTTGATCTCGTTCTCGAACGAGATCGCCAACATGTGCGCGACCGTCCCGGGCGTGGACGCGGCCGACGTGATGCGTGGCGTCCACCTGATGCGCGAGCTGCAGCCCCGAGGTGCCGATGGCCTACGTGTCGCCGCGGGCATCAACTCGTTCCTGTTCCCGGGGTGCGGCTTCGGCGGCAGCTGCCTGCCGAAGGATGTCAAGGCGCTGGCCGCCTGGGGCGGGCAGCGCGGCCAGGAAGCGCGGCTGCTGGATGCGGTGCTGCGGATCAACCAGGACCAGCCCGCGCGCATGATCGAGCTGATGGAGCGGTCCATGGGCTCGCTGGCGGGCAAGCGTGTCGCGGTGCTCGGGCTGGCGTTCAAGCCCGGGACCGACGATGTCCGCGAATCGCCGGCATTTCCGATCATTGCCGCCCTTACGGCACGCGGGGCCATCGTGCGGGCATTCGACCCCGTGGCCAGCCGCACGGCCGGCGCGGTGCTCGACGGTCGGCCGGGCGTGACCATCTGTGACAGCCTCGCAGCGTCGCTCGAAGCTGCGTCGGCAGCAGTTCTGGTGACGCGATGGGAGGACTTTCGGGCCCTGCCCGAGCTGTTGGCGCAGATGACGCCACGGCCGCTGCTCGTCGACGGGCGGCGGATGCTGGATAAGGCATCCTACGCTCCCTATGCCGGTGTCGGCCTCGGGCTGGGCGAAGGAGGAGCGCTGGGGTGACCGATCCGTGCTGGGCCGGGCGGCGGGTGCTGATAACCGGAGCCACTGGGTTCATCGGAGCTGCGCTGGGCCGCCGCCTGACCGAGGAAGGTGCCTTGGTGAGCGGCGTCGCCCGCCGCCGGCCTAATCACGATGCGGGCCTCAAACTGCACACGGTCGATCTGTCGGACCTCGCCGGTTGCCGGGCGCTGATCGAGCGCACGCAGCCGGACGTGGTGCTCCACACGGCGGGACATCCGTACGCGGCGCGCGAGCTTGGCAGCGTCGTGCCGACCTTTCGGGACAATCTCGAGACGACCGTGAATCTACTCGTGTCCACCGCCGAGGCCCGTGTGTCGCGCGTGGTCCTGTGCGGGTCGCTGGAGGAGCCGGAGAGCGATGGGGTTGCCGCCGCGCTGTCATCGCCCTACGCGATCAGCAAGGCGGCAGCCACGAGCTATGCCCGGCTGTTCCATGACCTCTATGGTCATCCCGTGGTCGTGGCGCGGCTGTTCATGGTCTATGGGCCCGGCCAGTGGGCGCTGAGCAAGCTGATCCCGAGCACGATCCTGACCCTGCTGCGCGGCGAGGCGCCCAAGGTCTCATCCGGCGAACGGCCGGTCGATTGGGTCTACATCGACGACGTCGTGGACGGCATCCTTGCTTGTGCGGTGGCGTCCGGGGTCGAGGGGCAAAGGATCGACATCGGCACCGGCGTGCTGACGACGGTCCGCGGTGTGGTGGAGACGATTGGCGGGCTCATCCCGCAGGGGCCGGCACCGGCGTTCGGGACGGTGCCGAACCGGTCGGCCGAACAGGTGCGCGCGGCACGGGTCGATCGGAGCCAGGCCCTCCTGAGCTGGAAGGCGAAGGTCGAGCTGCTGGAAGGGCTGCGGCGGACCGTGGAATGGTACCGAAGCCAGCCGCGGCAAGCCGGCAGCTGAGGTCAGGGGTCCGCGCGGTTAGGCATCCGGCATCTCGAAGTCGACCACCAGCAGGCCGTCGATGCCCCCGTCCGCCGCTGCCTTGAGGAGAGCTCCCAGCTCCTTGTGCTCAGGGTCCTCGTGGTAGCGCATCCGGGCTGCCTGGTCGGCGAAGTCCACGATGAACCCGTGCCGGTAGCCGCGGTCCAGGCCCTCGAAATTGACGTCCGGGCCGCCGCAATAGCTTAAGAAGCCGTCGAGGCGGGCCTGCAGGCTGCGAAAGGCCGCGTCGATCGCGGCGATGTCGCTCGCGGGCAGCTGCGGGCGGAAGCGAATCAAGACGATGTGGCGGATCATGCGGCATGCTCCAGCTGCGGATCGAAGGCTCGGTTGCCAAGGACGAGGTCGCTGGCCTTCTCACCGATCATGATCGTGGGCGCGTTGGTGTTCGACGACGGCACGCGCGGCATGATCGAGGAATCGCATACCCGCAGCCCGTCGAGGCCGCGGACCCGCAGGTCGGGGTCGACCACGGCCAGCGTACCGGTACCCATGGCGCAGGCGCCGGTCGGGTGGTGATCGGTCTTGCAGGTGCGGAAGGCATAGTCGGCCAGCTGGTCGTCGGTGGTGAGCTCGGGGGCAGGGTTGCGCACCGCCATCAGGAACGGTCGCAGTGCAGGCTGCTGCAGGATCTCGCGCGCCATCCGTAGGGCCTGCAGGGACATCCGGCGGTCGTAGGGGTCGGCCCAGTAGTTGGGGTCGATCAACGGTGCCGCGGCAGGGTCGCCGCTCTGCAGCCGGACGGTGCCGCGCGAACGCGGTTGGAGGAAGGCGGAGTTGAGCGTCAGGCCCGGGTTCTGCAGCTTCTCGACACCTGCCTCGATGCCCGAGCCCAGGCCGAGATGGAACTGGGTGTCCGGCTGGGAGGCCGATCGATTAGCGTACCAGAAGCCGCCGGTCTCGAAGAGTGTCGAGGCGACCGGGCCGCGCTTGAACAGGAGGTACTGGATCCCCGCCCACAGCGTGCGGTGCAGCTTGACGTAGTTGTCGTAGGTATGGTCGCCACTGCACTCGGCCACGGCATAGAGGTCGAGATGGTCCTGGAGGTTCGTGCCTACGCCGGGCAGGTCGTGGACGACGTTCACGCCCAGCTCACGCAGATGGTCGGCCGGGCCGATGCCCGACAGCAGCAGCAGGCGCGGCGAGCCGATGCCGCCCGAGGTGACCAGAACCTCCCGCTCGCAGCGCAAGACGGTTGGCGTGCCATCCGTCTCCACGATCTCGACCCCGACCGCACGGCCCGCCTCGACCACGATGCGCGTCACCAGCACGCCGGTGCGGATCGTCAGGTTCGGCCGGTGCCGGATCGGCTTTAGGTAGGCGACGGCGGCCGACGAGCGGCGCGCGTTGCGGACTGTGACCTGGTAATGGCCGACCCCTTCCTGCCTGGCGCCATTGAAGTCTGGATTGTAGGGGATGCCGTATTGCTGCGCCGCCCGTAGGAAGGCCTCGCTGATCGGCAGCGGGTTGATCGGGACCGAGACGCCGAGCGGGCCGCCATTGCCGTGATACTCGCCGGCGAACCGCTCGTTGTCCTCGGCCCGCTTGAAGTAGGGCAGGACCTCGCGATAGCTCCAGCCGGTGCAGCCCTCCTCCGACGCCCAGCCGTCATAGTCGGCGGCGTTGCCGCGGGCGTAGACCTGGGCGTTGATCGACGAGCCGCCGCCGATGACCTTGGCCTGGGTGTACCAGAGCACCCGGTCGTTCAGGTGCTTCTGTGGCACGGTCGACCAGCCCCAGCTGGCGATGCCCTTGGTCATCTTGGCGAAGCCGGCCGGCATGTGGAAGAACGGGTGGCGGTCCGAGCCTCCGGCCTCCAGGAGGAGGACCTTGACGCCGGGGTCGGCGCTCAGCCGGTTGGCCAGCACGCAGCCTGCCGGCCCGGCGCCGGTAATGATGTAGTCGTAGGTCACGGGCCCTCTCAGGTCACAGTCGCGGGATACCGAGCCCGCCATCGACATCGATCACGCTGCCCGTGGCGAAGGCGAACTCGCCCCGGGCCAGCGCCGCCACCACCCGGGCGACGTCCTCGCGCTCGCCCCAACGCCGGGCCGGCACCAGGCCGTCGGCGATCTTGCGGTCGTAGGCCTCGGCGACCCCGGCGGTCATGTCGGTACGGATGATGCCCGGGCGCACGTCGAACACGGCGATGCCCTCGGGCGCCAGGCGGAGTGCCAGCCCCTTGCTCCACATCGCGAGGCCGGCCTTGGAAATGCAGTAGTCGAGGCGCTCCGGTGACGCGAGCGCTGCGCTGACCGACGTCACGTGGATGATCGAGCGCGACTGGTCGGGTGCCGGATGGGCAAGCATCCAGCGCGCCACGGCCTGCGTCAGGAAGACCGTGCCGCGCAGATTAACACCCATGACCCGGTCGAAGTTCTCGGGCTGCAGGTCGAGCACGTCGCCGAGTGCCACCGCACCCATGCCGGCATTGTTGACCAGACAGTCGATGCGGCCGAAGCGGTCGGCGATCTGCGCCACGGTCGCGGCATGCCCGGCGAGATCGGCGAGATCGGAGCGGAAGAACGCGGCCTCGGCGCCGTGCGCTGACAGGGCGGCCAGCGTCTCGCCCGCCTCGTCGGCGATGTCGGTGATCGCGAGATCGAACCCGGCGGAGGCCAGAGCTTCGGCAATGGCGCGGCCGATGCCGCGGCGCGCCCCGGTGACCAGGGCCAGGGGCCGATCAGACATGGGCCATCTCGCGAGGCGCCGATGTCCGTGCCGCAACCAGGTGATCGGCCACGCGCAGGGCCTGGGCGGCGATGGTCAGGGCCGGGTTGACCGCGGCCGAGGTCGGCAAGAACGACGCGTCGACCACGAACAGGTTGGGATGGTCGTGCGCGCGGCAGAACGTGTCGAGCGCGGAGGTGGCAGGATCGGTGCCGAAGCGGACGGTACCGCACTGATGCGACGGCGTGCGCCGATCGAACGGCCGAGCGAGCACGATAGGATAGCCGGCGGCCCGAAAGAGCTCGCGCATCCGCGTGACCAGCCGGCCGTGTCCCGTCATGTTCGACCGGCGCCAGTCCAGGATGATGGTGTCGCCGTCGACGCGGACGCGGCTGTCGGGGTCGGGCAGATCCTCGCTCATCAGGTACCAGTCGACGCTGTGCCGCGCGAGCCAGGACATCGCGAACCCGGGCGCCCAGCGTGCGTTGGCCTGCAGGATCGGGCCCGAGATCTTACCCAGCAGCTGGACGTTGCCGAGCGGCGGGCCGCCGCGCCCATCGTCGAAATAGAAGTCGTTGAGGCCCAGCGTCTTCTGATAGACCGAGTCGTTGCGCGCGCGGGGATCCACCGTGAGCATCGCGGTGCAGTTGTGGTTCATGAAATGGCGACCGACCACGCCCGAGCGGTTGGCGACGCCGTCCGGGCAAGCATCGGTGGCCGAGCGCAGCAGCAGGGCTGCCGAGTTCACGGCCCCAGCCGCGACGACCACCGTGCCGGCCCGTAGCTCGCGGCGCTCACCACCCTGGCGATAAGCCACGCCCTCGACACGCTTGCCGTCGGGGGCAACCAGCAGATGCTCGACGAAAGCGCTGGTGACGAGGGACACCTCCGGGCTGCCCAGTGCCTGGGCCAAGGGTGCGGTTTCCGCATCGAGCTTGCCGCAGCGCGTGTCGGGAAATGCATCCCAAGGCGTGGCGGCACGACGGAGCCAGCGGTCAATGTCGATCGCCAGTGGCAGCGAGAACGGCCGCACGCCCTGCGCCGTGAGCCGCTCCCGCACCTGGGCGATCGCCGGCTCGTCGGGCACGGGGCCATGCGGGTAGTCGGTCGAGTGGCGTGGCTCGGACGGATCCTCGCCTGCAACGCCCCGTACCTGGAACAGCCGCTCGGCGCGGCCGTACCATGGCTCCAGGTCCGCGTAGGCGATCGGCCAGGCCGGCGAGACGCCGTCGGCATGCTCCAGCACCTCGAAATCCCGCTCGCGATAGCGCAGCATGACCGCGCCGTAGAATTTCGAGTTACCGCCGACATAGTAGTAGTTGCCGGGGTTGAACTCGGCCCCCTGCCCGTCGCGCCACGTCTCTTTCGGTCGGTAGCGCTGGTCGATGAATATGGCCTTGGCGTCGCGCGCGTCAGGGCTGTCGGGCAGCTGCTCGCCACGCTCGAGGATCGTGACGCGCGCACCGCTGCCGGCGAGGCCGGCGGCGATGGTGGCACCGCCGATCCCCGAGCCGATCACCAGGACATCGGGGGAGGCAGTCATCACGCGATGCGGAGCTCGCTCTTGGGGTCGAAGAGGCAGGCCTTGCTCATGTCGACCATGAAGTTGGAGACCTCGCCCGCGCGGGCGTTGGTGTCGGCGCGCAGGCGCGCGGTGGCCTCGACGCCGCCCAGCATCATCACCGCCAGCGTGTCGGGCCCGGTGGGCTCGGTGACCTCGACCATGCATTCCAGCGGGTGTGAATCCGGGCCCAGCGCCTCGGTGTTGGTAGGGTCGCTGATCTGCTCCGGCCGCAGGCCCAGGATCACGTCGCGGCCGACATAGCCGCGCCAAGCAGTGTTGCCGTTGGCCAGCGGCAGGTTGGCCGGCCCGCCCTCGCCGCGCGTCATCTCGACCGCGAGGCCGCCATTGGCCTCGACCACCTTGGCCGGGATCAGGTTCATCGACGGCGAGCCCATGAACCCGGCCACGAACAGGTCGGCCGGGTTCTCGTAGATCTCCTTGGGCGTGCCCAGCTGCAGGAGATTGCCGGCCTTCATGACCGCGATTCGGGTGGCCAGCGTCATGGCCTCGATCTGGTCATGGGTGACGTAGACGATCGTGGCCTTGAGCCGCTGGTGCAGCTTCTTGATCTCGGTGCGCATCTCGACCCGCAGCTTGGCGTCGAGATTCGAGAGCGGCTCGTCGAACAGGAAGATTTTGGGGTGGCGCACCAGCGCCCGGCCCATCGCCACGCGCTGGCGCTGGCCGCCCGAGAGCTGGCCGGGCTTGCGGTCGAGCAGATGGTCCATCTGCAAGAGCTTCGCGACCTCGGCCATCGCCTTGTCGCGCTCGGGCTTGGGCACGCCGCGCATCTCGAGGCCGAACACGATGTTCTGGCCCACGGTCATGTTCGGGTAGAGCGCATAGGACTGGAACACCATCGCGATGTCGCGGTCCTTGGGGTGCAGCTCGTTCACCCGGCCGCCGTCGATCGCGATCTCGCCGTCGGTGATCGTGTCCAGGCCCGCGATCATGTTGAGCAGGGTGGACTTGCCGCAGCCCGAGGGCCCGACCAGGACCAGGAACTCGCCGTCGTCGATGGCGATGTTGATCCCCTTGAGGATATGGACCGCACCGAAATGCTTCTTGACGTTGGTGATGGTCAGCGAGGCCATGGCATCATCCCTTCACGGCGCCGGCCATCATGCCGCGCACGAAGTATTGGCCAGCAAGGACGTAGACCAGGAGCGTCGGCAATGCCGTCATCATGGCCGAGGCCATGTCGACATTGTATTCCTTCACGCCGGTCGACGTATTGACAATGTTGTTGAGCGCCACGGTGATCGGCGCCGACGCACCGGACGCGAACGAGGCGCCGAACAGGAAGTCGTTCCAGATGTTGGTGAACTGCCAGATCACGGTCACAACCAGTATCGGTATTGAGTTGGGCAGCATCACGCGCCAGAAGATGGTGAAGAAGCCGGCACCGTCGATCTTCGCCGCCTTGACCAGGTCGGTCGGGAAGGCGGCGTAGAAATTCCGGAAGTAGAGCGTGGTGAAGCAGATGCCGTAGACGACGTGCACCAGGATCAGGCCCGGCGTGCTCGACGCAATGCCCAGGATGCCAAGCACACGGGCCATCGGGATCAAGACGATCTGGAACGGGATGAAGCAGCCGAACAGGATCAGGGCGAAGATGACGTTGGCACCCTTGAACGACCATTTGGTCAGCACGTAGCCGTTGAGCGCGCCGATGATCGTGGACAGCGCGACCGCGGGGATGACCATCTTGACCGAGTTGAAGAAGAACCGGCCGATGCCGGTGCACTCGACGCCGACACAAGCGGAGGACCACGCCTTGGCCCAGGCAGCGAAGCTCGGGTCCTGCGGCAGGGACAGGAGATTGCCGCTGCGGATCTCATCGACGCTCTTCAGCGAGGTCGCGAGCATCACGTAGAGCGGGGCGAGGTAGAACAGGGCGAAGAGCAGGAGGATGGCCCAGAGCAGGGCGCGCAGCCAATTCTGGCCGGAGTCGCCGGCGACGGCAGCGGTGGGATCAGCCATGACTGCTCTTCCCCGCTTGGCGCAGCTCCGAATACAGATAGGGCACCATGATCGCGGCCACCGTCATCAGCATCATCACGGCTGATGCAGCACCCAGCGCCACCTCGTTGCGGGTGAAGGTCATCTTGTACATGAAGATCGCCGGCAGCCACGTCGACGTGCCGGGCCCGCCGTCGGTCAGCGCCACGATCAGGTCGTAGCTCTTGATCGCGAGGTGGGAGAGGATCACGAACGCGGACAGGAACACCGGCCGCATCAGCGGGATGATGATCCGCCAGTAGATCTTGAAGATCGGCGCACCGTCGATCTGTGCCGCCTTGATGATCTCGCCATCGACGCCGCGCAGCCCGGCCAGGAACATCGCCATGACGAAGCCACTGGACTGCCAGATCGCGGCAATCACGATACAGTAGATCGCCGTATTCGTCTGCACGATCCAGTCCAGGGTAAAGTTCTCGAAGCCCCAGTCGCGCACGATCTTCTGGATGCCGATACCGGGGTTGAGCAGCCACTTCCAGGCCGTCCCGGTGACGATGAACGAGAGCGCCATCGGATAGAGATAGATCGTCCGCAGCACACCCTCGCCGCGGATCTTCTGGTCGAGCAGAATCGCCAGCAGGAGGCCGATGACGGTGGCGAGGCCGATATAGAGGATGCTGAAGATGAACAGGTTCTCGACCGAGGTCCACCAGTTGCTGTTGGCCCACAGCCGCTCGTAGGCACGCAAGCCGTCGAACTGCATGACGGGCATGAAGCGCGACTTGGTGAACGACAGGACAGTCGTCCACAAGATGAAGCCGTAGACGAAAACGATGGTGATCACGAAGGTCGGTGCGAGCACCAGCTTCGGCAAATGCTCGGCCAGCCGATCGACGGCACGACCCTCGCTCAGACGCTTTACGGCGACTGCCACGGCCTACCTCCCCTGCTGTCGGGTCGGGGCGCCGGGTAC
>JBATRI010000124.1:0-1819 GCA_049292515.1 Geminicoccaceae bacterium
GCCCACCTCGAGCTTCGATCGGTTGGCGGCCCCGGCGGCAGCTGCGCCACCGGGGGAGAGGGAGCTGGCCGCTACCTTGGGATGTCGGCGGCCGGCACCGGTGCCAGCAGGGGCCCGTGCTTCACCCGCTCGTCGGTCTTGTGCACCATGGTGTAGGCGTAATCGACGCCCATCCCGTAGGCGCCCGAATGCTCCTTCACGATCGCCATGATGGCATCGTAGGTCTCGCGCCGGGCCCAGTCGCGCTGCCATTCCAGCATCACCTGCTGCCAGGTCACCGGCACGACGCCGACCTGGATCATCCGCTGCATCGCCCACTCCTGGGCTTCCGCCGAGGTGGCGCCCGACGCGTCGGCCACCATGTAGATCTCGTAGCCGCCGCCTTCCATCGCCGACAGCGCGAACGAGTTGTTGCAGACCTCGGTCCACAGGCCCGAGACCACCACCTTCTTGCGGCCGTTCTTCTCCAGCGCGTCGCGCACCTTCTGGTCGTCCCAGGAGTTCATCGAGGTGCGCTCGAGCAGCGGCGCCTCCGGGTAGACCGCCAAGAGCTCGGGATAGGTATGGCCGGAGAAGCTGTCGGTCTCGACGGTGGTGATCGTGACCGGGATGTCGAACACCTTGGCGGCCTTGGCCAGGGCCACCACGTTGTTCTTCAGCACCTGGCGGTCGATCGACTGCACGCCGAAGGCCATCTGCGGCTGATGGTCGATGAAGATCACCTGACAGTTGGACGGCGTCAGCAGCTGGAGCTTGGACGACAAGACGGTTCTCCCAATGGATCTGCCACGAGGCGGGCGCGCCGGGGACGCGCGCCGGCACCTCGATCCTCCATTAGGAATAGCCGTGCCACGTCACGGTTGCCAAGCCGCGCCCGTGGTGCGAGTTCCGCGCCTGATCGTTGCCAATGGGAGCACGCATGGATCGTCTGGCCGGCATGGAGGCGTTCGTGGCCGTGGTCGACGCCGGGGGATTCCAGGCGGCGGCCCACAAGCTCGGCATCGCGCGCGCCCTGGTCGGCAAGCGCGTGGCCCTGCTCGAGCGCCAACTCGGCGTCCAGCTCCTGAACCGTACCACCCGGCATGTGGCCGTCACCGGCCCCGGCATGGAGTTCTACGAGAGCTGCCGCCGCATCCTGCAGGAGTTCCAGCGGGTCAGCGGCGAACTCGCCAACCTGCAGCAGCAGGCCCAGGGCACGCTGCGCGTCAACGCGCCGATGTCGTTCGGCCAGCTCCAGCTGGCCCCCGCCCTGATCGAGTTCCAGCGCCTCCACCCCGCCGTCGCCCTGCACGTGACGCTGACCGACCGCTTCGTCGGCGTCATCGAGGAGGGCTACGACGTGGTGATCCGCATCGGTGCCCTGGTCGACTCCTCGCTCACCGTCCGCCAGCTGTGCCCGGTCCGCCGCGTGCTGTCCGCGTCCCCCGCCTACCTGGAGCGCGCCGGCACGCCGTCTTGCGTCCGCGACCTGTCCGGCCACCGCCTGCTGCATTACGGCCTGCTCGCCACCGGCGTGCGCTGGCAGCTGCAGGGCCCCGACGGCGAGACCGGCATCGACGTGCCCGAGGCGCTGTGCGTCAACAATGCCGAGGTGCTGAAGGCGGCCGCCATCGCCGGCGGCGGCATCACCCTGCTGCCGACCTTCGTCTGCGGCCCCGAGCTGCGCAGCGGCGCCCTGGTCCGCGTCCTGCCCGACCATGAGGCCCGCCCGATCTCGCTGCACGCCTTGTGGCCCGCGAGCCGCCTGCAGCCGGCCCGGCTGCGCACGTTCGTGGATTTCCTGGTCGCCCGCTTCCACACGGAGGAGCCGGTGTGGGAC
>JBATRI010000125.1:0-47347 GCA_049292515.1 Geminicoccaceae bacterium
GTGCACGAGCTGCCCCCGCCGTTCGATCTCGACGCCTATGCCCCGATCGACGCCGTGCTGCAGGCTCGCGGGCGAGCGGAATGGCGAGGTTTCGCGCCGGCCGATCGGGAGCTGGTCCTGCCGGCGGTGGCGGCTTGGTGCAAGCCGGCCGAAGGAATGACGGCCGTTGATCTGCAGGCACGCTTGGCCGAGATCGACGCGAACAGCCAGCGCTTTCTCGCCGCCCAGGCCGGGCTCGATCTTCTGCTCCTGCCGACGCTGCCGATGGCGGGTTTTGCCGCCACGCTGCCTGGACCGGTCGAGGGCGTCCCGCTCGCCCATACCGGTTACACCGCGCTGTTCAACCAAACCGGGCAGCCGGCGGCCACGGTCGGCTGGGGGCTCGATCCGACCGGTCTGCCGATCGGGGTTCAGGTCGCCGGCCCGCGTTTCAGCGACCGGCTGGTGCTGCAGGCGGCCATGTTGCTGGAGCAGGCACGTCCCTGGACGCCAAGCTGGCCAGTGATCGGCTAGGTCCGCACCAGACGCTCGAGCATTGCCGTCAGCCAGGCCAAGCCCAGCCGCAGATCGGCCGGATCGGTCCATTCGCGTGGCGAATGGCACAGGCCCTCGCGACTGGGGACGGCGATCACCAGCGATGGGCAAACGGTGGCGAGCGGCAGCGCATCGTGCGCCGCAATCGTCGCCAATGGCAGGGGCTCCTCTCCGAGGGCGGTGGCAGTCGCGCGGGCGAGCCGGCGCAGGGCTGGTGCGAAACGACCGGGTGGGCGCAGTTCATCTCGGAGGATCCTGGCTTCGACGCCGAGCTCTGCGCAGGCCTGGGTCAGCGCGCGGTCGAGCGAGGCGCGGGCACGGGCCATGGTGATCCTGCTGGCCGAGCGCAGCTCGGCGAACATCACGACTCGGCCCGGCACCACGTTGGGCGAGTTCGGCTCGACCTCGAGACGGCCGACCGAGGTGTGGAGCGCGCCGGGCTTGGCACGGTCGGCAATCCGACGCAGGTGGGTCACGACCTTCGCCGCGGCGGCCAGCGCGTCCTTGCGCTGCGCCATTGCCGTAGGGCCGGTATGGGAGGTAGCGCCAGTGATCTCGATCTCCAGCTTGTGCGCGCCCCACCAAGCATCGAACACGCCGAGCCGGCGGCCGCTGCGCTCCAACTCGGCAGCGCACTCGACATGCAGCTCGACATAGGCGGAAGGCAGCGGCGGCGCGGGGTCCGTACCGCGAAAGCCGATCGCGTCCAGCGCTTCGGCGACGCTGATGCCCTGGCCGTCGCGGCGGGCAAGGGTCCAGTCGAGTGCGCGAGTGCCGGCATAGACCGAGGAGCCGACCAGGCTCGGCTGAAAACGGGCTCCTTCCTCGCCGGTCCAGGCGACGACGACGAGCCCTTTGCGCAGATTGCCGCGCGCGGCGACGTCGTGCGCGGCCAACAGCGACGCCAGCACGCCATAGGCACCGTCGAGACGCCCACCACGCGGCTGGCTGTCGAGGTGCGACCCGGTCATGATGGTGCGGCCGGTCGGGCCGATCCGGCCGAAGACGTTGCCGATCGCGTCAACCGACACTTGAAAGCCGCGCTCCGTCAGCCGCTCGACCAGCCAGCGACGGGCCGCACCGTTGGCCGGGTTGCCCTCAACGCGGTCGACGCCGCCGTCGCCCGTTGCGCCGATCGCCGACAGTTCGGCCAGCAACATGTCGAAAGTGCGATCGACTGATTCCGAGCTCACCGCATGCTCCCCCGACCGCTGCCGCTTTGACTGCTTTTGTGGGAATCGACGGAAATGCCGTCAAGGCCGTTGACGAGGTTTTCGACCTTGGCCTAGCGTCGTGCATGACGGGGAACGGTAGCGGGCCGATGCAGGGGCCGCGCCGAGGAAGGGCACCAAGATGACGCATACGATCTGGCATCTCGCTGGCACGACGCGGCGCAACTTCCTGGGGACCACCGCCGCGGCGGGTGCGGCGGGCCTGATCCTGCCGGCGCCCTACGTGAAGCGGGCCTACGCGCAGGCGCGCTCGACGCTGATCTTCGCCTCGGGCGAGCCGCTCACGGGCAACTGGGACCCGACCAGCCACACCCAGCTGGCCCAGATCAATTTCGAGGGCTTCGTTTTCGGCAAGCTGTTCAACACGCCGATGCGCCCCGAAAAGCCCGATGAGATCGTCTGGGACCTGGCGCTCAGCCAGAACATCGTCGATCTGCACACGATGGAGTACAAGCTGCGCGACGGTGTGACCTTCCACAACGGCGCGCCGTTCACGGCCGAGGATGTCAAGGCTACCTTCGAGTATGCGTCGCAGGCCAACCGGCCGGCCGCCTGGTATCCCGGCCCCTGCGAGGTCGAGGTGGTCGACAAGCTGACCGCGCGCGTCCACACCGAGAAAGGTGGCTACCCGGCGTCCGCATTCTACTTCCTGGCCGGCTTCCTGCCGATCATGTCGGCAGCGGACATCAAGGACCCGAAGACCCTGCAGGGGCGGCCGAACGGCACCGGGCCGTTCAAGTTCGTCGAGCAGAAGGGCAACACGACGGTCATGGCCGCGTTCGACCAGTTCTGGGCCGGGCGGCCGATCCTGAACGAGCTCCACTTCGCCTATATCGGCGATGCCACCACCCGCGTGCTGGCGCTGCTCGCGGGCGAGATCGACGTCACCGAGCGGCTCGAGCCCGAGCAGTACGAGACGCTGTCCAAGGAACCGAAAGTCGAGGTCAGCCGGACGATCGCGACCGAGAACAAGTACCTGCACTTCCGCACCAACAAGGCGCCGTTCGACAATCCCATGCTCCGCTTAGCGGCGTCGCATGCGATCGACCGCTCGCAAGTGCTGGAGGTCATGGGCGTCGCCGGCCACGAGTCCAACAACTACATCTCGCCGGTTAAGTTCGGTTACGTCGACCTGGAGAACTACCCGACCTTCGATCCCGCGAAATGCCAAGAGCTGCTGGCGCAGGCCGGGTTTCCGAAAGGCGAGGGGCTGCCGGAGCTCGAATATCTGGTCTCGACCGGCTTCTACCCGAAGACCAAGGAATATGGCGAGGTCATCACCGCGATGCTCCAGGAGCAGGGCTTCAACGTGAAGCTCACCGTCATGGAAACGGCGGCCTGGCTAGAGCGGATCTACCAGCGCAAGGGTCAGGAGCCCTTCGGCCACATGGTCGATGTCGGCTGGTCGACCGGCTCGCCCGAGCCCGACCTCGTGCTGCGCCCGATGTTCCACAGCAAGGCGAGCCCGATGGGCGGCCTGATCAATGGCTGCATGGATCCCGAGATCGATGCGGCGCTGGATGCCCAGCAGGCCGCGTCGGATCCGGTCAAGCGCGCCGAGCTGATCGGCACCGCGACCGGTGTGATCGCGTCCAAGTCGCCGAGTCTGTCGCTGTTCACCTCGGTGCTGCTGCACGGCCGCCGCAAGGGGCTGGAGAACCTCTACTTCTACCCGAACGGGCCGATCGACGCGACTACGGCCGAGTTCAAGGCGTAAGTCGGGCGCGGGCGGGGTAGGGCACGTATGGGATTCATCCTCACCTTCCTCGCCCGCCGCCTCGTGCAAGGCGCGATCATCGTCCTCCTGGTCTCGTTCACGATCTTCTCGCTCTTGCGCCTGATTCCGGGCGATCCCGCCCGCATGATCCTCGGGCCGGTCGCCCCGGACGCGGTCGTCGAGCAGACCGCCAAGGACATGGGCCTGCGCGATCCGATCGTTGTGCAGTATGTCCGCTATCTCGGTCAGGTCGTGCACGGCGATTTCGGCACCTCGTTCATCAAGAGCGCTACCGGCGGCTCGGTCACCGGCGGGCGTGACGAGGCGCGCGGCTCCCGCGCATTGGTCATCGACCTGATCGGCTCGACCTTGCCCTACACCCTGCAGCTGGCGGCGCTGGCCTTGGTGTTCACATTCCTGATCGCGGTGCCGCTGGGCATCAGCGGCGGGCTCTATGCCGGACAGTGGCCGGACAAGCTCGCGCTCTATCTGTCCTCGGTGTTCGTCTCGGTGCCGAACTTCTGGTTCGCGATCGTGCTGGCGCTCATCGTCACCGCGCGCCTGCAGTGGATCCCGTCGATCGGCTATCAGGGCTTCACCTACACGATCCTGCCGGCGCTGGTGATTGCGGTCGAGATGTCGCCCTTGTTCATCCGAGCATTGTCGGTCTCGGTCGCCGATACCTTGCGCCAGAACTTCGTCGAGCTCGCGGCGGTGCGTGGCCTGCCGCCCAGGCAGATCCTAACGCGGCACGTTTTGCGCAACGCGACTACACCCATCCTCAACCTATTCGGCGTGCAGGTCGGCGCGTTGCTCGGCGGCGTGCTCATCGTAGAGTACATCTTCGACTACCCGGGCATCGGGCTGCTCACGGTGCAGGCCGTGCTCCAGCGCGACTTCCCAGTCATCCAGGGGGTGGCGATCCTGTCGAGCACGATCTTCGTGGTGATCAACATCCTGGTCGACCTCGTTGCCGCCCGGATCGATCCGAGGCTCGAATACTGATGGCCAGCGAGATCCTGCCGCAGGTGCAAGTACCGGCCGTGATCGCCCCGGTCAGCCCGACCTGGCGCCTGTGGCGGGCCGCCTGGGCACGCAGCGAGTTCAAGGTCGGGCTGGTGATCTTCGTCACGCTGCTGGCGCTGTCGATCCTGTTCCCGCTCCTGACCGACCTCTCGGCGACCAAGATGGTAGTCAAGGACAAGTTCCTGCCGCCGGCGTTCATGGTAGGCGGGCGCTGGGACCACTTTTTGGGGACCGACCAGCTCGGCCGCGATCTGTTCCTGCGCTCGCTGATCGGGCTGCAGAACGCGCTGATGATCGGCATCGCGACCGTGGTCATCATGTTCATGGTCGGCTGCACGATTGGATTGATCGCCGGCTATCGGGGCGGCTGGACCGACACGATCCTGATGCGCCTGACCGACGCGCAGTTGTCGATCCCGCTGATCATCCTGGCGATCACGATTCTGACTGTATCGCGGCCGACGCCATATTCGGTCGTCCTGGTGCTGGCGCTGGCGGGTTGGCCGACCTATGCCCGGATCACGCGGGCGGTCACCTTGTCGGAGCGGCGCAAGGAGTATGTCCGGGGTGCGAAGATCCTAGGAGCGTCGGACCTGCTGATCATGCTGGCGCTGATCGCACCCAACATCCTGCCGCCTATCGCGTTCGTGGCGGTGCTGGATGTGGCGCGCATGATGATCTTCGAGGCGATCCTGGGCTTCATCGGCATCGGCATTCAACCGCCGACGCCGACTTTCGGCAGCATCATCGCCGACGGGCGCAAGTACCTGATCAATGCCTGGTGGATCGCGACCATGCCCGGACTGTTCCTGTTCCTGGCGCTCCTGTCCCTGAATCTGATGGGTGCCTCGCTGGAGCGCGCGCGCAACATGCTGCTGCGGGGGACGATCTGATGGCGGCGGCGCCGCTGCTGGAGGTCAAGGGCCTGTCGGTCGAGCTGCAGCGCGGCAGCGAGCGCCGGCCGGTGCTGGGCGATGTCGGCTTCACCGTCGCCGACCGGCAGGTACTGGGTGTGATCGGTGAGAGCGGCTCAGGCAAGACGACGCTGGCCAAGGCCGTGGTCGGCTGGATCCAGCCGCCACTGATGCGCACGGGCGGCCACGTCCTGTTCCGTGGCCGCGACTTGTTCGCCATGCCCGATGCCGAGCGGCTGGCCCTGCGCGGCCGGCACATAGGCTATATTGGCGCCGACCCCGGCAGCTCGTTCGATCCCACGATCGCGGTCGGGGTGCAGATTGCGGAGAAGCTGCGCGCCGTCCGGCCGGAGATCGGCGGGAGCGACGCCAAGAAGCGCGTCGTGGCCCTGCTCGATCGGGTCCATATCCCATCCGCGGCACGCCGCTACGACGAGTTCCCGAACCAGTATTCGGGTGGGATGCTGCAGCGCGCGATGATCGTCGATGCGCTGGTCGCCGAGCCCGGCTTCCTGATCTGCGACAACGTCACCCAGCCGCTCGACGTTACGGTAGCGGCGCAGATCATCCGCCTGCTCAAGCAGCTGCGCGAGGACATCGACGCCGGGATCCTGTTCATCGCCACCTCGGTGCCGATCGTGCGCGAGGTCGCCGACGACGTGCTCGTGCTGAGCCATGGCCGGATCGTCGAGCGCAGCACGCCGGACGAGCTGATCCACCACCCGAAGCACGCCTATAGCCGTGATCTCCTGGCACGCACGGCACGAATCTGGAGCGAGGGGCCGCCGCCGCTGCCGCCACCCTCGACCGCGAAGGCGATCTTGTCGGTCCAGGACGTCACCAAGACTTATACCGTGCCGGACCGCACGCGGTTCTTCGGCACCCAGGCGGTGCAGGCGGTGCGCGGCGTCAGCTTCGACGTGATGGAAGGCGACAATTTCGGGTTGGTCGGCGAATCCGGTTGCGGGAAGTCGACCTTGTCGCGCCTGCTGTCCTGGATCGAGCAGCCTGATCGCGGCACGATCCGCTTCGACGGCCAGGACATCCGCGCGATGGGCCGCGCGCAGCTGCTCACCATGCGCCGCGGCTTCCAGCTGCTGCTGCAGGACCCCTATAACTGCATCCCGCCGAACCTGACCGTCGCCAGGACGATCGCGCTGCCGCTGAAGGTCCACGGCATCCCCCGGCGCGAGATTGCGGGCAAGGTGAAAGCGGTGATGGCCGAGGTCGGGCTGCCAGCCGATCTTGCCGACCGGCTGCCGGTGGGCCTGAGCGCCGGGCAGCGCCAGCGGATCAACATCGCCCGTGCGCTCGTGCTGGAGCCACGGCTGCTGATCCTGGACGAGACGCTCTCCGCCCTCGACCCGATGGAGCAGGGCCGGCTGCTCGACCTGTTCGCCAAGCTGCAGCAGGCGCACCGGCTGACCTACCTGTTCATCAGCCACGATCTCGCCATGGTCCGCAAGGTGTGCTCGCGGATCGCCGTCATGTACCTGGGGAAGATCGTCGAGCTCGCCGATACGGGTACAGTGTTCTTCGACCCCGGCCACCCCTACACGCGCGCGTTGTTGTCAGCCGTGCCGGTGCTCGAGGAACAGCCCTACAAGGCCGAGGAGTGCCTGCTGGAAGGCGAGCCGCCGAGCCCGATCGACCTGCCGACCGGCTGCAGCTTTCGCGCCCGCTGCCCGCTCGCCTTCGACCGCTGCCGGATCGAGGAGCCGCCGCTCTACCCGCGCGGGCCTGGCCGTGTCGCCGCCTGCCATCTGGTCGAGAGCGACGAGCAGGCACCGAAGGCGGCCTGAAGCCAGGGAGGAAAGCCATGGACGCCGACGTCATCGTGGTGGGTGCCGGTGCCGCCGGCTGCGTGCTCGCGGCCCGGCTCAGCGAGGACCCGAAGCGTCGGGTCGTGCTGCTGGAAGCGGGCGAGAACTGGCGGACGGCCGAGCGCCCCGCCGAGATGGCAAGTCCCAATCCGTTCAACCTGCTCAACCCGCCCCATCTGCAGCAGCGCTTTCTTTGGGCCGATCTGGCGGCGCGGCGCACGACGCAACAGGAGCCACGCCTCTACTGGCGTGGGCGCGGCATCGGCGGCAGCACTTCGGTCAATGGGCAGATCGCGATCCGTGGCGTGCTGCCAGCGTTCGAGGACTGGGCCGAGGCGGGCTGCGAGGGCTGGTCGCCCGATCACGTGCTGCCGCATTTCCGTGCGCTGGAAGACGATCTCGCTTTCGGCGACGAGCCCTGGCATGGTAAGTGTGGTCCGATCCCGGTCTATCGTGCGCCGCAGGCGAGCTGGGGTCCGGTGGATCTGGCGCTGCGCGATGCCGCGCTGGCACAAGGTCATCCGTGGTGCGACGACCTGAATGCGCCCGATGCGCTGGGCGTATGTACTTATGCCATCAACTCGCGCGACGGCCGGCGCGTCTCGGCCGCCGACGGCTATCTCGAGCCCGTGCGCGACCGGCCGAATCTCACCATCCTCGGCGATACGCTGGTCGACCGAGTCCTACTGGAGGGCAGGCAGGCGACGGGTGTGCGGGTGCGGCGGCACGGCGAGATCACCGAGTTGAAGGCGCCTCTGGTGATCCTGTCCGCCGGCTGTGTGCACAGTCCGGCGATCCTGATGCGCAGTGGGATCGGCCACGCCGCGCACCTGAATGAACACGGCATTTTGCCGGTTGTAGACCTGCCGGTCGGCGACGGCTTCTTCGATCACCCAAACGTGCGGCTGGAGTTGAAGCTGCGTCCGGAGCTGCGGCCGACCGACCCGGATGCGCGGCACACCAATTGCTGCGTCAAGTACAGCTCGGGCCTGCCCGGCGGCTCCTTCGCCGACATGCTGTTCCTGCCGATGAACCATGGCGGCGTCGGCATCGCCGAGGATGCGGCGCAGTTCGGTGAGGCCGGCATCCATATTGCGCTGTTCGAGACCAAGAGCCGGGGGACTGTCCGGCTGGCCTCGGCCGATCCGGCCGTCCAGCCGGTGATCGACGAGCGCATGCTCGACCACCCGGACGATCTAGCGCGCCTGCGCGATGGTGCACGTCGCCTGTTTCGGATCGGTGCCGATCCGGCCGTCCAGGGGATCGTGCGCCGCATCGAACTCGGTAGCACCGGCCGGCCGCTGGTCGATCTCGCGACGGCACCGGACGACGAGGTCGACGCCTGGCTGATGACCGACTGCAACGACTGCCAGCACGGTGCTGGTGGCTGTGTCATGGGTCCCGCCGGTGTCCCGACCGGGCGCACCGTGGTCGATCCGTCGTGCCGCGTGACCGGCATGGAAGGACTGTTGGTAGTGGACGCCTCGATCATGCCGCTCGACTGTCGTGCCAACACCAACTTTACGACGATCATGATCGGTGAGAAAATCGCGGCCGAGTTGAAGACTGCTGACTTGTAAGGCCCCATGCTCTCCGCTCATCGCCACGATACCATCCTCAAGCGCCTGGAGATCAATGGCCGAATCCGGGCGATCGAATTGGCGCATGAATTGGTCGTCAGCGAGGAGACGATCCGGCGCGACCTGACCGAGCTCGAAGCGCTCGGTCGATTGCGGCGGGTCCATGGTGGCGCGGTGCAGTTCCGCCCCGACGAGGAGCAACCGCTACTCGAACGTGCGCGGATCCGGCCGCGCGAGAAGGCCCGGATCGGGGTCATCGCGGCCGGTTTGGTCGCGGACGGCATGTCGATCTTCGTCGACACCGGTTCGACGCCGATGGCGTTCGCTCGGGCGCTGGCCGGAAGGCGGCACCTACAGTTGGTGACCAACTCGCTCGACATCGCTCGCCTGCTGGCGCCGGAAGCAGGAATCAAGGTCAAGGTGACACCCGGCTGGGTGCGGGCCAACGACAATGCCGTGCTCGGCGGCGACACGATCGCGTTCGTGCGCCGATTCGTGTTCAACCTTGCGGTCATGGGGATCGCTGCCTGCGATGCACAACATGGTTGGATGGACTATGCCGAGGAAGAGTCAGACCTGCGTCGGGCACTGATCACGCAGAGCAGTCGTGGCGTGCTGCTCGTCGACGAGAGCAAATTCGGCCGGCGAGCGTCAGTGCGCACGTTCGATCTTAAGGAAGACCTGCTCGTGGTCACCAACCGCCGCCCGCCCGAACCATTCGCCGGCATCTTCGCCGAGGCTGGGGTAAGGATCATCCATGAACGCACCTGCGCTTTGCCAGCCCCACGCCCGGTCACGGCGTGAAGCCAACTGGAGCAGCGCCCAGACAATGCGAGCCGCTTTAACGGCGAGCGCCACCGCTACGACTTTCAGCCGCTCGCGCCCGAGGATCGGGGCCGCCCAGGTCCGCCTGGAATTGTTTTGAAGAGCATAGCGCAGGACAGCGCTGGCGCCGACGACCAGAGATGGTCGAGGGTAGGCGTCGTTCTACTTGCTGATCCCGGTAAGGCGATCCTTGGCGCCAGTTCGCCGGGCGTTCTGATAGTTGCCCGATCGTTGCCAGCCTAAACTAGGTGCTTCTCAGTGTAGCGCCACACGCGCATTAAGCCCTTGGTGCCCCTGGCCGGACTCGAACCAGCACTCGGTTGCCCGAAACAGATTTTGAGTCTGCCGCGTCTACCAATTCCGCCACAGGGGCACGGGCCGCATCTTACTGCCGCCGCCGATCGGGTCAAGGCAACCCCAGCAGGTGCACGCCGCAGTCACTGAGGGGACCATGGTCGCGTCGCCACGCCGCACTGCGGTATGCATTGGAACGCCGCCAAAAAGCCTTAGCGTAGCCTCGGTTAACCAGCTACTTTCGGCAACGGCGGCCGTCTATCGGAACCTTGTCGGCGGTACGTTCTTGAACTGCAATATGTAATGCGCCAAGGAACGCGCTGCGGTGCGAGAAATTCGGCAGAGGTCCGTTGGCCAAGTCTGACAAGGTTGAAGCAATGCGGGCGCAGTGGTCACGGCGTCGGACTCTGGAAGCCGGCTTGGTCCTTCCGGCAACGGGATTCCTCGCCGCCGGGTCCGCTGCGGCAGAGCCGGCGCCCGAACTGGGTCCGGCGGAACCGTTCTCGTTCGAGCGGCTGATCGTCCAGGCCAAGGATATGTCGCAGAAGGCCTACCAGCGCCGCTCGGTTGCGGCCCAGTGGCTGTCCGATCTGTCCGTGGAGCAGTATCGAGGCATTCGCTACCGGGCGGATCGCGCGATGCCGCTGGGTACCAGCGCCTTTTCGCTGCAGCTCTACCATCTGGGCTCGTATCATCGCTATCCGGTGCGGGTGTACCTGGTCGAGGAAGGCACGGCGCGTCAGGTGCTCTACAGTGCGTCGCTGTTCGACTTCGGCTCCATCGATGTGCCCGGCGATCTGCCACCCGACACGGGCTTTGCCGGATTTCGGGTGCACTACAAGTTCGAGGACAGCGGCGCTCCCCAGGAACTCCTGACCTTCCTCGGGGCGAGCTATTTCCGGGCGGTCGCCCGCAACACCCGATTCGGGATCTCCGCCCGAGGCTTGGCACTGGAAACCGGCCTTGGCAGGGCCGAGGAGTTCCCTGTCTTCACCGACTTTTGGATCTTCCAGCCGAATGATCCCCGCGATCCCCTGCAGATCTGTGCTTTACTTGACAGTCCGAGCGTCGCTGGCGCCTATCGATTTGATGTGTCCCCCCGCGACGGCACGTTGGTGGCCGTGGATGCCAGTCTATTCTTTCGGGCCAACGTGTCACAGGTCGGGATCGCGCCGCTGACGAGCATGTACTATTTCGGCCCCAACGACCGCCAGGGCGTGGATGATTTTCGTGGCGAGGTCCATGATTCCGATGGCCTTTCCATCTTTCGTGCCACTGGCGAGTCCCTCTGGCGGCCGCTGGCCAACCCGGCAGCGCTGCGCGTGAGTGTCTTTGCCGACGATAATCCGCGCGGTTTTGGGTTGTTGCAGCGGACCCGCGACTATCAAGCCTACGGTGACTTGGCGGCCCGCTACGAGAAGCATCCAAATCTGTGGGTCGAGCCAAAGGGCGCTTGGGGCCAGGGGTCGGTTAGGCTGATCGAGATCCCGATCCAGGACGAGACCCACGACAACATCGTGGCCTTCTGGACGCCGCAGGAGCCGGTCAATGCCGGCCATGAGCTGCGTGTCGCCTACAGTCTATTCTGGTCGCTGCAGCCGCCGCTGGAGACCGGCCTGATCCCGGTGCTGGCAACCCGGATCGGATTGGGAGGCGAGCCCGGCGGCGATCGGCCGGCCGAGCTGCGTCGCGTGGTGATCGAGTTCGGCCCGCCCGGACCCAACACCAAGCCGGAAATGATGCCGGAGGCCGTCGTCGAGTGCCATAATGGCGAGTGCACGCCAACGGTTCTCCGCACCAATGAAGTGACCGGTGGGTTTCAGGTCACGTTCGACGCGCGGCTGGGTGGCGATGCCGTCGAGCTGCGGTGTTTTCTGGCCTACGATGGAAAGCCCGTATCGGAAACGTGGCTCTACCGTCTCGACAACACTTGATGGCCGCGTGGCCGAGGTAGGCAACGATGTGCGCAGCGCAATCAGCCAGCGGCACGCAGGATCGGCCCGAGAGCCCCGTCTGGACGGCCGCTGCGGCACGGGTGCAGGCCTATCTCGAGCTGGCCGGGCTGAAGACCGAAGCAGCGGTGGAGTTGGCACAGGAAATCACCGTCGGCTGCGCCGTAGATCGGCCGGCCGTGGCCGAGGACGAGGCCATCCTCGCGGTGTTGCGGGTGGCGCGCCGCCTGTTGACCAACAAGCCGCCGCGTGAGGGCGAAAAGCCCAATGGTGGTCCGCTGGCACCGCGCGACGAACCCTTGAGCATCCGCCGGAGAGCGTTCCGCTCGCTCATCGACTGGCGCCTGGCGACGTCGCGGGTCCGCCGTCTGCTGCCGGCACGAGCGCCGCAGCGCGTGCGCCGGACCCCCGACAGCCTTATCCCCCACAATGCGCGCCTGACGGCCCGGGCGCGGGCACGCCGCGCAGCCTTCACCTTCCTGATCATCGCCACGGCCATCTGGGGCGTGGCGAGCTTCGTCGAGATCCTGGCCGTGGATGGGCTGAGCTATCTCGACCTGACGCACGCGGCGCTATTTTCGATTCTTGTCTTGTGGTTGTCGCAGTCGTTCTGGACCTTGGCCGCGGGCACTGCCGTGCTTGCCGTGCGGCTGTTCCGATCACATCCGCCGCTGTCGCCACCGCCGGCCACGGCCGGGCCACCGCCCCGGGTGGCGATCGTGGCGCCGATCTATAACGAGGAGACCGAGCGGGTCTTTGCAGGCTTTCGTGCGATGTGGGAGGATTTGCAGACCCAGCCGCACAGCGAACGGGTCGATTTGATCATTCTCAGCGACACGACCGATCCCGACACGTGGCTGGCCGAACTCGACGCTTGGCAGGGTCTCCGCCAGACAGTGCCGGGTGCCGAGCGGATCTACTATCGGCGGCGCCTGCGCAATTTGAAGCGCAAGACCGGCAATATCGAGGATTTCGTCACCCGTTGGGGCGGTGCCTACGGCTACATGATCACCCTCGATGCCGACAGCCTGATGTCCGGGCGGGCAATGATGGGTCTGGTCGACCGCATGGACGCCAATCCTGCCGTGGGCCTGATCCAGGCGCCGCCGAAACTGGTGCGCGGGCGCACAGTCTTCGCGCGGATGCTGCAGTTCGCCGGCGAGCTCTATGGGCCGCTTTCGGCGGCGGGCCTGAGCTACTGGGCGCTCGGCGAAGGCAATTATTGGGGCCATAACGCCATCATCCGCGTCGCCCCTTTCGCGCAGCTGTGTGGTCTGCCGCTGCTTTCAGGCAAGGCCCCGCTCGGCGGCGAGATCATGAGCCACGACTTTGTCGAGGCAGCCCTGCTGCGACGGGGTGGCTGGCAGGTCTGGATCGCCGACGATCTGGGCGAATCGTTCGAGGAGCCGCCGCCCAGCATCGCCGATTTCGCGACCCGCGACCGGCGCTGGTGCCAGGGCAACATGCAGCATCTGAAGGTTCTGTTCGTTCGCGATCTGCACTGGGTGAGCCGGCTGCATCTGGCGATTGGCATACTCTCCTATCTGACCTCGCCGCTCTGGCTGCTGTTCCTGCTGATGTCAGCAGCGCAGGCCTGGGAGCTGACCTACGGCCGCCCCGTCTATTTCACGGCCGGCTGGCCGTTTCCAACTTTACCGGTATCCGTGTCCGCCGAGGCGGCGCTGCTACTCGGTATAACGCTGGGGCTACTGTTCCTGCCCAAGGTGTTCGGCTTACTGCTGGCGCTGATCGACGGCCCGCGGCGGCGCAGTCTTGGTGGCGGATTTAGGCTCGTGGTGAGCGCCGTGCTGGAGACCGTGCTGTCGGCGATGGTGGCTCCGGTGATGATGCTGCTGCACACCACCTTCGTGTCGACCATCCTGCTGGGCTCCGCGATCGACTGGCAGCCGCAGCGGCGTCAGATGTCGGCCGGTCCGTTGGCCGAAAGCGTGAGGCGTTTCGGCTGGGTCACGGTTCTGGGCGCGGTGGCGGCCATCGCCACGTTCGAGCTGACGCCGCCGCTGTTCTACTGGCTGACGCCCGTGTTTGCCGGCTTGGTGCTGGCGATCCCGCTGGCCGTGTGGACCAGCTCGGAGCGCTGGGGCATCCGGCTGCGGGACTGGGGCCTGCTGCGTATTGTCGAGGAAAGTGATGCGCCGGCGGTCATGCGGCGGCTGGATCGTATTCTGGCGATCCCGGCGCCTGTAGCATCCGACCGCTTCGTCCAGGCGACGTTGGACCCTGGATTCAACGCGCTGCATATCGCGATGCTGCGGGGAGTTGGCGATACGCCCGTCGAGCCGCCGGAGGGCCTGCGGGCGATCGAACGCAAGGCCGTCTATCTGGGTGCCGGAGCCTTGAGCAAGTCGGAGCGCCGGGCGTTGCTGGAGCATGCCGGGACGATGGCACGGCTGCATCTGGCGGCTTGGCTGCACTGGCGCAGCGATCACGGCCTGCCGTGGGAAACCGATGAGCCACTGCCCCCGACACCACGCCGGCTGGCGGATCGTGGCTCCAAGCCGATCTCCGAAGCAGCCTGAGCGGACGGTGCCTCAGCGGTAGGCGAGGGTGAGGAGCCACAACGTCAGCGACGGGATGCAGGCGATCAAGGCCAGGACGACCAGCAAGGGCATGAGAAACATTGCCGTTGCCGTCACGCAGCGCTCGAACGGCAGGCCTGAGACGCAGCTCAGCACGTAGAGCACCATGATCAGGAGGAGGACAGGACAACGGCCGTGGTCTCGATGGTGTCGAAGCTGACACGCACCAGCCGCCGCAGGTCGAGGGAATGGCTGGGCTACTTTGTCGTCCGGCCACTATCCGGAAACAGCGCGTCGAGATAGCCGTCGACGGCATGGTCGACCGTGAAATCGTCAGCCCGGTGGCGCAGAGTGGCTGCATCCAGCGGATGGGCCAGGACGCCTGCCAGCGCCGAGGCGAGGGCATCGACGTCCCCGATCGGCACCAGTGGGCCGTAGCGGCCGGCTTCGAGAATCTCGGCTGGGCCGCTGGGGCAGTCCGTGCTCACCACGGGGCAGCCGCACGCCATCGCCTGGATCAGTACGGCCGGCAAGCCCTCGTAGCGTGACGAGAGCACCAGCACGGCCGAGCGGGCCATGTGCGCGTAGGGATTGGGGGTAAAGCCGGGAGCATCGACATCGGCGCCGACTCCCAATTCCTGCGCCAGCGCCATGATCTCCGCGCGCCGCAGATCGGTCTTGGACTCGTCGCTGGCGGCGCCGAAGATCACCAGTCGGATATGCCGTTGCGCCCGGACGGCGGCAAAGGCGCGGATCAGTGTAGGGTAGTCCTTCTGATCCGACAGGCGACCGACCCCCAGCACCACCGGGGGCTGCCCGGAAGCGAACCACGGATGAGCCACGGGCTCCTTGGCCGCTTCGTCGATCTCATGACCGACGACGGGATTGTAAATGGCCTTGATTCGCTGCCGTGGGATCCCCGTGACGGCCGCCAGATTGTCGGCGAGAGCGCGCGACACGGCAACGATCACGTCGGCCTGCTGATAGGTGCGTTGCATCAGCCCCGGCAGGAAGCGGGCCCGCCAGTTCTTGGACTTGGTGAGCATCTCGGATGGAGCGGTACGTTCGCTGATCAGGACGCGCGTCTTCACGCCGGCCAGCCGCTTGGCCCAGACGGCGGCCAGATTGCAGTTGGGTGCGGCGGAAATGAGCGCGTCGGGCTGGGTACGCTCGAGATAGGCGGCAAGCGCCGGGAGATATTTCAGGCCGCGCAGCGGCTTGCGAGGAAGAAGGACAGGCAGCAACAGACGCGGCAATGCCCACGGGTCGGCGCGGATTGGCGCCAGCCGGCCGGCAAAGCGCCGCGGCGCCTCCTCGAGATGGAACATCCCGACGTTCGCGGGTACCTGCACCCCCAGCACACCTGACCGCTCGTAGAGCACGATCTCCACGAAGTGACCACGTTCGGCCAGACCGCCGGCGAGGGCCAGCGTCATTTTCTGCACGCCGCCGCCGTTCAGGTCGGTGAGCAGGAGGGCGATACGACGGCTAGCCGTCATGCTTGCCGCAGCCGCTTCGGTGGCAGGCGCCACCCGGTCGGACCGCACCCTCTGGATCGGATAGGCGATTGCAGCGCCCACATTCATCGGGCCACCGCGAGGTGGCGCGATATCAGGAGCCTTTGAACGTCGGAAGTACCCTCGTAGATCTGGCATACCCTTACGTCGCGATAGATTCGTTCGACTGGGTAATCCCGCAGATAACCATAACCGCCCAATGTCTGAATAGCCCCGGAGCAAATCGCCTCAGCGGTCTCCGAGGCGAACAACTTGGCCATGCATGCTTCCTTCAGGCAGGGCTGTGCCGCGTCGCGCAGCCGCGCCGCGTGCAGCACCAGCTGCCGGGCCGCCTCGAGGCGGGTCGCGAGATCGGCCAGCCGGAAACCGACCGCCTGATGCTCAAAGATCGGCCGGCCAAACTGCTCCCGCTCGTGTGCGTAGGCAAGCGCATAGTCAAGGGCGGCGGTGGCCATGCCGACGCTTTGCGCCGCAATCCCGATGCGCCCCTGCTCCAGGCTGGACAATGCTATCCGCAGTCCCTCGCCCTCGGCGCCCAGCCGGTTCTCGATTGGTATTTCCAGTCGATCGAACGTCAGCGCGCAGGTGTCGGACGCCTTCTGGCCGAGCTTGTCCTCAATGCGACTGACCGAGAAGCCTTTGCTGGCAGTCGGCACCAGAAATGCCGAGATGCCGCGCTTGCCGGCCGCAGGGTCGGTCACGGCGAAGACGATGACCACACCCGCGATCGAGGCGCTGGAGATAAATTGTTTCGAACCATCAATCACATAATGTTCTTTATGTCGGACGGCACGGGTCCTCAGGTTCGACGCATCCGATCCTGCCTGCGGCTCCGTCAGGGCGAACGATCCAATCATCTGCCCACTGGCCAGCGGGCGCAGCCACTGCTCCTTCTGTGCATCGCTGCCGTGCCCAGCAAGAACGGCGCAAACAGGGGCGTTCTGCACGCTCATGATCGTCGAGACCGAACCGTCGCCGGCGGCGATTTCCATCAACGCCAACGCATACGCAACATAGTCGGTTCCAGCCCCGCCCCATTCCGGGGCCACGGTCATGCCCAGGAACCCGAGTTCCCCCAACTCGTCGAGCACGTCGCGCGGCAGCTTGCCCGTGCGATCCCATTCGGCAGAATCTGGCGCCAGTCGCTCGCGGGCAAAGGCACGCGCGGTTTCGACGATGAGTACCTGTTCTTCGGTCAACATCTACGGCAGCCCCGTGCAGCGGCTTTAGGCACCAGATGACCAGACGACCCCTCTCGCGTCCAGCCTTCCGCGCCGTTACAAGCACCGCACGACCGGCGAAATGCAAGGAACGTACCCATGCGACTCCATTCCAACCCGGCCTCCCCGTTTGGCCGCAAGGTCAAGGTACTGGCCATGGAGGCCGGCTTGTTCGACAGGCTCGAGATCCATACCGTCCAGACGACGGCAGTCGGTCCCGATCCCAGCCTGGTTGCCGACAATCCTCTGGGCAAAATCCCGTGCCTGGTCCTTGACGACAGCACCGCTCTCTACGATTCCCGGGTGATCTGCGAGTACCTGGACAGCCTGCATGCGGGCTCCCGCTTCTTTCCGACAGATGGCCCGGCGCGATGGACGGCGCTTCGGCTGCAGGCTCTCGCGGATGGCATCATGGATGCGGCGTTGCTCGCACGCTACGAGGCCTTCCTGCGTCCCGAGGCCAATCGCTGGCCGGCCTGGATCGACGGGCAGCTCGACAAGGCGGTGCGAGGCCTGGAGCGGCTCGAAGAGGTGGAACTCGCAAATTTCAAGGACCGCGTCGACATCGGCGCCGTTACCGTTGCATGCGCCCTCGGCTACATCGATTTCCGCTTTCCTAGCCTCACATGGCGGGACACCCGGCCGGGCCTCACCGCATGGTACGAGACGTTCGCCTTACGGCCCTCGATGCAGGCGACCAGACCGCCAGGCTGACGTTCACGCAGCCACGCCGGTCGAGCGTTGCGACAGTCGCAGCGTGCGCTCAAGCAACATCTCGTAAAGGGGGCGGCCGCCGAGTGCCGCCGCGGTCAGGCTGGCCATGGCGGTTGCCAGCGTAATCGCCAGCAGGGCCGGGTAACCGTCGGTGAGTTCGGCGACCAGGACGACACCGACCAGTGGTGCCCGCACCGAGCCGGTGAACAGGGCCGCCATCGCGGCCGCGATGAAGGCCGACGGCTCCAGCTCCAGCCCGGGAGCCAGAAGCCGCGCAGCCTCGACGAAGCTCAGCCCGGCGATGGTCGCCAAGCCCAGGATGGGTGCGAACACGCCGCCCGGCGTGCCAGCGGCATAGCTGGCGAGCGTCGCCGCCAAGCGGACCAGCAGCAGCAGCGCCAGGGCCTCGAGACCAGGCATCTGACCCTGGAGCGACTGGACGATCTGTTCCCCACCGCCGGCCCCGGCCGGCAGCAGGAACAGCAGGACGGTGATGCCGACAGCGATGGTCAGCACGAGCGACCAGCCGGCGTGAGCGGACCACGCTGAAAAGAAGTCGAGCGACAGCATGATCATTCGGTTGAAGACGGCGCCGAAGGCGCCCAGCAAGACGCCCAGAACGAGAAAGAGGGGATAGTGGTGCAGCGGCGGCGCCACCATCGGCAGGCGCAGTTCCGGGCCGACACCGCTGATGCCTTGCGTCACGAACACCGCAGCGACGCAGGCGATCAGGACGGCGTGGTAGCCTTGGAAATTGTAGGGCGCCTCGCGGCGCATCTCCTCGATCACGAACAGGACGCCCGCGATCGGCGCGTTGAAGGCGGCGGCCAGACCGGCGCCCGCGCCCGCGGCGATCAGGGCCATCGTCTCCGACGGGCTGGAGCGGACGGCGCGGGCGAGGCCTAGGGAGGCCGCCCCGCCCATGTGAATGGTCGGGCCCTCGCGGCCCAGAACGAGGCCCGTGCCGAGCGCCAGGGTGCCGCCCACGAACTTCACCGGCAGGATGCGTTGCCAGCGCAGTCGGCGCCAACCCAGCAGCATGCCCTCGATCTCCTGCACGCCGCTGCCGGCAGCCTCCGGGGCGAAGCGGCGGACGAGCCAGCGGGCAAGGGTCACGGCCATGGCGACGATCAAGGCGGTAGCAGCAAAGCGTGCGCCGAGGATGGGATCCACCATTAAGCCCGCCGGCACATAGGCGCGGAGATCGTATCTGGTCAGAAGGTCCTCGCTCAGCTGGACCAGCTTCTGCAACTGTAGCTGCTGATCGAAGCCGCCAGCAACGAGGACCATTCGGGCGCGCGTCAGAGCATCGACCAGGAGGTGAAAGCCGGTGCCGATCACGCCGACGATCAGACCAACCAGCAGCGCCAGCCAGAAGACGCGGGTGCCGATGTCGGCGGCCCAATCCGATTGTCGCTCCCCGTCTGCCAACGCTTCACCTCCATGACCTCGCCGTACCGCAGCCATCACCACGGCTCGTGGCCGAAGGTCGGTCGCCGGTCAATGCCGCCCAAGGGGCTGGACGTGCGAACGGGAGCCGAAGCTCCCGTTCAGTCACGTGACTCTGGGGAGTGGAATCAGCCCTTGATGCCCTCCGGCATCACCTTGCCGTCGACCCAGGCCTGCAGCAGCTTGTCGTAGTCGACGGTGACGCCTTGCGGTTTCTCATTGGCCACCTTGGGCTTGGGTGAGAACTCGCCATCGTTCGACTTGGCAAACCAAGCTTCGGCGCTTTCCTCCGGGTTCAGCTTGGGCGAGCAATCGCCGCCAATGCCGGCGCGCTCGAGCCGGGCCAGAATCTGGTCCTGCTGCTTGGCCAGGTTGTCCATGGCCTCCTGCGCGGTCTTCTCGCCGGTGACCGCTTCCGCGACGTTGGCCCACCAGAGCTGGGCCAGTTTCGGGTAGTCGGGCACGTTGACGCCCGTGGGACTCCAGGCGACGCGCGCCGGGCTGCGGTAGAACTCGACCAGCCCGGCCAGCTTGGGCGCCAGATCGGTCATCGGCTGCGAACGGATGTCGCTGTCGCGGATCGGCGTCTGCCCAACGATCGTCTTCTTCAAGGAGGTGGTCTTGGCGACGCAGAACTGGGCGTAGAGCCAGGCAGCACTGCGGCGATCGACCGGCGTCGACTTCATCAGCGTCCAGGAGCCGACGTCCTGGTAGCCCAACTTCATGCCCTCGCGCCAGTAAGGCCCGTGCGGCGACGGGGCCATGCGCCACTTGGGCGTGCCGTCCGCGTTCATCACCGGCAGGCCGGGCTTGGTCGAGGACGCGGTGAACGCGGTATACCAGAAAATCTGCTGTGCTACGCCGCCCTGGCCTGGTACCGGGCCCGCCTCGGAGAAGGTCATGCCGGGCGCCTCGGGAGGAGCGTAGGCCTTGAGCCAGTCGATGTACTTCTGCAAGGCATAGACCGCCGCCGGACCATTGGTGGCGCCACCACGACTCACGCTCGAGCCTACCGGCCGGCAACCCTCCATGCGGATGCCCCACTCGTCCACCGGTAGACCGTTGGGGATGCCCTTGTCGCCGGCGCCGGCCATCGACAGCCAGGCATCGGTGAAGCGCCAGCCGAGCGACGGGTCCTTCTTGCCATAGTCCATATGGCCATAGACCCGGACGCCGTTGATCTCCTTCACATGGTTGGTGAAGAAGTCGGCGATGTCCTCGTAGGCCGACCAGTTGACGGGCACGCCGAGGTCGTAGCCCTTGACCTTCTTGAACTCCTCCTTGATCTGCGGATCGCTGAACCAGTCGTAGCGGAACCAGTAGAGGTTGGCGAACTGCTGGTCAGGCAGCTGGTAGAGCTTACCGTCCGGTGCCGTGGTGAACGACTTGCCCATGAAGTCGTCGACGTCGAGCGTCGGCAGGGTGACGTCCTTGCCCTCGCCGCTCATCCAGTCGGTCAGCGGCACGACCTTGTTGTAGCGGAAGTGGGTGCCGATCAGGTCGCTGTCGTTGATGTAGGCGTCGTAGATGTTCTGATCGGACTGCATCTGCGTCTGCAGCTTCTCGATCACGTCGCCTTCCTGGATCAGGTCATGGGTCAGGTTGACGCCCGTGATCTCGCTGAAAGCCTTGGCCAAGGTCTGCGATTCATAGACGTGGGTGTCGATGGTCTCCGAGACGACCTTGATGTCCATGCCCTTGAAGGGCTTGGCCGCCTCCTGGAACCAGGTCAGCTCCTGGATCTGCGCGTCGCGCGACAGGGTCGACGGCTGGAACTCGTCGATCCATTTGTTGATCGTCGCGTCGGCAGCGTTGGCCCGGATGATCCCGGGCATCGCGAAGGCGGCGCTGGTCGCGGCCGAGCTCAGCAGGAAACGCCGCCTGCCCACATGCCATTTCGTCATCAATTCACGTCTCCCTGTGCACTCCCTCCGCGACAGCCGGTCGCCCGCTGCCTGACGTCTCCGGCCGGGCGGAGGGCTTGCCCGGCCGGGGTGCCACTCGTGCGCTTCAGCCGAAGCGCATCACGAGAACGAACCAGATCAACGCCACGGCCGACCCGCTCCAGAGCGGCAGATCGCTGAGGCCGAGCCACGCCAGATGGATCCACGCCGCACCCAAGAGGCCGATGAACAGGCGATCACCGCGGGTCGTGGACATCGGCAGCAGGCCGCGCCTCTCCACGGTCGGGGAGGCCAGTTCCCAGACCGTCATGGCCGCCAACATCAGAATGATGGCCGTGAAGAAGATCGCGGTGGGCGTGGTCCAGTACATGGTGCCGACCAACCGACCGAAACGCCCGAACAAGCCCTGATCGTCCATGGCCGGCTCCTCACACCCGCCCGAGGGCGAAGCCCTTGGCGATGTAGTTGCGCACGAACCAGATCACCAAAGCGCCTGGCACGATGGTGAGAATGCCGGCGGCGGCGAGCGTGCCCCAGTCCATGCCGGCAGCCGAGACCGTGCGGGTCATCACCGCGGCGATCGGCTTGGCGTTGACGGCGGTGAGCGTGCGGGCCAGCAGGAGCTCGACCCAGCTGAACATGAAGCAGAAGAACGCCGTCACCCCGACGCCCGATTTGATCAGCGGCAGGAAGATCTTGAAGAAGAAGCGTGGGAACGAGTAGCCGTCGAGATAGGCCGTCTCGTCGATCTCTTTGGGCACACCGGACATGAAGCCTTCCAATATCCAAACCGCCAGCGGCACGTTGAACAGGCAGTGCGCCAGGGCCACCGCAATGTGCGTGTCGAACAGGCCGATCGTCTGGTAGAGCTGGAAGAACGGCAGCAGGAACACCGCCGGCGGCGCCATCCGGTTGGTCAGCAGCCAGAAGAACATGTGCTTGTCGCCGATGAACCGATAGCGCGAGAATGCGTAGGCGGCTGGCAAGGCCACGCCGAGGCTCAGCGTGACATTGATCGCGACATAGATCAGCGAGTTGATATAGCCGGAATACCAGGCCGAATCGGTGAAGATGCGCACGTAGTTGGCGAGCGTGGGTGCCACCGGGACCAGCGTCAGGCCGCCGAGAATCTCCTCGTTGGTCTTCAGCGACATATTGAACAGCCAATAGATCGGCAGCAGCAGGAAGACAAAATAAACGAGCAGCCAGATATACTTGCGGCTCATGACCGGTCTCCCGTCCCGACGCGGGTCATCACGTTGTAGAAGATGAAACTCAGTGTCAGGATGATCAAAAAGTAGACGATGGAGATCGCCGCCGCCGGGCCGAGATCGAACTGACCGACCGCGACCTTGGCCAAATGAATCGACAGAAACGTCGTAGCACTGCCCGGACCGCCGCCGGTGACGACGAACGGCTCGGTGTAGATCATGAAGCTGTCCATGAAGCGCAGCAGCACCGCGATCAGTAGCACGCCGCGCATCTTAGGCAGCTCGATATGGCGAAACACGGCCCAGCGCGACGCCCCGTCGATAGCCGCGGCCTGATAGTAGGCGGGGGGGATGGCCCGCAGCCCGGCATAACAGAGCAGGGCCACGAGGGGTGTCCAGTGCCAGACATCCATCACGACAATGGTGAGCCAGGCGTCCAGCGAATTGGCGGTATAATTGTAGTCGATGCCCAGACTGTTGATCAGCCAGCCCGCCAGGCCGATGTCGCCACGGGCGAAGATCTGCCAGATCGTGCCGACCACGTTCCACGGGATCAGCAGCGGCAGCGCCATGATCACCAAGGTGGCGGACGCGGCGGCTCCGCTGGTCGGCATCACCAGAGCCAAGCCGATGCCGAGCGGAATCTGAATCGCCAGCACGGTCAGGCTGAAGATCAGCTGGCGCAGCACCGCACCGTGCAGGTCGGCGTCGCCCAGCACCTGGACGAACCAGTCGGTGCCGACCCAGACCCGGTCCTGAGGCCCCAGAATGTCCTGGAAGGCGTAGTTGACCACCGTCATCAGCGGCAGGATGGCGCTGAAGGCCACCAGCACGAACACCGGCAGGACCAGGAACCAGGCGCGGTTGTTGTAGGTCTTGTTCATGCCAGCCCCATTTACGCGATCAAACGACCGTCGGCGTAAAGAAGAGTTCGCCGCGGCGAGAAGGCGACATGGCCTGTCTCGGCCGGCACCTCGGCGTCCTCGCTGAGCTTGGCCTTCAGCAGGTGCGGCCCGAGTCGTGCCGTCACCAGCTTGTAATTGCCCAGATCCTCGACGCGGGTGATGCTGGCCGGCAGCGTCATCGCGCCGGCGTTCGCCTCGACACTGACGAACTCAGGCCGAATGCCCAGCTCCAGCTTGGCGGCCGGAAAGTCCCGCGCTGCGGCGAGCCAGTGGCCGCCGAGTACCGCGTCGGTGCCGTCGATCCGGACACCATCGGCGTCGAGATTGCAGGCCAGGAAGTTCATCCCCGGCGAGCCGATGAAATAGCCGACGAAGCGATGCGCCGGTCGCTCGAACAGCTCCTGTGGTGTGCCCAGCTGGACGACCTCGCCATTGTACATCACAACCACCTTGTCGGCGAAGGTCAGCGCCTCGTTCTGATCGTGGGTCACATAGACCAGCGTGTGGCGGAAGCGGGTGTGGACTTCCTTCAGCTTGCGTCGCAGGAGCCACTTCAGATGCGGGTCGATGACCGTCAGCGGCTCGTCGAACAGAATGGCCGCCACATCTTCGCGCACCAGGCCGCGGCCGAGCGAGATCTTCTGCTTCTGATCCGCGGTCAGCCCGGAAGCGCGCCGTCGCATCAACGGCTCAAGGTCCAGCATGGCCGCGACCTCGGCGGTCCGCGTCTTGATGGCGGCCTCCGGCACGCCCCGATTGCGCAGCGGGAAGGCCAGATTCTCGCCCACGGTCATGGTGTCGTAGATGACCGGGAACTGGAACACCTGGGCGATATTGCGCTGGGCCGGGGCTAGGGCGGTGACGTCGCGCCGATCGAACAGCACCCTGCCCTCACTGGGCACGAGCAGGCCCGAGATGATGTTCAGGAGGGTGGTCTTGCCGCAGCCCGACGGACCGAGCAGGGCGTAGGCACCGCCATCCTCGAAGGCGAACTGGAGCGGCTTCAGGGCATAGCCTTCCGGCCCCTTCGGCTGCGCCCCGTAGGCATGCGCCACGTTCTCGAAGTCGATCCTGGCCACGGCCGCCTCCTAGCCCTGGCCCGAGGAGCGCACGGGCGCCACCTCGAGCGCACCGTTGCGGTCGAAACCATAGACGCGCGCCGGGTCGAGATAGACCTTCACCTGTTGCCCCAGCGCGTGCTCGTGGACGCCCTCTTCCTGGACGACCCAGTGCAGGTCGGCATTGTGCACATGGATGAAGGTCTCGGAGCCCGAGATCTCCGACAGCTCGACAGTGGCGTCGATGGCGATGTCGCCCTCGTGTCGTGGGCGTAAGGAGAGATGGCCGGCGCGGATCCCCAGTGTGTGCGGGCCGTTGGCGAGCTGCGCCAGATGGCGGGAGAGCGGGAGTGTCAGGCTGCTGCGGCTGCGGGCAGTTCCGGCCTCGACGGTGACCGCCAGCATGTTCATCGGTGGATCGCTGAAGACCTCGGCCACCCGCTGCGACCCCGGGTTGTGATAGACCTCGACCGTGGGGCCGCGTTGCAGCACCCGACCCTCGTCCATGACGATCACCTGCCCACCCATGATCAGCGCCTCGAGCGGCTCGGTGGTGGCGTAGACCACGGTCGTCTCCTGGCGCGCGAACAGGTCGCGCAGCTCGGAGCGAAGCTCCTCGCGCAGCTTGTAGTCGAGATTCACCAGCGGCTCGTCGAGAAGCAGCATGTGCGCCCGCTTCACCAGTGCCCGGGCGATCGCCAACCGTTGCTGCTGGCCGCCCGACAGCTCGCCCGGCAGCCGGTCGAGCAGGTGATCGATGTGCAGCATCCTGGCGGTGTCGCGCACCTGCCGGTCGATCTCGGCCGCGGCGATCCCCTGCAGACGAAGCGGCGAGGCGATATTGTCGTAGCCGGTCATGGTCGGGTAGTTGATGAACTGCTGATAGACCATGGACACGCTGCGCTTGCGGACCGACAGACCGGTGACGTCGACACCATCCGCGAGGATGCGGCCCGTGGTCGGCCGATCGAGCCCGGCGATCAGCCGCATAAGCGAGGTCTTGCCGGCGAGCGTCGGCCCGAGCAGCACGTAGAGCTGGCCGGGGTCGAGCTTGAGCGTGACATCGTCGATCCAGACCTCGTCGCGCACCACGCGGCGCATGGCCTCAAGCTGCAGCGTCATCGGCCGACCGCCGCAACTGGGGCTGGGGCAGGGCTCGTCTCGAGCCGTGTGCGCAATCTCGCCACCGTGTCCTCCCCGACATGGAGACCCAGGCGCGAGCGGCGCCAGAGCACGTCCTCCGCCGTGCGCGCCCACTCATGCTCGACCAGATAGGCGACCTCGGACTCGTGCAGCCCGCCGCCATAGTCCGGCCCCAGATCCTCGAGCCGATCGGCGTTGCCGACGATGGCTGCCAGCCGGGTCCCGTAGGCGCGGGCCCAGCGCTGCAGCAGGGGAGCCGGCAGCCAGGGAAGGCGCCGCTGGGCTTCGGCGTGGAACGCACCGAAGTCTGCATCTGGGATGTCGCCGCCCGGCAGCGGCGCCGTCGCCGTCCAGGGACCGCCCGCGAAGCCCATGACCGGCTGCAGCTTGGCCAGCGCGTGCTCGGCGAGCTTGCGATAAGTCGTGATCTTGCCGCCGAATACCGACAGCAGCGGGCCGAGGCCGTTGCCCGGATCGAGATCGAACACATAGTCGCGGGTGACCGCGGAAGCATCGCCGCTGGCGTCGTCGTAGAGCGGTCGCACGCCGGCATAAGACCACACCACGTCGCCCGGCCCAATCTCGCGGCGGAAATAGCGATTGATCACTTGGCACAGATATTCGGTCTCGTCCGGCGTGATCGCGACGCGGGCGGGATCGCCCTCGTAGGGCACGTCGGTGGTGCCGATCAGGCTGAACGCGCCCTCGAACGGGATCACGAAGACGATGCGCTTGTCGTCGTTCTGCAGGATGTAGGGGTGCTCGCCCGTATAGAGCCGCGGCACCACGATGTGCGAGCCCTTGATCAGGCGGACACGCTTGGCCGAGCTGACTCCGAGACCCTGGCTGAGGAAGCTCGAGACCCACGGTCCCGCGGCGTTGACCATGGCGCGGGCGCGAACCTGGCGCCGCTGGCCGTTGCGCTGGATCAGGTCCGCGATCCAGCCGTCACCGTCGCGCCGGGCCCGCTCGCAGCGGGTACGGGTATGGATCCGGGCACCGCGGGCGGCGGCATCCATGGCGTTGAGGACGACGAGGCGGCTGTCCTCGACCCAGCAGTCCGCATAGGTGAAGCCGCGCTTGACCCAGGGCTTGAGCGGCGCGCCGTAGCTGCCGGGTGCTGAGAGATCGACCGCGGTCGACGCGGGAAGGATCTTGCGGCCGCCCAGATGATCGTAGAGCAGAAGGCCCAGCCGGACGAGCCAAGCCGGGCGCTGCTCGGGGCTGTGCGGCAGCACGAAGGTCAGCGGCCAGACGATGTGCGGCGCTGCCCGTAGCAGCACCTCGCGCTCGATCAGCGCCTCGCGGACCAGCCGGAACTCGTAATATTCGAGGTAGCGCAGCCCGCCGTGAATGAGCTTCGACGACCAGCGGGAGGTGTGGCTGGCCAGGTCGTCCTGCTCCACCAGCAGGACGGACAACCCCCGCCCGGCAGCATCGCGGGCGATGCCGGCACCATTGATGCCACCGCCGACGACCAGCAGATCGACCCGCTCGTCCAGGACCGGCCTCCCACGCCGGCTGCCAGAGGCAGCCACCTGTGTTTCCAGGATGTTATGAATTTTCGTATCAGAACGTTTTTTGGTTCGCCACCGAAAAAGGAGCGTCTGAACAATCACCCTCGCCGTTCGGCTTCAGCGACGAACAGGGCCACCTCGGCCGCTTCCACACGCTGCTGCAGCGCAAAGGGCGGCGGTGTGTCGGTGAATAGCGAATCGACGTCCTCGAGCCCGCCGAGGCGCACCAGCGCATTGCGGCCGAACTTGGTGTGGTCGGCACACAGATAGACGTGACGCGAGTTGGCGATGATGGCTTGGGCGACGCGGACTTCCTGGTAGTCGAAGTCTAGCAGGGTGCCGTCGAGGTCGATGCCGCTGATGCCGATCACCCCGTAATCGACCCGGAACTGGCGGATCAGGTCGATGGTCGCCTCGCCGACGATGCCGCGGTCGCGCGAGCGCACGACGCCACCGGCGACGATCACCTCGAAGTCCGGCTTGCCGCTCAACAGCGCCGCCACGTTGAGATTGTTGGTGATCACGCGCAGGCCGAGATGGCGCATCAGTGCCTTGGCGACCTCCTCGGTGGTGGTGCCGAGATTGATGAACAGCGAGGCGTGATCGGGAATGTGGGCCGCCACCAGCTGCGCGATCCGCCGCTTCTCCTCGATGCACAGCACCTGCCGGTCCGGATAGGCGATGTTCTCGACGGAGGAGGCCAGGGCGGCACCGCCGTGATGGCGCTGCAGCACGGCCTCGTCGCAGAGCGCGTTGATGTCCCGACGCACCGTCTGGGGGGTAACCGCGAACAGCTGCGCCAACGCCTCGATGCTGACGAACCCCTGCCGACGGACGAGATCGACGATCTGCGCGCGGCGCTGCTGGCTGCTCGCCACCTGGTCCGCCTCCCGGTGCGGGTCATTTTCGGAAACGAACATGGCACCGGGACATCGTAATGCAAACCGAAAAGCGGTCAGGTCAGCCCTTGACCCGTGCCACCGCTCGCCGCCAGCCCTCGAGCAGGCGCTGCCGGTCGCCCGCCGCCATGCGCGGCTCGAATCGCCGCTCCAGGCGCCAAGCCTGCGCCACCGCCTCCAGCGAGCCGTAAACCCCGGCAGCCAAACCGGCGAGATAGGCGGCCCCCAGGGCCGTGGTCTCCACGACCGCCGGCCGCTCGACCGGGCGGTCCAGCATGTCGGCCAGGAACTGGCAGATCCAATCGTTCACCACCATGCCGCCGTCGACACGCAGCGTGCCGAGCTCGACCTCGGGAGCGCCGGCCCGCATGTCGTCGGCCACGGCGTCCGTCAGGTCCGCGGTCTGGTAGCCCACCGCTTCCAACGCCGCGCGGGCGAGGTGGGCGACACCGCTGTCGCGGGTCAGGCCCAGAATGGCGCCGCGCGCGTCGGGGTCCCAATGCGGGGCGCCGAGCCCGGTGAACGCCGGCACCAAATAGACTCCCTCCGTGGAGGCGAGATCGCGGGCCAGCGCCTCCGTCTCCGCGGCGCCCTTGATGACCCCCAACCCATCCCGCAGCCACTGCACCGCGGCGCCGGCCACGAAGATGCTGCCCTCCAGCGCATAGGTCGTGCGGCCGTCGAGGCGGTAGGCGATGGTGGTCAGCAGGCGATTGCGCGAGGCCACGAACCGCTCGCCAGTGTTGACCAGCATGAAGCAGCCGGTGCCGTAGGTGCTCTTGCTCATGCCGGGTGCGAAACAGGCCTGGCCCACGGTGGCCGCCTGCTGGTCGCCGGCGATGCCCAGGACCGGGATGGCGGCGCCGAACAGCTCGGGTTCGGTCGTGCCGAACATACCGGAGCAGTCCTTGACCTCCGGCAGCACGCTGTCGGGGATGCGCAGCGCGCGCAGCAGCTCCTGGTCCCATTGCTGCGTCGTGATGTCGAACAGCATGGTGCGCGAGGCGTTGGTGGCGTCGGTCGCATGGACCCGGCCGCCGGTCAGGCGCCACAGCAGGAAGCTGTCGATCGTGCCGAATGCCAGGGCTCCATGCTCGGCCGCCTGCCGGGACCCCGGCACCTGGTCGAGGAGCCAGGCGAGCTTGGTGCCGGAAAAATAGGAGTCAACGATCAGGCCGGTGCGGGCGCGCACCCGCTCCTCGATGCCCTCGGCCACCAGCCTGCGGCACATCTCGGCGGTGCGGCGATCCTGCCAGACGATGGCCGGATGGACGGCACTGCCGGTGCCACGCTCCCACAGGACCGTGGTCTCACGCTGGTTGGTGATGCCGATCGCGGCGATGTCGCCACCATCGAGGCCGGCTGCGGCAATGGCCTGACGGCAGACCGCCAGCGTGTCGCGCCAGATGTCCTCCGGGTCGTGCTCGACCCAGCCATCCTTCGGGAAATGCTGCCGCAGCTCCTTCTGACCGGTGCCGATCGCGCGCCCGTCGCGGTCGAAGACGATGGCCCGGCTGCTCGTGGTACCCTGATCGATCGCGAGCACGTATTGGCGCGACATTGGCCGCATCTCCCCCTGATTTTGGCGTCGCTTTCGCGGTCCTGACGGCGCTTTCTTGCCAACGAATCCTCATTCTGCACAAGGGCTCCCATCGGCCCGGCACTAGGCGGCCGCGCGGGCGGTTGCGATCACAATCTCGTCTCGCCGTTCATGAAGTCGCTATTATTGTCTTAAAGACAGGTATGTGGGTTCCGACGAGGAGCAAAATAAACTTGGGTGCTGGAATAAGGTAATGAATTCAAATGAAGGCTTCTTCTTAAATTGACTTGCACAAACAAGATTTTCATTTGAACATAAATATAAGAGAAATGTTTATGAGTGGCATTGTGGCATCCAGCGCTGGCTGATGCAGAGTATATGTCTCGCCGCCGGCTCGCTGTTCGGGCTGACCCGGCGGCAATCCGCTGGACCCCGGTCCACCTTACAATGCGCCGTACAGCAAGTACGGCTCTGCCAACGACCCGATGTTCGGCAAGCGCGTGGGCGGTACGATCACCTTCGGCGGCGGGCTGGGGCTTTCCGGCGGCACGGTCTGCGCCGACCATTCCAGCGCCTTTATTCTATGGGGTCTGCTGACCATGACGCCCAGGGCAACATTTTTCGGCAAAATACCCTGGGGTCGACGAGCCATCCGCACCACCTCGACGACGGTGCCACGCAGGGCACCAACTGACCGGCCAATGGGAGGAAACAGAACCGACGGTGTGCGGCCGGCGGTTCAGCCTGCTTATCCTGTAGATGCCTCGCGGGAACGGGTCCGTTTTGAATGGCCGAGTGCCCATGACGTCCATATGGTGGCCGCTCTTCGCGCCCACCTCTCGGGCGCCACCACCACACGAGATTGCTGATGCCCCACGAGACTGCGCTGATCGCCATCATCGCCATGGGTTTGGTGATGGCCTTCATCGGCGGCTTTGCCGCGACCAAGCTCCGGCTGCCACCCCTTGTCGGCTATCTCCTCGCCGGTGTGGTCGTAGGGCCGTTCACGCCCGGCTTCGTCGGCGACGAGGCGCTGGCGGCGCAGCTCGCCGAGATCGGCGTCATCCTCTTGATGTTCGGCGTGGGCCTGCATTTCTCGATCAAGGACCTGATGGCGGTTCGCAACATCGCGATTCCGGGGGCCATCGGTCAGATCGCGGTCGGCACGACGCTGGGCTGCGTGGTTGCCCTCATGTGGGGCTGGTCGTTCGGCGCCGGGCTCGTTTTCGGCCTCGCCCTCTCGGTCGCGAGCACGGTGGTCCTGCTGCGGGCGCTCGAGGAGCGGAACACGCTGGACTCGATCAACGGCCAGATCGCTGTCGGCTGGCTGATCGTCGAGGATCTGGTCATGGTCCTGGCACTGGTTCTGCTCCCGGCGCTGGCGGGCGTCCTTGGAGGCGACACGCGGGGGCTCGCCGGACATGTCGGCGGCGACAGCCTCGTCCTGACGCTGCTGCTGACGCTGGCCAAGGTTGCCCTGTTCCTGGTTTTGGTCCTGGTCGTCGGCCGACGGGCGGTGCCCTGGGTGCTGGAGCAGGCCGCCCGCACCGGCTCGCGGGAGCTGTTCACGCTGGCCGTGCTCGCGATCGCTTTGGGCATCGCCTATGGCTCGGCCGAGCTGTTCGGCGTCTCGTTCGCGCTGGGGGCTTTCTTCGCCGGCGTGGTGCTCAGCGAATCGGACTTCAGCCACAAGGCTGCGGCCGACTCACTGCCGCTGCAGGATGCATTCGCGGTTCTGTTCTTCGTCTCGGTCGGCATGCTGTTCGACCCGTCCATTCTGGTTCGCGAGCCGCTGGCCGTGCTGACCACCTTGATCGTAATTGTGGTCGGCAAGTCGCTGGCGGCGTTCGGGATCGTGGTGGGCTTCGGCTATCCGGTACGCACGGCGTTGACCGTGTCGGCGAGCCTCGCCCAGATCGGCGAGTTCTCGTTCATCCTAGCTGGGCTCGGTATCATCCTGGGGCTGCTTCCCCCGGAAGGCCGCGACCTGATCCTGGCCGGGGCACTGCTGTCGATCACGCTCAACCCGCTGGTATTTGCCAGCCTGGACCGGCTCGGCGACTGGCTGGGTGGTCGACCGAGTGTGATGGCACGGTTGGAGCGTTCCGGCGCCGAGGCGCGAAGCACTGCGGCGGAAGACGACCAATCGGAGGGGCCAAGTGGCCACGCGATCATCGTAGGTTACGGCCGTGTCGGAAATATCGTCGGCAAGGGTCTGAAAAGCCAAGGCTTCTCAGTCGTCGTCGTCGAGGAGGACCGGCGACGCGTCGATGACCTTCGCAGCCGAGGCATCACTGCCGTCTATGGTGACGCCGCGCAGGCGGGGATCCTCGAAAAAGCAGGCGCCGGACTTGCCCGACTGATTGTGATCGCTACGCCGGAGGGCTATCAGACGCGTCGTATCATCGAGCTGGCCAGGAAGCTGAGCCCTACCATCGACACGGCGGTGCGGACCAGCAGCGAGCCCGAGGTGGCGCATCTCGAAAAGCAGGGCATCGGGATTGCTATCATGGGCGAACGCGAGCTCGCCTTCGGCCTGATGGAGTATGCGCTGCGCAGCATGGGGACGCAGGCCAACGACGCCCACAACATCGTTCAGGCCGTGCGCGTATCGGGTGAGGGTGGGGCATTCGAGCGGCGTCCCGACGTGCCCAAGCGGGGTGCGCCCGAGCTGCGCCAGCATCGGGATTCCGAAGATGACGATGAGGTGGCAGCGGAAAACTCGTAAGATGGCGGATTCCGTGACCTGCATGGTCATCTGCCGATGCCATGACGGCGCAGCTGCATTGGAGCGTTGAACTTGGACGAAGCGACATCGGTGCCTCCCCCATCGCGCCTGCGCCGCGTCGCAGGCCTGTTGCGCGGCAAGAACATCATCAGAGCTTTGGCAGGCCTGTTGCTGCTGCTCTGCCTGTACTACAGTATAGGGGCGTTCTTCTATGCCGGGGTCGACGATGATCCCGGCTTTACCCCTGCGGCCCCGATCGAGGGCGGCAGTCACGTTGTCGACATGGCAGCTGCGCTGGTCGAGCGCGAGGTCGTCACGCACGCTTGGCAGCCGAACGATCCCCTGTTCATGCCGAACGGCATGGTCATCCATCCTGCGGCCTTTCAGAGGGGGATGCAGGGTGCCTGGGCGCGGATGGCGTTCGAGCTGGAGGACCAGATCGGCCGCACGCGTGGTTCCTCGCGAGCCGACCCCGACCTCGAGCGGGCCCGTGGCCTGCTCAACTTCCCGCCGGACTTCTGGTATTTCGATTTCAGCAAGTCGTTCCTGCCGACAATCACGAGCGAGCAGAACTACCGTGCCGGCCGAGCGGCGCTGCTCGCCTACAACCAGCGTCTGGCGGCCAAGAGTGCCGTTTTCGACGTGCGCACCGACTCCCTGGCCGCCACGCTCAATCGGGTGGTCAACGACCTGGGATCGCAGTCGGCGGCAGTCGACGATCATCTGCGCAACGAGAGTGGCTGGCTGATCAATTTTGATGCCGACCGGCTGTTCTACAACGTGAAGGGTAGACTTTATGCCTATCATATGATGCTGCGCGAACTCGGCCGCGACTTCGAGCCGTTGATCCGCCAGAACAATTTGGAAGGCATCTGGGCGCAGGCCATGGATACGATGAACGAGGCGGGTCGGATGCGCCCGTTCATCGTTGCCGACGCCTCGCCGAACAATTCGATCTTCGCCAACCACCTCGCCATTCAGGGCTTTTATCTCAAGCGAGTCCTGGTCCAGCTGAAGGAGATGTCGCAGGTGTTGGTCAATTGAGCCGGCTCCGGGCGATGCGGGGTCGGGTGGCCTGGTTGCTGAACCGGCTGGTGATCGTGGCGGTGATCGGCTTCGTCACTTTTCTGGGCGTGCGGATTCACGATTCCCAGCGCGGCCTGCCGCTCGAGCCCTGGCACAAGTTCGTGCCGCACGACTTGCATGCTGCCGATCTCGACCATGCCGACTGGAAGTCCTACCTCGAGGCGGAGGACCGGCTGTTCGCCGAGGTGCGGGCCGAGGTCACGGACAAGCTGCCGGAACGGGATCGCATCCCGATCAATCGCTATTTCGAGGGCAGCCCGATCTTCCCCGAGGGCTTCGAGCACGACTGGAACAGATCCTACGTGATGGAGCCCGACGGCACGCCGGTAGGGGCCGTCGTGCTGCTGCATGGACTCACTGATTCGCCTTACAGCCTGCGGCACATCGCGCGGCTCTACACCGCCCGTGGGTACATCGCGATCGGGATCAGGATGCCGGCGCACGGCACGGTGCCGGCGGCGCTCACCGACGTCGAGTGGGAGGATTGGTCGGCCGCGACCAGGCTCGCGGTGCGCGAGGCGCGGCGCCGGATCGGCCTGTCCTTGCCGCTGCACTTGGTCGGCTTCTCCAATGGCGGGGCACTGGCACTCAAATACGCGCTCGACGCCATCGATGATCCGAGCCTGTCGCGGCCGGACCGGCTCGTGCTGTTCTCGCCGATGATCGGTATCACGGCGTTCGCCCGCTTCGCCGGGTTGGCCGGCCTGCCGGCGGTCTTCCCGGCCTTCGCCAAGGCGGCATGGCTGGGGATCGTGCCGGAGTTCAATCCGTTCAAGTACAACTCGTTCCCCGTCAACGGCGCCCGGCAGTCCCACCTGCTGACGACGGCGCTGCAGGAACAGATCCTCCGCTTGGCGCGGCAGGACGAGCTGGGCTCACTGCCACCGGTCCTGACCTTCCAGTCGGTCGTCGACTTCACCGTGAGCACGCGGGCGATCGTCACCGCGCTCTATGCGCATCTGCCAGCCAACGGCAGCGAGCTCGTCTTGTTCGACCTCAACCAGTCGGCCAAGTTCGGACCGCTGCTCAGAGTTGCGGGCGACGTCGCTCTCGGCCGGCTGTTGCCGCCGCCGCCGCGGGCGTTCCGGACGACGATCATCAGCAACGTCGATGACACGAGTGGCGAAATGGTCGAGCGGGTCGTCGAGGCCGGCGGCACGAGCGAGCAGGTCCGCGACCTCGGTTTGGTCTATCCGATCGACGTGTTCTCGCTCTCGCACGTGGCGATCCCGTTCCCGCCCAGTGATTCGCTCTATGGCTCCGCCCCCGACCCGGCGGAGTATTTCGGCATCCATCTGGGAACGCTGGCGCCGCGCGGCGAGCGGGGTGCTTTGATCCTCAGCCTGGACTCGCTGCTGCGGATGTCGTCGAACCCATTCTACCCCTATCTCGCCCAGCGCGTCGACGAGGGCATCGGCCCGGCCGCATCGAGTCCCGCCCCGGCCGGTTGAGCAGCCCGGGCGAGCTGGTCAGGCCCCTTGCGCGGCCTTCGCACTTTGCGCCTGCCGGGCTTCCTGGGGGTTGAACCAGGCGACGTAGAGCGCCGGCAGGAAGATCAGCGTCAGGAGCGTGCCGACCAGGAGACCGCCCATGATCGCGAAGGCCATCGGCCCCCAGAACACGGTGGGTGCGATCGGGATCATGCCGAGCACGGTCGAGGCAGCCGTCAGCATGATCGGCCGGAAGCGGGTGCTGCAGGCCTCGATCGTGGCATCCCAGACGCTGCGGCCGGCGGCCCGCTCGGCCTCGATCTGCCCGATCAGGATCACGGCATTCTTGGTGATCATGCCGATCAGCGCGAGGCAGCCCAGGATCGCCACGAACCCGAGCGGCCGCCCCGACGGGAGCAGGGCCGCCACGACGCCGATCAGGCCCAACGGCGCCACGCTCAGCACGATGATCAGCCGCTGGAAGCTCTGCAGCTCAAACATCAAGGTGGTGAGCATCAGCAGCAGCATGATCGGCACCACTGCCACCACCGAAGCCTGCGATGCGGCGCTCTCTTCGACCGTACCGCCCACCTCGATGGAGTAGCCTTTGGGCAGGCCCTGCTGCAGCTTCTCGATCGACGGCTCGAGGTCGGCAACGACGCCCGCGGGCAGGTGACCGGGTGCCACGTCGGCCTGCACGGTCAGTGTCGGTACCCGATCACGACGCCAGATCAGCGGAAAATCCTGGTCGAACTCGAACGTCGCCACCTGGCTCAGCGCCACGGTGCGGCCATTGGGCAGTGGGATCTGCAGTGTCGGCAGGGTCGAGATGGACACGCGCTGCTCGTCGGTGGCGCGGGCCACCACATTGACCAGGTAGATGTCGTCACGCACCTGGGTCACCGGCGTGCCCGTGATCACGGTGTTGAGGACCCCGGCCACCGCCTCCGAGCTCAGGCCCAGCAGGCGCGCTTGGTCCTGGTCGACACGGATCCGCACCTCGCGCGTGGGCTCGACCCAGTCGAAATTGGTCCGCAGCGTGTCGGGGCTGGCGGCCACGGCGCCGGCGAGGTCGAGGGCGATCGAGCGTACGACCAACGGGTCTGGCCCACTGACGCGATACTGGACGGGCCAGCCGACCGGCGGGCCGAGCTCGAGTGGCGAGACGCGCCCGATCACGCTGGGGAATTCCTCGGCCAGCGCCTTCTCGAGCTTGTCTTGCAGTCGCTGCCTCGCGGCCACGTCCTTGGCGACGATCACCGCCTGGGCGAAGAACGGGTTGGCCAGCTGGACGTTGAGCGGCAGGTAGAAGCGGATCGCACCCCGGCCAACCCAAGTGCTCCACCGCTCGACGTCGGGATCATCCTTGAGGAGCTCGTCGAATCGGCTGGACAGATCGTCGGTCGCGAAGATCGAGGCGTTCTGCGGGAGTGTCAGGTCGACCAGCAGCTCGGGCCGGTCGGATGCTGGAAAGAACTGCCGCGGGATCAGCGGCATCAGCAGCACCGCGCCTACGAACAAGCCTACCGTGATCGCGATGGTCGCCCATCGGGCCCGCAGGGCCAGGGTGAGGAATGACTTGTACCAGCGGACGACCCGTGGCGTTGCCGGCGGGGGGCCTGGCTTCGGCAACTTGAGCAGGAACACGCTGAGCAGTGGTGCGAAGACCACCGCCACCAGCCAGGATACCAGGAGGGCGATGGTGACGACCGCGAACAGCGTGAAACAGTACTCGCCTGCCGAGCTCGCGGCGAAGCCGATCGGCACGAAGCCGGCGATCGTCACCACGGTGCCGGCGAGCATGGCCACCGCATAGGCCTTGAAGGCGTACATGGCGGCGGTCGGCTTGTCGTCGCCCGCGGCGAGCCGGGTCAGCGTCGCATCGGTCGTCGTCATCGCGTCGTCGACCATCAGGGCCAGGGCGATGATCAATGCCCCCAGCGAGATGCGCTGCATGTCGATGCCGAGGACGAGCATGATCGCGAACACGATCGCCAGCGTCAGCGGGATCGCGAAGGCCACCACGAGGCCCGGACGAATGCCCAGGCTGATGAAGCTCATCGCCAGGATGATGGCCACCGCCTGCCACAGCGATTCCATGAACTCGCCGATGGCATGATCCACCGTGACCGGTTGATCGGCCACCAGATGCGGCTCGATGCCCAGTGGCAGGTCAGCGGTGATGCGCTGCAGGGCCTGGCTGATATTCTCGCCTAGGGCCAACACGTCGCCACCGTCGCGCATGGCGATGGCGAGGCCGATAGCGGGCTTGCCGTCGACGCGAAACATGGGCTGCGGCGGGTCGGCGAAGCCGCGCCGCACGGTCGCGATGTCGCTCATGCGCAGCATGCGGCCGCCGGAGACGAAGTTGATGTCGAGAATGTCCTGCTCGGAGCGAAAGGCACCGGTGACCCTGAGCGAGATGCGCTCGTCGCCGGTCTCGATGATGCCGGCGGGCCGGACCTCGTTCTGCGTCTGCAGCGCCGCCAGCAGGGCTGAGCGGTCGACGCCCAGGCTCGCCAGCTGCTGCATCGAGAACTCGACGAAGATCACCTCGTCCTGGGCGCCGATGATGTCGATCGTCGAGACGTCGGGGACGTGCAGCAGCTTGGAGCGCGCGTCCTCGACATAGTCGCGCAGCTCGCGAGGGCTGAAGCCGTCGGCGGTGAAGCCGTAGATGATGCCGAAGACGTCGCCGAACCGGTCGTTGAACCCAGGCCCGACCACGCCGCGCGGCAGCGTCGGCCAGACATCGTTGACGTCATTTCGGACCCGCTGCCAGACGCCCGGTACTTCCCCACCGGTGACGCTGCCCTTGAGATCGACAAAGATCGTGGTCGCACCCGGGCGGGTATAGCTGCGCAGGACATCCAGTCCCGGAATTTCCTGCAGCTTGCGCTCGAGCCGCTCGGTCACCTGCTGCAGCGTGTCGTCCAGTGTGGCGCCCGGCCAGCCGGCGGCCACGACCATGGTGCGGATGGTGAAGGCGGGATCCTCGTTGCGGCCCAGCTTGACGAAGGCCAGCACGCCGGCGACGACGGACAGCACCATCAGGTACAGCACCACGGAGCGGTGATTCAGCGCCCAGCGGGAGAGATTGAAGCCACTCACGACCGGACTTCCAGAATGCGCACCTTCTGGCCCGGATGCAGCGCCTGCACACCGGCCGTCACCACGACGTCACCGGGCTGGACGCCGGCAGCGACCACGACGGCGGTGGGCTCGAAGCGCACCACGTCGATTGAGCGCAGTGCTACCGTGCCGCTCTCCGGGTCGACCACCCACACCGCCGGCTCGTCGCCCTGGCGGGTGATGGCGGCGGCAGGCAGGGTGATGATCTCGCCTTCGTCGACCTCCATCCGGCCGGTGACCGTAGCACCCAGCCGCATCTCCGGCGGCGGCGCATGGAGCCCCACCTTGACCTCGAATGTCCGCGTCGCCGGGTCGGCCTGGGCGCCGACCTCGCGCACCCGCCCCGTGGTCTTGATGGTGCGGTCCTCGGTCAGGAAGACGTTGATCTCGGGGTCGGCCGGGGCGGAGCGGATGATCTGCGCCGGCACGTCGAAGACGGCATCACGCCCATCCTGGCGCGCCAGACGGACGATCATCTGGCCCGCCTGCACGACCTCGCCGGCCTCGGCACCCACCGCCGTCACCACACCTTCAGCGTCCGCATGCAGTTCGGTGAAGCTCACCTGATCCTGGGCAAAGGTCAGCTGTGCCTGCGCCGCCTCGACCTGGGACCTGGTCGTCTGCCGCATCTGCCGGGCGCGCTCGTAGACCGCCCGGGCGGCAAACCCGCGCTCCTCAAGCTGGCGCTGACGCTGATAGTCGTTCTCGGCCTCGGCTGCCTGCCCTTGCGCGGCGGCAAGGTTGGCCTCGGCGGCCCGCAAGGCGTTCAGCTGATCCTGCGGCTCGAGCCGGGCGATGACCTGTCCGGGAGCGACCCGGTCGCCCGTGTTGACGCTGCGCTCGATCATGCGCCCGGAGACCCGAAAGGCGAGTCTTACCTCGTCCTCAGCTTCGATTCGCCCGGTGAGCACGACCGGAACCCCGGCAGACTGCAAGGCGACGGTGATAGTGCGCACCGGCCGGATCTCCGGCTCCGCCTTCTCGGCCTCCTGTTGGCAGCCCGACAGCAGCACGGCCGCGACGAAGAGGAGCGGCCACTTAGGGAGCGAGCGAAGTCCATCTGTGATCATGGCACGATCGAATCCCCGCATGGTCGATTTCCGTCGTCACAAAGATGCGCAGCGGCAGCCGCGTACAGTCCGCACATTTGGGGCTTCCAGCATCCCGCAGCCGGCATGCTAGGCCCCAATTCCGCAGCGCACGTTTGGCCGCATCCGCAGGCCCGGTCAAGTCGGCCGGGCAGGCTGTGGCACATGGTCCCCGAGGCTTGGGGTCCGTGCGCCCGTGGATCGGCTATTCGAGCCTTCACAAAGACAATGCGCCCCGCTAACGCTGCGTCGCCGATGAGACGGCTTAATACTCATCGGTCTATAAGTCTGGGGAACGGGGCCAATGCAGACACGATTGAAGCCGGGTGCGGCGCGATGGATGCTCGCTCGGCAAACGAACATTCTGAGCGCGGCGGGGATCGTGCTGTCCACAACGACCCTGGCCACCGCCACCATGGCTGCGCTGCTGGGTACGGCGGCGGCCCAGGAAGCCAAGCTGCCGGCGTCGCAGACGTTCACCTTCAGCTACGAGCAGCTGGCCTTCGATGCGGCCGATACCGACGGTGACGGTCTGGTCAGTGAGGCCGAGCTGGCGCGTGACGCCGCCGTAGGTTTCGCGACGCTCGACAAGGACGGCTCCGAGACGCTGACCCCGGCCGAGCTCGGGCCACACGATCCGTCGCAGTTCAAGCGAGTCGATGCCAATGGCGACGGCGTGCTGAGCTTTCAGGAGGTGATGGCCAACAAGAGCCGGGCCTTCACGGAGGGTGACAAGAACCAGGACGGTGGCCTCTCGTTCGAGGAGATGGTGACCGTGGTCGAGACCGAAGTGGGAGCGCCAAAATGATCAAGCGCCACCAAGCGGGGCGAGGCAGGCTCGGGTCGGTATTGCTCGCAGGTGTCGGGATGCTGGCGTTGGCCGGCTGCATGGACGGTGGCGGCGGCGCCTCGCCGGGAGTCGGAACCGCCGCCGGTGCCGCGGCCGGGGTCGGGGCCGGGCGCCTGCTGTTCGGCAACAGCACGACCGGCATGCTGATTGGCGGGGCTGCAGGTGGCCTCGCCGGCAACATGACCGTGGATCGCCAGACCGAGCAGCGCCGCCAGCAGGAGGCCGTGCAGCGTCAGCAGACCTCCAACCAGCTGCAGCTCGACTTCGAGCGCCAGCGCGCCCTTCAGGCTGAGCAGACGCGCATCGACATCGAGGAGCAGCGGTTGTTCCGCCAGTGGCAGCTGGAACAGGGCCAGTCCTGATGGAGCTGGGGCCGGTCAGCCCCGCTCGGCAGCTTTCGTAGAGCCTGGCGGGCGGCGCAGTTCGCGGCGGGAGTAGGGTAGCTTGTCATCCAGCCTGAAGCCGATCGTGGCGGCCGCTTGGCTTCTCATGCTCGTGCTGGCCGGCGAGATCTTGATCGGTGGCCGCGACGTCCTGGTGCGCTTGGCGTTGGCCGTGCTGCTCTGGCAGCTCATCAATGCCATCGCTGCAGGCTATCGGCGGATTCGTATCCGCGGCTGGGCCGCCGGCACTTGGCAGGCGCTGGCCTTGGGCGTGCTCACCATCGTGGTGGCACTACTCATTGTGGTTGACCTGATCGTCGACAATGTCGGCGCCGTCTCCGCAGCGGCACCGATCTATCAGGCCAACCTGCTGGCCTTGCTGCCGCATTTGGCCAATCTGGTCGGCATGCCGCCGCCGGAGAGTCTCGGGCCGCTGGTCGGGCAGATCAATCTTGCCGTCTGGATCCGGACGATCTCGTTTGCCGTCGTTTCCTTCACGAGCAATATCGGCCTTGTCGCCCTCTACGTGGCTTTCATGCTGTTCGAGCAGGCGACCTTCAACCAAAAAATCTCGGCCCTGTTTCCCGACCCGCAGAAGGCAGCCTCGGTTCGTGGGCTGTTGAGTCTCATCGAGGGGCGCGTCGAGCGCTATCTCTGGGTCAAGACGATCTTCAGCTTGGCAACGGCCGCCCTGTCCTGGTGCGTGCTCACCGCGGTCGGCTGCAATCAGCCCGGCTTTTGGGCGTTGATCATCTTCATGATCAACTACATCCCGATCGTCGGCTCGTTTTTCGGGGTGCTTTTCCCGTCCTTGCTCGTGCTCGTGCAGTTCGGCACCTTCGGGCCGTTCATCGCGACGGTGATCGGCCTCGCCGCCATCCAGGTCAGCCTCGGCAACGTGCTCGAGCCCCGGCTGATGGGCCGCTCGCTCAATCTGAGCCCGGTCGTGATCGTGGTCTCACTCGCCGTGTGGGGCGGGATCTGGGGCATCGCGGGGATGTTCCTGTGCGTGCCGATCATGGTCATCATCGTGACCGTCTGCGCCCATTTCGATGCGACACGGCCAGTGGCGATCCTGCTCTCGGCGGACGGGCAGCTCGATGTACCGACGCCGCTGCGGGCTACAGCGTAGCGTCGAACGGCAGGTGCGCTGCTCAGCCCTTGTCGGGGTGGGCTCGGATGAAATAGCTCAGCGCGATGATGACTGCGGCTATCGCCAAGCCCAGCGGCATCAGGTCGCGATCGCTGCTCCAGTGAATGACCTCCTCCAGGAACAGGACGCCGAGCATCACGACCACGATGCCCGCCAGCTTGAACTTGAGGTCGTCGACATCGCCGGTGCGCAGCCACGCCGGCACCGGGAGGTCGCTGTCGATGAACAGCGCGTAAAGCCCGAACGCCACCACCTGCAGGATAGTCGCGAGCAGGACGAGGTCGATGAGCTTGATGCTGGCGAGGAACACCTCGCGATTGGTCATTTTGGCGCCGGCGGGAGCCACGATCATGACGATGTGGCGGTAAGTCTCGACCGCGCCGAAGACGAGGAGCGTCACGGCAGCCACCAGCAGGGTCACGATCCCGACCAGCATGGCCAGCCGGGCGCCGGTGAGCAGCGACCGTACGACGCGCGGTGTCCGCAGATCGGTGGCAGCCCGAATCGGGGGCGTCGAGTCGGTGGTCACGGCGGCTTCTCCACAGGTCTCGCGCAGGTCCGTGCGGCCGGCGGAAGCGCGGTGCCGACGCGGGGTCTCGTACCAACAATGGCGTTAGAGTGTCCACCCGACGCCCGAGCCCTGCTGCACTGCAATGCCGGACCACGGGGTACGCACGGACGACATGTCGCGGCGCAGCACGGGATGCCAAGGTCTAGGTCGACCAAGGCGAGCGGCTCCGGCTCGACCTACAGGACGGGATTTGTCACCGGCTGTGAGGTAGGAGACTGGGTACGACGATGATAGCGGCCGGGCGGCTGCTGTGGCGGGGACAGAAAACTTGAGCGACATGGCCATCACCTTTGCGATCATCGCGGTGATCGTGGTTTTGTTCGTGTGGGATCGGCTGCCGGTGGTGGTCGTGGCAGTGGCCACCGCGTTGGCCCTCTATGCCACGGGCGTGCTCGATCTCGGTCAGGCGCTGGCCGGGTTCGGCGACCCGGCAGTGATCTTCATCGCCTCGCTGTTCGTCGTCAGCGCCGGCCTTGAGGCCACCGGCGTCACCGCCTGGACAGGGCAGTTCCTGATCGCCAAGGCGGGCGAGAGCCGGACGCGGCTGCTCACCTTGACCATGCTGCTGGTGGCCGTGCTGACCGCGCTCATCAACCTGAACGGCGCCGTGGCAGCTCTGCTACCCGTGGTCGTGGTCATGGCGGTCCGGCTCAGCCGCCCGCCGTCCCAGCTGCTGATGCCGCTGGTCTTCGCCGGTCATGCCGGCTCGCTGCTGGCGCTGACCGGTACGCCCGTGAACGTGTTGGTGTCTGATGCGGTGGTCGATGCCGGTCAGGCCCCGTTCCGCTACTTCGAGTACGGCTATGTCGGTCTGCCGCTGCTGATCGGCACCATGGCGATCATCATCCTGTTCGGCCAGCGTCTGCTGCCGAACCGAAGCGGCCAGACCATTCCTGCCGACCTCAGCAAGCATGCACGGACGCTGATCGAGCATTACACGCTCGATGACGGACTGTTTCAGCTCCGGGTGCGCTCGGATTCGCTGTATCGCGGTACGCCGCAGGTGGCAGTCGACCTCACGGAGTACACGGGCCTGACATTGGTGGCCGTGCAGGCTGCCGGCGAGGGTGGCCCTCTGCGCCGGCCAACCCTGGCCGAAGGTGACATCATCATCGTCCGCGGCGACGCGCAGGCGGTCGCCAGCCTGGCGGCCGACAAACATCTGGCACTGCGCGCCGAGGATTCCGCGGCCGACGTCACGGAGACGCTGTTCAACCGCCAGTCCGGTCTGGCCGAAGTGGTGATCCCACCGCGATCCGGCTTCATCGGGCAGTCGGTGTTTCCTGGCATGGTCACGCCCGGCGGTGATCTGGTCATTCTGGCCGTGCAGCGCAACGGCGAGGCCCAGGGACCGGAGGCGACCGTCCTGGCCGAGGGCGACTCGCTGCTGCTGCAGGGGACCTGGAAGGCGCTCGACGAGCGGCTCGACCATCCGGACATCCTGGTGGTCGATTCACCGGAGCTGGTCCGTCGTCAGGCGGTGCCGATGGGGCGCGGAGCCAAGCAGGCGATCGGCGTGCTGCTGGCGATGGTGGTGCTGCTGATCACCGGCCTCGTCCCGCCGGCGGTGGCCGGTCTGCTGGCCGCCGGGGCGTTGATCATGTTGGGCGTGCTCACGGTCGAGCAGTCCTACCGGTCGATCAACTGGACGACGGTGATCATGATTGCCGCCATGATGCCGCTGTCGACGGCCATGTATCAGAGCGGTGCCGCCACCATGCTGGGCGAGGGGCTGGTCCGCACCGTGGGCGAGGCCGGTCCCTTCGCTCTGCTCGCGGGTCTCTTCCTGCTCACCGGCATTCTGGGCCAGCTGATCAGCAACACCGCCACCGCGCTGATCATCATCCCAATCGCCGTGGCCGCCGCCGGCGAGCTCGGCGTGTCGCCGCGGCCGGTCTTGATGAGCGTGGCCGTGGCCGCCGCCGCCTCATTCCTCACGCCCGTCGCCACGCCGGTCAACCTGATGGTCATGGGCCCGGCCGGCTACCGCTTCAGCGACTACTGGAAGCTGGGCCTGCCGCTGATGATCTGGTTTTTCGTCGTGGCGACTTTCGTCGTGCCGCTGATCTGGGCTTTTTGATGGACGCCGACGCGTCCCCGTGGCGTATGCCTGTATCGTAAGACTATACTGGTCCGTAACTTTAGAGGAAGGCTGATACCTTCCAACCTCGCGACGCCTTAATGGAGATTTGGGCGATAAAGGTCTCGCGTAGAGGTTTGACATATGCATCAGATTTAACTTGCGCACGAGTACTTACTGGCGCATGCGATCTCACTGGGGCATAAGAATAGACGGTAAAATCCGACCGGTGTAATCGGGTGGGGCTATGGGGAAGCAGCTGGAGCTCGATGGGGCAGCCGGCGACACCTATGTGTCGACTGGCCACCTGCCACCCGATGAGCTCGTCCAGCAGTTGGTCGCCGAGGCCTACCAGAGATTCGGGCCGATCGACGATGGGCAGGTCTCCACGGTCTACCCAGTGCTGGCGGTGGTACCGGGTGACCTGTTCGGGATCTGCGTGGTCGGTACCAGCGGCAGCATCTATGCGGTCGGGCACGCCGAGCGAGCGTTCACGATCATGAGCGTCTCCAAGCCATTCGTCTTTGCGCTGATCTGCGAGCTACTGGGCGTGGAGGAAGCGCGTGCGCGGCTGGGTGTCAACGCGACCGGGATGCCGTTCAATTCGGTGACGGCCATGGAGTACAGCCGGGACGCGCGCACCAACCCCATGGTCAACTCGGGTGCCATCGCCACCACCAGCCTTGTCCGCGGCGCCAATTTCGCAGACAGATGGCACTTCATCGAGGACGGTCTGTCGCGGTTTGCCGGCCGACGCCTGTCCCTGAACGAGGAAGTCTACGCTTCTGCGGCGGCCACCAACATCCGCAACCGGGGCATCGCGCGCCTGCTCGAGAGCTATGGGCGGATCTTCATGGACCCGTTGGAGGCGACTGACCTCTACACGCGGCAATGCTGCCTGGACGTCACCGCCACGGATCTCGCGGTGATGGGTGCTACCCTCGCCGATGGCGGGGTCAATCCTGTGACCGGCGAGCGCGTGGTGGCGGCGACCAGTTGCAAGGCCGCGCTCGCGGTGATGGCCACCGCCGGCCTGTACGAGACGTCGGGCGACTGGCTCTACGACATTGGCCTGCCCGGCAAGAGCGGGATCGGCGGTGGCATCGTGACCGTATCACCTGGGAAGGGTGGGCTCGGCACGTTTTCGCCGTTGCTCGATGCGTCCGGGAATAGTGTCCGCGGCCAGCTCGTGGCCAAGTTCCTGTCGGAGAAGCTCGGCCTGAGCCTGTTTGCGTCACAGCCGGAGACCCGAGGCGAAGCCCAGCGCTAGAACGAACAAGCAAACGAACAAACAGGGAGAGTGGCAGTGGCGTCCGCAGCCATGCGCGACATAGCCGAGACCCGTGAATCCTGGGTGCCGATGATCGCCATCGCGCTCGGCCAGGCAATCATGTCGTTCAACGTCTCGTCGCTGCCGGTCTCGATCGGCGGCATGGTAGAGAGCTTCGACGTGGCGCCAACGACGATCGGGACCGCGATCGTGATGTATTCGCTCGCGGTCGCCGGCTTCGTCATGCTCGGTGCCAAGCTGGTCCAGCGCTTCGGCGCAACGCGCGTGTTTCGGACGGTGGTGCTGCTTTTCGGCGTGGCCCAGGTGCTGATGGTGCTGAGCCCGACCGCCACCGTGATGATCGCGGCACAGGGGCTGGCCGGGTTTTCCGCGGCAGCGCTCGTGCCTTCGCTGGTGGCGCTGATCGCGAACCACTATCGCGGCCAGCAGCAGGCGACCGCCGTGGGCGCACTGGGCTCGGCGCGTGCTGCCGCCGGGGTCTGCGCATTCTTGATCGGCGGCATGCTCGGTACCTTCATTGGCTGGCGCCCGGTGTTCGGCATCCTGATCGCGGTCGCGGCCATCGTTTTCTTGCTGAGCTATCGGCTGAAGCCGGATCAGGGTCGGCCCGAGGTCGAGATCGACGTGGCGGGCGTGATCCTGGCCGCCAGCGCGATCATCCTGATCAGCTTCGGCTTCAACAACCTGAACCGCTGGGGCCTGGGCTTGGCGCGGCCCGGGGCGCCCTTCGACGTCTACGGCCTGTCGCCGGCGCCGATGATGATCGTGCTGGGCGCGGTGATCCTGCAGCTGTTCGTCGTCTGGACGCGACGCCGCCAGGCCAGCGGCAGAACGCCGCTGCTGGATCTGCGCGTCATCGGGTCGAGCGCGGAGCGAGCCGCCGTCTATGCCATGTTCTCCGTGGTCGCGCTCGAGGCGGCGCTCAATTTCTCGGTGCCGCTCTACATCCAGATCGTTCAGGGCCGCACGCCGATCGAGACCGCGATCGCGATGATGCCGTTCAACCTGACCGTGTTCTTCACCGCCATGCTCGTCGTGCGGCTCTACACACGCCTGACGCCGCGGCAGATCGGTCGCTACGGCTTCATGCTCTGCACGGTGGCCCTACTCTGGCTGGCCTGGGTCGTGCGCAACGACTGGAGCGCCGTCGCCGTCATGGCCGGCTTGGTCGCCTTCGGCATCGGCCAGGGCTCGCTGGTCACCCTGGTGTTCAACGTTCTGGTGACCGCGTCGCCAAAGGAGCTGGCGGGCGATGTCGGCGCGCTCCGCGGCACCGCCCAGAACCTTGCGGCCGCCGTCGGCACGGCTGTGGTAGGTGCGCTACTGGTGGGTCTGCTCAGCAGCATGGTGTTGCAGCGGCTGGGCGAGAATCCGGCGCTGCCGCCGGAGATCCAGTCCCAGCTGAATCTCGAGAACATCACCTTCATCAGCAACGACCGGCTGCTGGGCGTCATGCAGGCGACCACGGCAACGCCGGAGCAGGTCGAGGAGGCGGTCCGCATCAACACGGAAGCGCGGCTCCGCGCGCTCAAGATCGGCCTGTTGATCATGGCCGGCCTCGCCTTCGTGACCATCCTTCCGGCCGGCCGGCTGCCCGACTACAAGCCCGGCGACATCCCCACCGATCCGCTGTCGGCCAGGGCGGAGCCGGAAGCATGACCAAGCCGCGCCTGCTCGTTCTGTCGCTTGGCGGGACGATCACCATGGTCCCCAGCGGGTCCGGCGGTATCGCGCCCAGCCTGGGCGCCGCTGAGCTGGTGGCCTCGGTGCCGGAGCTGGCGGAGGTCGCGGAGATCGAGGCGCATTCGCCGTTCCGCCTGCCGAGCCCCTCGCTGACGCCGGCCGGGCTGGTCGACGTCGCGCTGCGGATTGAGGCAGGATTCGCCGCCGGCTGCGACGCAGCCGTGGTGATCCAGGGCACCGACACGATCGAGGAATCCGCGTTCCTCCTTGATCTGCTGGTCGGCGGCGACCGCCCCGTGGTGATAACCGGAGCCATGCGCGGCGCGTCCGCGCCAAGTGCGGACGGGCCGGCCAACCT
>JBATRI010000126.1:0-5272 GCA_049292515.1 Geminicoccaceae bacterium
GACCCGGCCGAAGACCATGCGCGGCACCAGCACGTCGACGATCGTCTGCAGGAACGGGTCCGGCGTGGCCCCGACCAATTCGGCCAGCTTCGGGTGCAGCTCGCGCCGGGCGCGCTCCTTGAGCACCGCCACCTTATCTTCGGGCGTGCCACCGCGAGGCAGCGAGGCGTGGTGCCGGCGGCCGTCCCGGTCGACGAGCAGGGTGGCGAGGTCGGCCTCGGCCACGCCCACATACCAGACCCAGTTCAGGCGCCGCTTGCCCGGGCTCGGATCGGCCCCTTCGCCCGGGATCAGGTAGACCAGCATGTGGCCGCCGGCACGTGCCTCGGAGAAGGTGAACGTATCCTCGAAGAAACGCACCAGCCCCGGCGGCGTCTGGGCTTCATCGATCACGCCGCGCCAGGCCACGTAGCCAGCATAGGCGGGCCGCACCTCGGGCAGGAGCCGCCGGCGACTGGACGACTGGGCACCATCGGCGCAGACTAGGAGATCGGCCTCGATCCGGCCGCGGCCCTCCAGCTCGGCCGCGACAGGCCGGCCATCCCCACCGTCCGCGACCTCCCCGAGCGGGGCACCGGCGTGGTAGCGCTCGGCCGGAAAGGCGGCGCGCAGGGTGGCGTAGATCGCATCCCACGAGGTGAAGGCCTGCGGCATGGCCTGCGTCTGCCCGTCGCCCCCGTCCGGGTCGAGATAGCGCCGCACCCGGCAGCTGGTGGTGGGCAGCGCCGGGGCATCGTTGCGGCGGAGCAGCTGGACCAGTTCGTCCTGCACGACGATGCCGGCGCCGCGCGCATGCAGCGGACCACGGTCGCGCTCGTAGACCTGGACGTCGAAACCCGAGCCGTGCAGCGCCAGGCCTGCGCACAGGCCCCCGATCGACCCGCCGGCGACGGCTATCCGCGGCGCCGCGGAGCTACCCGGCTCAGGCGGCATGATGGTCGGCCTCGGCGGCCACGGTTCCGGCACGATGCCTTCCCAGCACGACGCTCGCCTCGCGCAGCGCCTGGACGATGGACGGCGTCGGCAGGGCACCCGAGAACAGGTGATGCCCTTCGAGCACGATCGAGGGCACGCCGTGGAGATCGAGCCTGCGGGCCAGCTCCTCGTCCTGGCGCACCGCGGCACCGCTCGCCGGATCGGCCAGGTAGGTTGTGACGCGCGCGCGGTCCATGCCGGCGGCCTCGGCAAGGTCGGCCAGCACGGCCGGATCGCCGACGTCGCATCCTTGCGTGAAGTAGGCGGCGAAGAGCGCTTCCACGAGCCGGTCCTGCAGCTCGGCACCGCCGAGCTCGTGCGCGAGATGGATCAGGGCGTGCGAGGCCACGGTGTTGGGCGTCCTGGCCATGAGGTCGTGGCGGAAGACCAGCCCGTCCTCCGCACCGGCCGCGGCGACCTGGGCGTCGAGCGCCTGGCTGCGCTCCCAGGAGCCGAACTTGCCCGTGCGGTAGCTGCGCCGGTCGACGCCTTCCATCGGCATGGTGGGGTTGAGCTGGAATGGGCGCCACAGCAGCTCGAACCCGAGGCCCTCGGCGGCGAGCTGGTCCAGGGCCCGGCCGAGCCGGCGCTTGCCGATGTAGCACCACGGGCAGATCGTGTCGGAGACGATCTCGAGGCGCAAGGACGGGGCATGGGCGGTCATGGCGAACTCCTCGGGGCAGGGCCGGAAACGGCGTTGCGCCAGAAGTGCTCACCAGGTGCGCCACGAGCAAGTAGTCACCTTGCGGTAACCTAGGGGGGGAGCGCGTCAGCCCGCGGCGGCCAGGTCCTGGGAAGCCTCTATGTCGGCCGCGAGAAAATCGGCCGTCGCCTCGAGGTGGTAGGTGGCCCGCTCCACGGCGGCCGCGGCATCGCCGTCGACCAGGGCATCGAGAATCTGCTGGTGCTGTTCCCAGACCGGAAGGGCCAGCGCAGAGCGGCGCAGGCCCTCGCCCATGGCGCGGCGCAAGAAGGGCCAGTGTACGGCGGCAGTGGGGGCCAGCGCCGTATTGCCGGAGGCGCGGTAGATGAACGAATGAAACGCGACGTCGTGGGCGATCATCCGGCAGACCGCGCGGTCCCGCGCGGCGGCCGACCCCTGGGCGATGATCGCCGCACCCTCGCGCCGGACCTGGGCGGCGGTCGTCCGCGAGGCAGCGCAGCGCAGCGCCGCAAGCCGGGCCGCCAGCGCATCCAGGGCGGCCCTGATCTGATAGCGATGCCGGATCGTCACGGGATCGAGCGGCGGCACGATTACCCCACGCCGGCCGACATCCTCCAGGATGCCGTCATTGCGCAGCAGCATCAGCGCCTGCTGGATCGGCTGCCGTGACACGCCGAGACGCTGCGCCAGCTGCTCCTGGACCAGTTGGGTGTTCAAGGGCACCGTGCCATCGCAGATGCCATTGAGGATGGCTTCGTACGTTTGCTCGACGAGCGTAGGGCGAAGCGCAAGCGGCCTCATCAGGTGCCTTGAACAATATGAAGCACAAACTTTGTGCCAACGATTCCTAGGGGATAAGCCCCTAGGACGCCAGTCAAACCGCTCTAATCTCGGGTCGGTGGGCTGTTTCGCACCACCAGGGCGATGCGATAGGCATCGTCCAGCTTGCCGATCAGGAATACCATCGTCGGTGAGGTTGTCAGTCCCTCGATGGGCGGCTCGTCGAACACGACCCGCAGCTGGTTGGTCACCGGCATGTTGGCGTGCTTCTTACCCTGCGCCTCGATTTTCGCGAGGCCGTCGGCCGGGAACGGTTCCAGCTCGATCGAGCGGATCGGCCGCCCCAGCCCGTGGCGGACGGAGAAGGTGACGACGCGGCGGGCCATCTTGCTGGCACCGTCCCAGTTGATCAGCTGATCGAAGGTCTCCATGTCGCGCTCGACGATCGCCGCGCGGACCGTCGCCACGAGCTCGTCATCGCTGGTCGGCAGCGGCTCGACCGCCGCCCATCCCGTGCTCGAAGCCACCAGGATGGCCAAGGCCGAGAGGCGGGCGAGCACGCGCCCACCTCCAGGCGCCGGCCGCGACGTCGCGCGGCCGGCTGTTACCTTGGAGCTCAAAGTGACGGAACCTTGTCGCGCAAGGCAAACACCCAGATCGAGCCACCCTGGGGAACGTTCACCTTATTCGGGAGCAGCTGGTTCAGGCCGCCCTGCATGCGCTCGGCGTCGACACCCCAGCCGGACTGCACGGCGATGTACTGCACGCCGTCGACCATGAAGGATGAAGGCACGCCGGTGACACCCGAGCTGAGCCGGTTCTGCCACAGGATCTTGCCGGTCTTCGCGTCCATCGCGCGGAACATGCGATCGTTCGTGCCGCCCGCGAACACCAGATTGCCGGCCGTGGTCAGCAACGGGGCCCAGAAGGGCGTATCATCGAAGGTCGTGTTCCAGACCTGCTTGCCCGTCTTGACGTCCCACGCCTGCAGCGAGCCGACCGGCACGGGCTTGGAGGTATCGGTCCCTGCCTTGAACCGCAGCGAGGTGAGGATGTCGTCGATCGACACACCGATATAAAGGTCGCCCGGCTGCCGTGCATCCAGCGGCACGCCACCCAGCTCGGAGCAGAGATTGATATGCGCCGGGATGTAGAGCAGGCCGGTATTGGGATTGTAGGCCTCGGGCGGCCAGTCCTTGCCACCCCACAAGGACGGGCAGAACTCCACCCGCTTGTTGGTCTCGGGAATCCTGGCGGGGTCGTAGGTGGGTCGGCCGGTCTTGGGGTCGAGCGAGGCGAAGACGTTCTGCTCGACGAACGGCACGCCGCTCAGGAAGTTGATCGGCCCTTCCGGGGTGCGCTCCAGCGTCCACAGATAGCCGTTGCGACCGGCATGGATCGCCTCGTGCACCACCTTGCCGTCACGCTCGACGTCGACCAGGACCGGTGCCGAAACCTCGTCCCAGTCCCAGGCATCGTTCCAGTGATACTGGTGATGGCCCTTGATCTTGCCGGTATCCAGGTCGACCGCCACGACCGAGCTGGTGTAGAGATTGTCGCCCGGACGCGTGTCCGGCATCCACGGCCCGCCATTGCCGGTGCCGAAATAGGCGAGGTTGTTCGAGGCATCGTAGCTGCCCTGGATCCAGACCGAGCCGCCGCCGGTCTTCCAATCCTCGCCCCGCCACGTCTCATGCCCGGGCTCGCCCGGCCCCGGCACGGTGTAGGTCTTCCAGACCTCGTCCCCCGACTGGGCGTCCAGGGCGGCGATGAAGCCACGGACGCCGTACTCGCCACCGGAGACGCCGACCACCACCTTGCCCTTCGCCACCAGCGGCGACAGCGTCATGTAGTAGCCGTCCGCCCAGTCGGCGATGCACTTGGTCCAGATCTCGTTGCCGGTCTGGGCCTCGAGCGCCACGACACAGGCGTCGGTGGTGGTGACATAGACCCGGTCGCCGTAGAGGCCGACGCCGCGGTTGGTCGGGTGGAGCTGCGACAGCTCCTCGGGAATCTCCTTGCGGAACCGCCACAGCTCGTTGCCGGTGGCGGCCTCGACGGCGATCACCTGGTTCTGCGGCGTGCTCACGAACATCACGCCGTTATTGACCATCGGCGGCGCCTGGTGACCCTCCATCACGCCGGTCGACAGCGACCAGACCGGGACCAGCTCCTTGACGTTCTCGGCGGTTACCTGATCGAGCGGGCTGTAGCCCCAGCCCTCGTAGTTGCCGCGCCACTGCAGCCAGTTCTCGGCCTCGGGCTTGGCCAGCCGCTCGTCGGTGACCGGCGCGTAGTCCGCGGCGAACGCGGGACCGGCGACAGCGGCCAGACAGGCGGTGGAAAGCAGAAGATGGCGGGCCCGACGTGCGACGATCCCGTCGCGGCCCTTCAGCTGCAACATAGGCAAACCTCCCTGATTGGGCCCATAGCCAAGGCTGTTCACGCCTTGTAGCCGGGCTTGCTGGTAAACTCGGCGACCACCACCAGATCCCCGTTCGGCCCGACCGCGATCGGCAGCATCGGCAGCCGGCGCGTGGCCGGCCCCTTCGCGACCTTGCCACTGGCGGCAGGCTCGAACTCGGAGTGGTGGCAGAAGCAGGCGATCGTCCGCTCCTCGGCTTTCCAGCCGCTGAGCGTGCACCCCTGGTGGGTGCAGATCGCCGAATAGGCGACGATTCCATCGACCGAATGCTGGCGCGTCGCCTCGTCCAGATCGTCCGGCGCCAACCGCAGCACGATGATCTTGCCGAAGCGGGAGCCGTTGCGCAGCTGGCCCGTGGCGGCATCGGCCGCCACCACCGCCAGCAGCGTGCCGCCCTCGGGCACCGTCTCCGGGCGCACGGTCTGGCC
>JBATRI010000127.1:0-6720 GCA_049292515.1 Geminicoccaceae bacterium
GGCGAGCCCGTGAACGCGACGCGCCCCTGGTCGAGCAGGACGACGCGGTCGCAGGCATCGAGCACGGCGGCCCGATGGGTGACGACAATGACGGTCCGGCCGCTGCCGGCGCGCTTGATGTTGCGCAGGAGGTGCGCCTCGGCAGCCGCATCCAGCGCACTGGTCGCCTCGTCCAGGACCAGCATGCGCGGGTTGCGGACGACGGCCCGGGCCACGGCGATCAGCTGGCGCTGGCCCAGGGACAGGCCGGAGCCGCGCTCGCCGAGCTTGGTCTCGTAGCCGTCGGGCAGCCGGCGGATGAACTCGTCGGCGCCGCAGAAGCGGGCGGCGGCGATGATCCGACTAAGCGAGCGATCGGGCGCACCCAGGCCGATATTCTGCGCCACGGTGCCGGAGAACAGCTGCACCTCCTGCGGCACCACGCCGATCTGGGGCCGGTAGCTGACCGGCGACAGCAGCGCCAGATCCCGACCGTCGAGCAGCACGCGCCCGGCCTCGGGGGTCTCCAGCCCGATGATGAGCCGCACCAGCGTGCTCTTGCCCGAGCCGGGCGCCCCGGCGATGCCCAGCATGGTGCCGGGCGTGGCGTCGAAGCCGACCGCCTCCAGCGCCGGCTGCTTCGCACCCGGATAGCGGAACGTGACCTGCTCGATCTCGAGGTGGCCGCGCACGCCCAGCTCGGCGCCGGCGAGCCGGCCGCTGGCCTCACCCCGCTCGCGCAGCAGCTCCTCCAGCCTGGCCACCGCCTCCCGCGCCTGCTGGAACTGGGTCCAGGCCAGCGCCACCTGCCGCATCGGCGCCAGTGCTCGGGCCGAAAGGATGGAGGCCGCCACCAGCGCGCCCACCGTCATGTCGCCGGCTACGATCAGCCGGGCGCCGATATAGACCAGCACCAGCGCCGTCAGATGCTGCAGCGCCTGGCCGACGCTGCTGGTCAGATGGGCGATGCGCCCGGTTTTCAGCCCGGTCCAGGCGCTGCGCAGCAGATGCCGCTCGTAGCGGCGCTGCATGTCGGGCTCGAGGCCCAGGCACTTGACCGTCAGCACCTGGCTGACCGTCTCGCCCAAGGCGGCAGCCTTGGCGGCCGACGCCCGGTGATGTGCCTGCTGATGGGTCGCCTGGACCCGATGGGCCACGACCGACAGTGCCGCAAACGCGGGCATCACCGCGGCCGTGACCAGCGCCAGACTGGGTGTCAGCGCGAACAGGACGGCGAGGAACAGGCCGACAAAGGCCAGATCCACGATCAGCAGCGGCAGGTGGCCGGTCAGGAACTGGCGCAGCTGGTCGGTCTGGCGGACCCGGTCCAGCACCGCGGCCGAGGATGTCGTCTCGAAGAAGCGATAGGGCAGCTGCACGATGTGGTGCATCACGTCGCTGCCGATCGCGGCCTCGAGACGGGCACCGGTGTGGGCGGTGATGTAGCCGCGCAGGGCGCGCAGCAGCAGCTCGAAGCCCACCAGCGTCACCATGCCGATCGCCAGCACGTCCAGGGTCTGCAGCGCCGCGTGGTTGATGACCTTGTTGTAGACCGTCATCATGAAGAGAGGTGTCGCCAGCGCCAGCAGGTTGATGACCACCGACGCCAGGCCGATCTGCCAGAGCACGTTGCGGACCCGACGCAGCAGCGCCGACCGCCAAAAGCCCCTGCCCCGCGCCGGTGCGGTGGCGAGGCGCACCAGGCGATCGCCGAAGCCGGCGGCGACCTTGAGCGTGCAGGCCGTGGCCCCGCCATGCACCGGCTCCACCAGGACCACCTGGTCCTGGGTCCGCGCCCGCACCAGCCACGCCTTGCCTGCCTCGCGGCCGATGATCAGGAACGGCGTCGGCAGACGCTCCAGCGCGCCCGCACTCATCCGCACGGTCCGCAGCGTGAAGCCCAGCCGCTCGGCCATACGGCCGAGACAGGCCACGTCGGTGCCGGTCGAGGGTGGCGTCGCCGCCGCCAGCAGCTCGGCCTCCGTCACCGGCCGCTCCAGCTGCCGACACAGCCGCACGAAGGCGAGCAACAGCCCGTCCGGACCGTTCGGTTCCGGCGCGGCGAGTGCGGGGAGAACAAGTGTCGCGGCGGCCATCCGGAACTCCGACCAGGGGAGCTGCCGACAGACGAAGTAGGACCGCTTGCGGTTTAGTTTATATTGTAAGGATTTGCAACAACTTGAAGTTGATGACGCTCAGTCGAGCGCATAGGCCAGGAACTTGAGATAGGCGCTCTCCGGCAGGGCGGGATGGGTCGGGTGATCCGGCCCGGCACCGGCACTGCGCAGCAGACGGCCACCACGGCCGGCCTCGCGGATCCCGGCCCAGGTCTCCGCCGCGAACTGCTCCGGCGTCACGTGATGCGAGCAGCAGCCGAGGCACAGGAAGCCGGGCTCGGTGACCAGGGCTGCCGCCATGCGCGCGACCTTGCGGTAGCCCTTGAGGCCGCTGCCCAGATCCTTCTTGCTGCGCACGAAGGCCGGCGGGTCGGCGATCACGACACCGAACTTCCGCTTGTCCTGCGCCGCGTGGTCGAGGAACGCGAACACCTCGGCGCGCTCGAAGCTGCAGACCGCCGCCTGCCCCTGCAGCTCCGCGCTGGCGGCGGCGAGCTCCAATGCGGCTGCCGAGCTGTCGACCGCGGTCACGGAGCTGGCGCCCCTTGCCGCCGCGGTCAAAGCGAAGCCGCCACAATAGCTGTAGAGGTCGAGCACCGCCTCGCCGCGGCAGAGATCGGCCGCGAAGGCGCGATTGACCCGCTGATCGTAGAACCAGCCGGTCTTCTGCCCGCCCGACGGGTCGATCACGAACCGGAGCCCGTTCTCGACCAGCTCCAGCCGGTCGCCGATCGCACCCTTCAGCGCCTTGACCTCGCTCGCGAGGCCCTCGAGCTGGCGCGCCGGCGCATCGTTGCGGGCGATGATCGTGCGTGGCCGGACGACCTCGTCCAGGGCCTCGGTGACGGGCCCCGCCAGCATGTCCATGCCCGCCGAATTGAACTGGACCACCAGCGTATCGCCGGAACGGTCGACGACGAGCCCGGGCAGGCCGTCGGCCTCGGCATGGATCAGGCGGTAGTGCGGCGTCTCGAACAGACGGTCGCGAAGCTGCAACGCCCGGGTGATACGACGGGTCAGGAAGCCGCGATCGATCTGGGCGTCCTTGTTGCGCGTCAGCATGCGCCCGGCGATCAGCGAATGGGGATTGAACTGCGCGATCCCCAGCATCTTGCCGCTCGGCGCCATCAGCCGCACCAACGTGCCCGGCGGCAGCGCCTTGGCCTCGGCGTCCATGCGCAACTCGTTGGAGAACAGCCACGGCGAGCCATTGCGCAGCCGACGGTCCTCGCCCGGCAGGATCTTGACGGTGGGGTATGACATCTACTTGGTCCAAATGACGCAGGGCGGCGGAAGATCGTCTTCCGGCACGAGTTTGGCAAGGCATGGCGATGGGCTGATGTGCAACGGACAACCTCCTGCCATGTGGCGGCAGAAGGCCGCATTGGTCGGGATGGGCCATCCGCCCATGTCACTACAGGCTCGGGCGTCGGGTTTGGTGGACCTGCGTCGCTGGAGATAGCCCATGGTGGCCGATTCGGCTCACGAGAACCGCTTGGCAGGCGCGATGACATTCGAAGAGATCGAACACGAACTGCGGACCCCGCTCGCTTCCATGCGCTCGGTGTCCGAGATCATGCGTGACTACCCGGATCTGACCGACGACCAGCGGCAGCGTTTTCTCGACGCCATCCTGGACGACAACGCCCGGCTGGCGCGCATGGTGGAGCGCCTACTCAACTCCGTGGCGCTGCAGAACGGGCTCAGCTGAGCCCCGCCGGCATGGAAGGCGCCAGCCCCTTGCCCAGGCGAACGGGCTCGATCCGGCGGGCGAGCCCGGTCCGGTCGTCGGTCTCCAGAAAAACGGCGCACAGCATCGCGTCACCGGCCGCCGGCGTCAGGCGCTGGCCCGGCAGGTCGGTGCGCCAGCGGTGCAGCGAGGCAGCCTTGTCCATCCCGATCACGCTGTCGTAGTCGCCGGTCATCCCGAGGTCGGTGATGTAGCCGGTCCCTGCCGGCAGGATGCGGGCGTCCGCGGTCGGGATGTGGGTGTGCGTGCCGGCCACCAGCGACACGCGGCCGTCGAGGTAATGCCCCAGCGCCATCTTCTCGCTGGTGGCCTCGGCATGGATGTCGACGATGATGGCCTGAGCGGTGCCACCCAGTGCGTGTTTCTTGAGCTCCGCGTCGAGTGCCCGGAACGGGTCGTCGACCAGGCCCATGAACAGCCGCCCCAGGACCTGCAGCACCAGCACGCGCTGGCCGCGGACGGTCTTGTGCTCGGCCACGCCGCGGCCGGGGGTGCCGGGGCCGAAATTGAGCGGGCGGACGATGCGCGGCTCGCGGTCGATGTGGCCGATCAGCTCGCGCTGGTCCCAGACATGGTTGCCCATCGTGATGATGTCGGCGCCGGCATCGAGAAATTCGGCGGCGATGGCGGCGGTGATGCCGTAGCCGCCGGCGGCGTTCTCGCCGTTGACGATGACCGTATCGAGCTGCAGGCCGCTACGCAGGCCGGGCAGCTCGGCCAGCAGGATGGCCCGGCCGGCCCGGCCTACCACGTCGCCGATATAGAGGATGCGCACGTCGCGTGGGCTTTCTTGACGGAAGGATCACGCCCCAGCGGTTGGGCGCGTCCTTCTAGGACGGGTTCCCGGGGGTGAACACCCCTGCCCGTCGTCGCAGGCGAAGGAGGAAGCGACGGTGCCGCCAAAGCCGTTTCGTCGTGTACGTCCCTGGGACCTGCTACGCAGGTGGGAGCCATGTGACGTGACCACGATCACGCCAGGGACAGCCCCCGTTGGAACGAACTAGGCCCGGGGCGATGTTTACGACGGGGCACGAACCCAGCAGCAGCCGTCACCGCGTAGTTAGGCGTTCTCGAGCCCGGCAGCAAGCTGCTCCAGTCGGCCGGCCACCCTATCGAGCGCCTGCGCCGCCTCGTCCTCGGCCCGCCGCTCCAGCTCGCCGGCGCGGGCCTTGAGGCGCTTGATCTCCTCGTAAGCGTCGGACAGCTCGTCGGCGATCAGGAGGCTCGTCAGCAGCAGCACCTTGGCTTCCGGCTGCTGGCCGTGCTGCTGCACCAGCTTGCTGACGCAGCTGTCGATGTAGGCCGCCAGACGGCGCAGCCGCGGCTCCTCGCCATCGCCGCACTGGACCTGGTGGCGGCGGCCACTGACCGTGATCTCGACCATGCTCATGGTGCGGCGCCCTGTTCCCCGGTCAATTCGTCGAGCTGCGTGATCGCCCCGTCGAGGCGGCCCTCGACCTGCTCCACAATGGCGGCCAGCCGCGCGCTCCGCTCTTCCGCGGCGGCGAGCTGGCGCCGCAGCGTATCGCACTCGGCCCGCAGCAGCTCGCAGTCACGTTCCAGGGCGGCGCGCTCCTGGTCCGAAGCTGCCGGCTGCGCGCCGGGCGATCGTCGAGCCAGGACCAGTTCGAGCTTGCGCAATGCCGAGGTGGCGCGCTCCTCGGCAACCGTCAATGCCGACATCTCGGGCGCCTATCCTGCATGCTGTTGATCGTGCAGGGTCGAGGTGACACAGGCGCCGTGGCCAGTCAACCGAGGTGGCGGCAGGGCCGCGGCTTAAGGCCCGGCACGATCCGGACGGTTTCTTCTTCGTGCATCACGGGGTCGGCTGCGAACGCTGATGTAAGGACGGCTTCACGAGACTGACGTGACCGTCGGGCGCGGCCGATCTCAAAAGGGTGTTGATTTTTCCGGCTGCTAGTCCAGTTTGCGCCGGCCCGTACAGCCCGGATTCCACGTGTCCTGTGGGCGTGGGCAATGACACAACAACGTGGTCGGCGCCAATATCCCATGACTGTCAGTCACGACGATCTTGCCAACTCCATTCGCGCGCTCGCCATGGACGCGGTGGAAAAGGCCAAGTCCGGTCATCCGGGTATGCCGATGGGCATGGCCGACGTCGCCGCGGTTCTGTGGACAAAATTCCTCAAGTTCGACCCAGCGCACGCGAAATGGCCGGACCGCGATCGTTTCGTGCTGTCCGCCGGCCATGGGTCGATGCTGATCTATGCGCTGCTGCATCTGACCGGCTTTCCGGACATGACGCTGGAGGAGCTGCAGCGCTTCCGGCAGCTGGGCGCCCGCACCGCCGGTCATCCCGAATATGGCCATGCGCTGGGTATCGAGACCACCACGGGCCCCCTCGGCCAGGGGCTGGCCAATGCCGTCGGCATGGCGCTGGCGGAGCGCCACCTGGCCGCCCACTACGGCGCGGGGCTGGTCGACCACCATACCTACGTGATCGCCGGCGATGGCTGCCTGATGGAGGGCATCAGCCACGAGGCGGCCTCGCTGGCCGGCCATCTCAGGCTCGGCCGGCTGATCGTGCTGTTCGACGACAACGGCATCTCGATCGACGGCCCGACCTCGCTCGCCGTCTCCGACGACCAGCCCGCGCGCTTCGCCGCTTACGGCTGGCACACGCAGGCGATCGATGGGCATGACCCGGTGGCGATCGAGAAGGCCATCGCTGCGGCCATCGCCGAGACCGGCCGGCCGTCGCTGATCGCCTGCAAGACGGTGATCGGCAAGGGCGCCCCGACCAAGGCCGGCAAGTCGTCGAGCCACGGTGCCCCCTTGGGTGCCGGCGAGATCGAGGGGGCGAAGGCGGCTCTGGGCTGGCCGCACGGGCCGTTCGTGGTGCCGGACGAGATC
>JBATRI010000128.1:0-4349 GCA_049292515.1 Geminicoccaceae bacterium
GGCCGAGACCGTCCTGCCGCTACCGGCGCCGGCAGCGCTGCAGCGGGCGGAGTCGGCCTTGCGTGAACGCGGCTTCGCCATCACCCCGTTCTCCGGTGCTGGCCGGCCGCTCGAAGCCGCCAGCACCGGCTCGACCTTGCCCGCCTGGGCCGACTGCCCGACGATCCGGGTGCGGGACGAGTTCAGCGAAGCCTTCCGCTCCCGGCGGGTCGATGTCTCCGACTTCGCCACCAGGGTGACGGTGACCATCGCACCGGTGTCAGCGACCGAGACGCGGCTCGTCTTCCGCACGCTGAACATCGGCACCTACATCAACAGCTTCACCAACACCCCGCAGGAATCCAGCTGCCGCTCGACCGGCGTGCTGGAGCGGGAGCTGATCGCGGCCGTCAGTGCTGGGATCTGACCGGGCCGGGCGCTACCACATCCGCTCGGCCAGCGTATGGCGCTGGTCGAGCTCGGGCTGCATCACGGCCCGGTCCTCGTAGGGCAGGTCGCGCCAGGTGACGACGCCCACCACCCGGCCGCGCTCGACTACCGGCAGATGTCGATAGCAGAACTCGTCCATGCGCCGGATCGCCTCGATGATGGGCGCCGTCGCATCGATCGTGTCGGGGTCCAGGGTCATCACCGTGCCGATCCGGGTGGCTGTCGGCTCCAGGCCGGCCGCCACCACCCGCACCAGCAGGTCCCGCTCGGTGAAGATGCCGCAAAGCCTGTCGCCATCGCAGATCAGGATGCTGCTGCAGCACGCCTCGGCCATACGCACGGCAGCCTCATAGACAGTCTCCTGCGCGTGGCCACGCAGCGGCTGGTCGCGCTTGATGCACTCGCGAATCGGTCGGTGGGACATCGAAGCTCTCCCCGGCGCGACATGCCTCTGGCCGCCGCACCTTCTTGGGGCGCGAGTATGCGATAGGCCGGGGTGTGGACCAAGCACTCATCGGGGCCTGGTCAGCTCCGCGCGATCACCTCCAGCAGGGCCTCGCCGTACCGCTCGAGCTTGGCGGCGCCGACTCCTGGCAGGCCGTCGAGGCCGTGCCGGCTCGACGGCCGCGCCTGGGCGATGCCCAGCAAGGTCGCGTCGTGGAAGATCACGTAGGGCGGGACGCCTTGCGCACGGGCGGTCTCAAGGCGCCACTGCCGCAGCCGTTGGAACAGGGCTTCGGTCGCCGGATCGGCGATGGTGACAGCGGCACGGGCCGCGGTCTTGCCACGGCCGGCAGGCTTCGTCGGTGCGGGGTCGCGGCGCAGTGCCACCGATCGCTCGCCCTTAAGGACGGCCCGGCAGTCGCCCGCCAGCGCCATGCCGCCATGCCCTTCGACGTCGATCTCGATCAGCCCGAGTGCCGCCAGCTGCCGCAGCACCGAGCGCCAGCCGGCCGGGTCGAGATCGCGGCCGACGCCGAACACCGACAGCCGGTCGTGGCCGAGCCGCTCGATGCGCTCGTCGGCCTCGCCGCGCAGCACCGCGATCAGGTGGCCGGCGCCGAAGCGCTGGCCGGTACGGTAGACGGCCGACAGTGCCTTGCGCGCGAGCTCGGTGCCGTCGAAGCTCTCTGGTCGCTCCAGGCAGACGTCGCAATTGCCGCAAGGCTCGGCCCGCTCCTCGCCGAAATAGCCCAGCAGGACCTGGCGCCGGCAGCGGGTGGTCTCGCAGTAGCCGAGCATGGATTCCAGCTTCTGCCACTCGACATGACGCTGGCGCTCGTTGGTGTCGGCCCGCGCCAGCAGGCTCTTGAGCTTGCCGACATCGTCCAGGCCATAGAGCATGTAGGCCTCGGCCGGCAGCCCGTCGCGCCCGGCGCGGCCGGTCTCCTGGTAGTAGGCCTCGAGGCTCTTGGGCAGGTCGAGATGGACGACGAAGCGGACGTCCGGCTTGTCGATGCCCATGCCGAAGGCGATCGTCGCCACCATGACGACCGCCTCGTCCTTGAGGAAGCGATCCTGGTTGGCGGCGCGGACTTCCTTGTCGAGACCCGCGTGGTAGGGCAGCGCCTGGAAGTCTGCCGCGACCAGGGCTGCCGCGGTGTCGTCAACCTTGCGCCGCGACATGCAGTAGACGATGCCGCTGCGGCCCGGCTGCTCACGGCGCAGATAGCTCAGCAACTGCGCCTTGGGCTGCAGTTTGGGCACCACCCGATAGCGGATGTTGGCGCGGTCGAAACCGGCCACGAACGCCCGGCCCTGGCTCAGGTCCAGCCGGTCGACGATCTCGCGCCGCGTCGGTGCGTCGGCGGTGGCGGTCAGCGCCAGCCTGGGCACCTCGGGGAAACGCTCGTGCAGGACCCTGAGCTCGAGATAGTCGGGGCGGAAATCATGGCCCCACTGCGAGACGCAATGCGCCTCGTCGATGGCGAACAACGCGAGCCGGCAACGCGCCAGCAGGTCGAGAAAGCCCGGCGCCTTCAGCCGTTCGGGCGCCACGTAGACCAGATCCAGCGCGCCATCGCGCATCCCACGCTCGACCTCGGTGGCGGCGCGGAAGTCGAGCGACGAGTTGAGCATCGCGGCCCGCACGCCGAGCTGGCCGAGGGCCGTCACCTGGTCGTGCATCAGCGCGATCAGCGGCGAGACCACGACGGTGAGCCCGTCCAGGCACAAAGCCGGCACCTGGTAGCAGAGCGACTTGCCGCCACCGGTGGGCATCAGCACCAGCGCGTCGCCGCCGCCCAGCACGTGGCGGATCACCTCTTCCTGCAGGCCACGGAAGGCCGGATAGCCCCAGACGGTGCGCAGCACCTCGAGCGGGTCGCGCGAGAGCGGCGCCCGTTGCGCGGATGCGATGCTCATGCCGGCACGGTACCCAGCTCGGCACCGGCGTAGAGCTCGGCCAGCGGCAGCTCGATGTTCAAGGCGGTGAGCGGGAGGACCGCCTCCGGGCCGGTGAAAAAGCGCGAGAGCCAGGTCCCATCGGGTCCGCGCACCGCCAGCTCGACGCGGCGCTCGTCCGCGGCCACGAACAGGACCGCCTGCATGGTCTCGATCGCCTGGTAGGCCCAGCGCTTGCGGGTGAGGTCGGCCTGCTGCGTGCGCGGGGACAGCACCTCGACCACGATCACCGGATCGTCGACCACGGTTCGTGCGCCCTGACCGGGGCCACAACGGACGAAGGCGTCGGGGTACATGATGGCACCCGCCGGCGAACGGACCTTGAGATTGCTGCCATGCACACGGCAGGGTGAGCCGCGCAGGCGTTGGTTGAGTGCCGAAGCGGTGTTGATACTGACGAGATCGTGATTCTCCGTCCCGCCGGCCATCAGCGTGATCACGCCGCCGACGAACTCGTAGCGGTCCACCTGCTGTTCCTCCCAGGCGAGGAACTGGTCGACGGAGTGGAGGAGGGGTGCGGCGGGCTCGGCCATGAGAACTCCCGATCGGCGTGCGCGGAAGTTAGCACAGCCCTCAGCCGAAGTGATCGATTCCACGTCGGTTGCCCCGCTTGCCATCATCTACAGGGCCTCCCATCGGGCAAGTCTAGCACGGCACAATCATCAGAGTATGCGCTGGTCTTGCCTTGCAGGCGGGCGTTCGATAATTTTACACAAGGTATGTTTCGGTCGATCCGCTTCCATCCCCCGCCGGGGGCCAAAGGGCCGATCACGAGAGTGCCTGGCGCGGGGCGCGTCGCCCCGGCGTCCTACTATGCCAAACGAGGACGACCTTGCAGACCACCGGTACCGTTAAATGGTTCAACGCCACCAAGGGCTACGGCTTCATCCAGCCCGATGATGGCAGCCCCGACGCCTTCGTGCACATCTCCGCTGTCGAGCGCGCCGGTCTGGACGGCCTGCGCGACGGCCAGCGGGTCGCTTACGAACTCGTTCGCGGGAAAAACGGCAAAAGCTCGGCGGAGAATCTCGAGCTCAAGGGCTGAGCCCCGGGCTCCCAGTTGAGGCAGGCCCTCCCTGATCCGGAGGGCCTGCGCCGTTTCAGGGACGCTCCGACGTCGTGTCTTCGGGCTTGTCCGGATCGAGATTTGCCAGCGCCCGGCGCAGGTCGTCCGGCATGAACGGCTTGGCGAGCAGCTCGACGTCGTGCCCGAGATCCGCCACCGAGTAGCCGGTGGCCAGCAGGATCGGCAGCGTCGGCCGGAGGGCGCGGGCGGCGGCCACCAGCTCCTGCCCGCTCATGCCCGGCAGGCCGAGATCGGTGATCAGCACGTCGATGTCCTTGCGCTGGCGCAGCGCATCCAGCGCGTCGTACCCGGTGCCGGCCTCGGCGACGTCATGGCCGAGCTGGCGCAGCATGTCGACCGTGGCCATGCGCACCAGCTCGTCGTCCTCCACCACCAGCACGGTGTACCGTCCCGCAACGGCTGCCTGCTCTGGCCCGCCGCGGCCGCGGCC
>JBATRI010000129.1:0-18151 GCA_049292515.1 Geminicoccaceae bacterium
GCGGCGCACGTTGCGCACGTGCCGGTCCAGGTTGGCGAGCCCCCGCCGCAGCGCCGGCAGGTTCTCCGCCCCGAGCTCGGCCTTGGCCAGGCCGCCATGCATCTTGAGCGCCCGCACCGTGGCCACGATCACCGCGGCGGCAGGGCTGAGCCCGGCCTTGCGGCACTTGATGTCGAAGAACTTCTCGGCCCCCAGATCGGCCCCGAAGCCGGCTTCCGTGACCACGTACTCGCCGAGCTTGAGCGCCGTGCGCGTGGCCACGACCGAGTTGCAGCCGTGCGCGATGTTGGCGAACGGGCCGCCATGGACGAAGGCGGGGTTGCCCTCGAGCGTCTGCACGAGGTTGGGGGCGAAGGCGTCCTTCAGCAGCACGGTCATCGCCCCCGCGGCCTGCAGCTCGGCCGCCGTCACCGGCTGCCGGGCGCGGGTGTAGCCGACGATCATCCGGCCCAGGCGCCGCTCCATGTCGGCAAGGTCGGTGGCGAGGCAGAACACCGCCATCACCTCGGAGGCCACGGTGATGTCGAAGCCGTCCTCGCGCGGGAAGCCGTTGGCGACGCCGCCCAGGCTGCCGACGATCTGGCGCAAGGCCCGGTCGTTCATGTCCATGACCCGGCGCCAGGCGATCCGCCGCTCGTCCAGGTCCAGGGCGTTGCCCCAGTAGATGTGGTTGTCGAGCAGGGCCGCCAGCAGGTTGTGGGCGCTGCCGATGGCGTGGAAGTCGCCGGTGAAGTGGAGGTTGATCTGCTCCATCGGCACCACCTGGGCATAGCCGCCGCCCGCGGCGCCGCCCTTCATGCCGAAGCAGGGGCCCAAGGACGGCTCGCGCAGGGCGATGACCGCGCGCTTGCCGATCCGGTTCAGGCCGTCGCCCAGGCCCACGGTGGTGGTCGTCTTGCCCTCGCCGGCGGGCGTCGGGTTGATCGCCGTGACCAGCACCAGCTTGCCGTCCGGCCGGTCCGCCGCGGCCTCGATCCACGGCAGGTCGAGCTTGGCGATGTGACGGCCGAAATGGAACAGCGCCTCGCCCGGGATCCCCAGCCGGGCCGCCACCTCGTCGATCGGCCGCAGCGGCGTGGCGCGGGCGATCTCGATGTCCGATGGAACGCTCAATCCACTCTCCCCGCTTCTGGTCCCGCACCGCCCGTGCGGGCGCCGTCTTCCTGCGTTAGAGGTGGTGGCGGCGGTGCCGTCCGTGCCGCAGGAGCAGCCAAGGTGGAGCAGCGATGCCCGTCGCGGTCAACGGTCCGAGGCACGATGCGGGCACCAGGCGACGGTGGCCGGCCCCGCCGTCGGTGCTGGCGCTGGCGACGATGCTGGCCGCCTGCAGCAGCTTCGGCCCCTCCACGGTCCGCAACCAGCAGGCCGACTACGCCAGCGCCCTGGCCGAGGCCGGCAAGCGGCAGACCCTGCTGAACATCCTGAAGCTCCGCTACGGCGACGTGCCGGCCTTCGTCAGCGTCAGCCAGATCCTGGCCGGATACTCGGTCCAGGGCACGTTCAGCGTCGGCACGGAGCTGCTCAGCGGCAACTCGCTGCGCCTGTCGGACGACGCCAATGTCGGCATCGGCGGCACGTTCACCAACAGCCCGACCGTCACCTATACCCCCGTCACCGGCGCCAGCTTCGCCCGCACCTTCCTGGCGCCGCTGGCGCCGGCGGACCTGTTCGGGCTGATGCTGGCCGGCGTCCAGCCCGAGCTGGTGTTCGGGCTGGGGCTGCACTCGATCGGCGGCTTCGACAACGAGCGGTCGGGGCCGGGCATCCACCGGGCGGCCGGCCCCGGCTTCGACCTGGTGCTGCGGCTGCTGCTCAGCCTGCAGCAGGATGGCCAGCTGACCATCCGGCTGGCCGTGCGCGACCTGCAACGGGTGGCGTGGCTCAAGCTCGAAGGCGGCGGCAACGAGGGCACGCAGGCCGCGGCCCGCAGGCTGCGGGAGATGCTGAGCCTGCCGCCCGAGCAGAACGTGTTCGAGCTCGTCTACACGCTGGACGACGCCAAGCCGGGGCAGATCGGCATCCGCACCCGTTCCCTGGTCGAGGTGCTGGGCCAGCTCGCCGCCGACATCGACGTGCCCAGGTCCGATGTCGACGAGGGCCGCACCTATGAAGCCCTGGCGGTAGCGGACCCGCTGGCACGGTTCCCCGGCATCAATGTCCGGCACGGGTTCCTCGAGCCGCGCGATGCCTTCGTCAGCGTCAACTATGACGGCGACTGGTTTTGGATCCCCAACAGCGATCTCGGCACCAAGCGGGTCTTCAGCTTCGTCATGCTGCTGCTGTCGCTGAGCGAGAGCAGCCGGCCGGGACAGGCGCCGGTGATCTCGATCCCCGCCGGCTGAGCGGCCGTGGCTCAGGTCAGGGGCAGCATGACGTGCTCGCGATAGGCAGGCCGGGTCTGCAGACGCTCGAAGTAGGCCGCGACATTGGGCAGCTCCGGCCGCTCGATGGGCAGCTGGAGGTAGCGCCAGCAGAGGCACCCGATCGGGATGTCGCCCATGGTCAGGCTGTCGCCCGCGACGCACGCACGGATCGCCAGATGCTTGTCCAAGATCTGCAGCAGCTGCCCCACGCGCACGATCTGGGAATCGATCAGCTTCATGTCGCGCTGCTCCGGCGCCATGCGGATCAGGCCCTGGAAGATGGGCCCGAGCGCCGGCTGGGCCGTGGTGACCTGCCAGTCCATCCAGCGATCGGCATCCGAGCGCTGCGCCGGATCTTCGGGCCACAGCTCGCCGACACCGTAGCGGGCGGCGAGATAGCGCACGATCGCGTTCGATTCCCAGACCACGGTGGCGCCATCCTCGATGACCGGGATCAGCCGGTTCGGGTTCATGGCGCCGTATTCGGGCGTGTCCAGCTTACCGAAGGCGCCGCCCGCGTCGATCCGCTCATAGGCGACGCCGAGCTCCGCCAGCGTCCACATCACCTTCTGCACGTTGATCGAATTGGTCCGCCCCCAGACCTTGAGCATGCCCGTCTCCCCCTGCCCGCCCGTTCGGCCCGGAACGTGCGGCGACGCGGGCGGCGTGGCAAGAGGGCTGGCGCATGGCCGGGGGCGGCGGGAGCGCTAATGTACGCCCAGGAACTGCTTGAGCTCGGGCGTGCGCGGGTTGGCGAACACCTCTCCCGGGGGGCCGATCTCGTGCACCCGGCCCAGATGCATGAAGACGACGCGTGAGCACACGTCACGGGCAAAACGCATCTCATGGGTGACCATGAGCAGCGTCATCCCCTCCTGCGCCAGCTCCTTGACCACCGCCAGCACCTCGTTGACCAGCTCCGGGTCGAGAGCCGAGGTGATCTCGTCACACAGCAGGGCCAGAGGCTGCATCGCCAGCGCGCGGGCGATGGCGACCCGCTGCTGCTGCCCGCCGGACAGCTCTTCCGGCAGCGCGTCGAACTTGTGCCCGAGGCCGACCCGGTCGAGCATCTTGCGCGCCATGACCTCCGCCTCGGCCGTCGGCGTCTTCTTCACCACCATCTGCGACAGCATCACGTTGCGGCCGGCGGTGAGGTGCGGGAACAGGTTGAACTGCTGGAAGATCATCCCGACCTTGAGCCGCAGCGCCTTCAGATGCGCCTCGTCGGGCTGCAGCTCGGCCCCGGCCACGGCGATCCGGCCCTCGTCGATCAGCTCGAGCCCATTGATGCAGCGGAGCAGCGTGCTCTTGCCGGAGCCGCTCTTGCCGATGATGGCGATGACCTCGCCCGGTTCGACCTCGATGTCGATGCCCTTCAGGACCTCGTTGTCACCGAAGCGCTTCTTCACCTCAGTGATTGAAATGAGCGACATTCAGCTTCCTCTCGAGCACCTGGCTGGTTTTCGACAACGGCCAGCACAGGGCGAAGTAGATGAGCGCCACGAAGCCGTAGACGGTGAACGGCTCGAAGGTGGCATTGGTCACGACGGTGCCGGCCTTGGACAGCTCGACAAAGCCGATGATCGAGGTCAGCGAGGTGCTCTTGACCACCTGGACCGAGAATCCGACCGTGGGTGGAATGGCGATCTTGAACGCCTGCGGCAGGATCACCCAGCGCATCTGCTGCAGATAGCCCATGCCGAGACTGGCCGAGGCTTCCCACTGACCCTTGGCGATGGCCTCGACGCAACCGCGCCAGATCTCCGACAGGAAGGCGCTGGTCCAGATGATCAGCGCGGTGCCCGCGGCGAGCCAGGGCGGCACGTTGAGCCCGACCAGCGACAGGCCGAAGAAAACCAGGAACAGCTGCATCAGGAGCGGCGTGCCCTGGAACAGCTCGATATAACCCCAGGCGAACCGCTGCGCCGCCTTGCTCTTGGCCGTGCGCAGGAACAGGATCACCAAGCCCAGAAGGCCGCCGCCGATGAAGGCGACGATGGAGAGCAGCACGGTCCAGCGCGCCGCCAGGAGCAGGTTGCGCAGGATGTCCCAGGTGGTGAACTCCATCATCGGGTGGCCCTCCGCGGGAAAAGCCACCAGCCGATACCGCCCAGAACCTGACGGAGCAGGATCGCCAAGCAGAGGTAGATCGCCGTGGTGACGAAGTAGATCTCGAAGGGGCGGAAATTGCGCGACTGGATGAAGTTGGCAGCGAAGGTCAGATCCTCGGCGGCGATCTGCGACACCACGGCGGAGCCCAGCATCACGATCACGATCTGCGACGACAGAGCCGGCCAGATCCGCCGCAGGGCCGGCACCAGGACGACGTAGCGGAACACCTCGAACCGGCTCATGGCTAGACTGACACCGGCTTCCCATTGGCCCTTCGGCGTCGCCTGGATGCCGGCACGGACGATCTCGCAGCTGTAGGCGCCGAGATTGATCACCATGGCCAGCGTCGCCGCCGTCATCTCGGACAGCTGCACGCCGATGGACGGCAGGCCGAAGAAGATGAAGAACAGCTGGATCAGGAACGGGGTGTTGCGGATCAACTCGACATAGGTCGCGACGATGGGCCTGAGCCAGGCCGGCCCCTGTGTACGCCCCCAGGCGCAGGCGATGCCGAGCGCAACCCCGAGCACCGCACCCACGGCGATGAGCTGGATCGTGACGGCGATGCCCTTGAGCAGGACCGGCAGATATTGCGCGATCGAGCTGAAATCAAAGGTATAGTTCATCGGAGGGTGCCGCGTCAGAGATCAGCAGGCAGATCAGCGGCGAGCCATTTCTGCGCGATCGCGTTCAAGGTTCCATCGGTTTTCGCGGCGGCGATGATCTCGTTGACCTTCGCCAGCAGCATCGGCTCGTCCTTGTTGAGGCCGACATAGCAGGGCGAGTTCTTGATCAGGAACTTGATCTCGGGCCGCTTGGGCGGGTTGCGGGCGAGGATCGCGGCGGCGACGACGTTGCCGGAGGCGATGACGTCCACCTGCCCGGACAGGAAGGCCGAGATCGTGCCGTTATTGTCCTCGTAGCGCTTGATCACCGCATCGGCCGGCGCGACCTTGGACAGCTCCAGATCCTCGACGGAGCCGCGCGTGACACCGACGGTCATCCCCGAGAGGTCTTCGACCTTGCTGACTGCGACGTCTGCCGGCGCAAAGATGCCGTTGAAGAAGGGGGCATAAGCGGCAGTGAAGTCGATCACCTTCTCCCGGTCCGGGTTCTTGCCCAGGCTGGAGATGACCAGGTCGACCTTCTTGGTCTGCAGGTAGGGAATGCGATTGGCGCTGGTGACCGGCACCAGTTCCAGCTCCACGCCGAGCTTCTCGGCGATCAGCGCCGCCACGTCGATGTCGTAGCCGACCGGCGTCATGTCGGCGCCGACGCTGCCGAACGGCGGAAAGTCCTGCGGCACCGCCACCTTGATCACGCCAGCCGCCATGATGTCGTCGAGTGCCCCAGCCTGAGCAGGCATGGTCATATGGAGCAGCGAGATGGCTCCGAGCACGGCGCCCAAAAGGCCTTTCTGGACGGTTCTGCGCTTGATCATGGTGTTTGTTTCGTCCTCTGGGCATGGTTACGGGCGCCACCGAGCTGGCGCCCGTCGATTTCTGCAAAGTTCGTGCCATCGGCGGCACACCAAGTCGGAATGGCGCCACATCAACCCGGCATCGTCACCGCTGCAGACGTGTTCGGCGCTGTTGTGTCTCTTGGTTGCTGGCCGGCCGTGCCTAAGTGTGGGAAGTCCCGGCGGACTGCCGCAACCTGATTGATCCTCCATGCCGTTCCCCACGACTCATCCAAGCCTGCTGCACGCGTTGACCGAACGCGGCTACGCCGAACCGACGCCGGTGCAGGCGGCCGTGCTGGCGCCGGAAGCCGCCGGCCGCGACCTCGTCGTCTCGGCGCAGACGGGCTCCGGCAAGACTGTCGCCTACGGCGTGGCGATGGCGCCCGAGCTCCTGGGCGAGGCCGAGCGGTTCGGGCCGGCCAGCGCGCCGCTGGCGCTGATCGTGGCCCCTACCCGCGAGCTGGCGCTGCAGGTCGAGCGCGAGCTGCAATGGCTTTACGCACCTACGGGCACCCGGGTGACATCCTGCGTCGGCGGCATGGATATAAGGCGCGAGCAGCGCACGCTCGCCCAGGGCACGCACATCGTGGTCGGCACGCCGGGGCGCCTGCGCGACCATCTCGAGCGCGGCCATCTCGACATCTCCCAGCTGCGCGTCCTCGTGCTCGACGAAGCCGACGAGATGCTCGACCTCGGCTTTCGCGAGGACCTGGAGTTCATCCTCGAGGCGACGCCGTCCGAGCGGCGCACGTTGATGTTCTCGGCCACCATCCCCAAGCCGATCGCCGCCCTGGCCAAGCAGTTCCAGCGCGACGCCCTGCGCATCGCCACCGCCAGCGAGCGCCAGCCGCACGGGGACATCGAGTATCGGGCGCTGCGGATCGCCCCCAACGAGCGCGAGAACGCCATCGTCAACGTGCTGCGCTACTTCGAGGCGCGCGGGGCGATGCTGTTCTGCCAGACCCGCGAGGCGGTGCGCCATCTGCACGCGAGCCTGCTCGAGCGCGGGTTCGCCGCCGTGGCGCTGTCCGGCGAGCTGACCCAGAACGAGCGCAACCACGCCCTGCAGGCCTTGCGGGACGGCCGCGCCCGGGTCTGCGTCGCCACCGACGTCGCGGCCCGCGGTCTCGACCTGCCGGATCTCGGCCTGGTCGTGCACGCCGATCTGCCCGGCGACCGCGAGACGTTGTTGCACCGCAGCGGCCGGACGGGCCGCGCCGGGCGCAAGGGTGTGTGCGTGCTGGTGGTGCCCTACACGCGGCGCCGACGGGCGGAGCAGCTGCTGACGGCGGCCAACGTCAAGGCGGTCTGGTCCGGGCCGCCATTGGCCGACGAGATCCGCTTCCGCGACCAGGAGCGCCTGCTGCGGGAGATCACGCCGGTCGAGGAGCTGTCGGAGGAGGAGATCGCCGCCGCCAAGCTGCTGCTGGCCGGTCGCAGCGCCGAGGCCATCGCCGCGGCCCTGATCCGGCAGCATCGCGCCGGCCTGCCGGCGCCCGAGGAGCTGTTCGACAACAGCACCGCTGCCCCAGCACCAGGGCCGGTCGAGCGGCGCGAGCCCACGGGCGATGCGGTGTGGTTCCGGATGAACATCGGCCGCGCCCGCAACGCCGACCCGCGCTGGCTGATCCCGCTGATCTGCCGCCGCGGTCACGTCACCAAGAAGGAGATCGGCGCCATCCGCATCTCCGATCGCGAGACCCGCTTCGAGATCGTCCGGCACGTCGCGGACCGGTTCGCGGTGGCGGCCGCCCGACCCGACGCGGAGGACGCCTCGGTCCGGATCGAGCCGCTGCGGACCGAGCGGCCGGCACCGCCCAGCCACCACGAGCGACGGCCCCGGCGGATGGCCAGCTGAGCTTCCCAGCGACTGCAGCGGCTCGATTGCCCGTTTGCCCTCCATCCGCTGCGGCGGCAGTGCTCGTCGCACTGGAAGCAGGGCACGATGTCGGTGGGGGGGTGCTACCGCACTCCCCAGGCCCCATACGGGCGACATTCGATCCCAGGACAGCCAGGGCCGCCCGCTCAGAACAGGTAGGTCGTGTACTTCTGGATGCCGGAGCGGCCCGTCGTGCCGACACGCGCGGGCATGGTGCAGATCAACCGCGCGGTGCTCGAACTCGGCGTCAGCGCCGTCGGCGACGCGCCCGAGGTCGAGATCAGCAGATTGTTGCCGGTGCCGGACGTGGTCCGCGAGGCCCCGCTGGTGCAGGTCCCGGCCTCGTTGCAAACCTCCATCCGGCAGTTCACGTCGGCTGCGCCGTTGACGTCGTCCACAATCGCCCACCAATAGGCCGCCGTGTAGCTCGAAGCGCCGCTCTGCGTGTTGCTGTAATGATTCTCAGCGGGGCAGACCCAGGTCACCTGGCCGGTCGCGTCGTTATACGCCCCGTGCAGGCCGTAGCGGATTTTCGGCGTCGTCGTGTTGACTTGCACGCATTCCTGCCCGGCATGGGTAGTGATGAAGATGTCGGCCTTTGCGGCAGGTGCGCCAGCGAGACATGACACCCCGGCGGCAACCGCCAGGGCAAGTAACCAATGATTTTTCATCGTCGCTTACTCTCTCGGATTGGTGAGAGGGAAGATCCGCGAAGGTCATTCGATTGTCGGACTACCGACCAGCCTTCCCTGGTCTCGAATTGCCATGCGTCCGTTTCGCCAGCATGTCACGGGGACGATACAATGTATGATGAGGCGGGGACCGCACCTCGGTCGCACGAGCATTCCAGTAGCCAAGCCCCGGATCCGGCAGGTCGACATAGCGGACGGAGCGTGGCGCGTTTTCCCGTTTGCCAGCAAACCGTTGCGGCGGCATGCTTCCGCCACTGGGAATGCGCCGTGCCCTGAGCGCGGCCAAGGCACCAAGGGGGTTGGACATGGCACGGCGGCAGGTGGTGACCGCAGGGCTCGCGGCGAGCATGGCCCTGGCGGCGGGCTCCGCGTGGGCGATGGTGGACAAGCTCGGCCCCGGCGAGGGCGAGGTCAGCATCGTGGCCTGGCCGGGCTATATCGAGCGCGGCGAGACGGACCCTGGCTATGACTGGGTCACCGGGTTCGAGGCCGCGACCGGCTGCAAGGTCAGCGTCAAGACGGCCGGCACCTCGGACGAGATGGTGGCGCTGATGAACGAGGGCGGGTTCGACCTCGTCACCGCCTCCGGCGACGCCAGCCTGCGGCTGATCGCCGGCAAGACCGTGCAGGAGATCAACACCGCCCTGATCCCGTCCTGGGCCACCGTGGACGAGCGGCTGCAGAGCGCCCCTTGGCACACGGTGGGCGGCAAGCATTACGGCGCGCCCTACCAGTGGGGCCCGAATGTGCTGATGTACAGTACCGAGGTCTTCAAGGAGGCCCCGGCGTCCTGGAGCGTCGTGTTCGAGGAGCAGACGCTGCCGGACGGCAAGTCGAACAAGGGCCGCATCCAGGCCTTCGACGGCCCGATCCACATCGCCGACGCCGCCACCTACCTGATGGCGCATCAGCCGGAGCTGGGTATCAAGGACCCGTACGAGCTGACCGAGGCGCAGTATCAGGCCGCGCTCGAGCTGCTGCGACAGCAGCATCAGATCGTGCATCGCTACTGGCACGACGCGATGATGCAGGTGGACGACTTCACCAACGAGGGCGTCGTGGCGTCGGGCTCCTGGCCGTTCCAGGTCAACCTGCTGAAAAGCAAGGGCGCGCCGATCGCCAGCACGATCCCCGCCGAGGGCGCCACCGGCTGGGCCGACACGACGATGATGCACGCCGATGCCCAGCACCCCAACTGCGCCTACCTGTGGCTGGAGCATTCGCTCTCGCCCAAGGTGCAGGGCGACCTCGCCGCGTGGTTCGGCTCGGTGCCGTCGGTGCCGGCGGCCTGCAAGGGCAACGAGCTGCTGACCGACGAGGGCTGTGCCATCAACGGCATCGACGATTTCGCGAAGATCCACTTCTGGCGCACGCCGGTCGCGAAGTGCGCGTCGCAGGCCGAGGGCTGCGTGCCCTACTATCGCTGGGTCACGGACTACATCGCGATCCTCGGCGGGCGCTGAGGCGGGGCAGCGCCGGCCATGACCACGGCGATCGCGTTCCAGGGGGTGAGCCGCATCTTCGGCAGCGTGCGCGCCGTCGATGCGGTGAGCTTCGCGATCGAGGACGGCGAGTTCTTCGCCATGCTCGGCCCGTCGGGCTCGGGCAAGACCACCTGCCTGCGCCTGATCGCCGGCTTCGAGCAGCCCGACGCCGGGGCGATCATGCTGCACGGGCGGCCGATGCAGGGCGTGCCGCCCTATGACCGGCCGGTGAACACCGTCTTCCAGGACTACGCCCTGTTCCCGCATCTGAGCGTGCTGGACAACGTGGCCTACGGGCTGATGGTCCGCGGCATGGCCAGGGCCGAGCGCCACCGCAAGGCGCAGGCGATGCTGGAGCTGGTGGCGCTGGCAACCCATGGCCCGCGCCGGCCGTCGCAGCTGTCGGGCGGCCAGCGGCAGCGGGTGGCGCTGGCCCGGGCCCTGGTGCTCGAACCCGAGGTCCTGCTGCTGGACGAGCCTTTGGGTGCGCTGGATCTGAAGCTGCGCCAGCAGATGCAGGGCGAGCTGAAGGCGCTGCAGCGGCAGGTCGGGATCACCTTCGTCTTCGTCACCCACGACCAGGACGAGGCGCTGGGCATGGCCGACCGGGTGGCCGTGTTCAATCGGGGCCGGATCGAGCAGATCGGCACCGCCCTCGACGTCTACGAGCGGCCGGCGACGCGGTTCGTCGCGGGCTTCGTCGGCAGCTCCAACGTCGTCGACGCGGCCACGGCGGCGCGTCTGGTCGGTAGCACCCAGGCGTTCTCGCTGCGGCCGGAACGGATCGCCGTCGATGGCGGCGGCGAGGTCGTGGTCGAGGGCAGCGTGGTCGGGGCCCAGTATCACGGCGCCAGCACGCGGCTCGAGGTCGCCGTCGACGACGGGCCGCTGCTGGTCGTGGACCACGCCAACGACGGCAGGCGCCCGGCCCCCGGCCAGGGCGAGCGCGTCCGGCTCGCCTGGCCCGCCGCCGCGATGCAGCCCCTGCGCGACGGCCCATAGCGGTGGCGACTACCCTGCCCCTGCCATCCGGCGCCAGCCTGTCGCGGCGCCTGTCGACCTGGCTGTGGCGGCACGGCCGGTGGCTGACCCTCCTCCTGCTGCTGCCGCCGCTGCTGTGGCTGGGCGTGGTCTATCTGGGCTCGCTGCTGGCGCTGCTCGCCTACAGCTTCTTCCGGCTCGACGAGTTCACCGGCCAGGTCGTCTACGAGTGGGGCCTCACCTCCTACGTCGAGCTGCTGACGCAGCCGGCCAACCTCGACATCATCCTGCGCACCGTGCTGATGGCCACGGCTGTCACCCTGGCCTGCGCCGTGATCGCCTTCCCGATCGCCTACCTGGCGGCGCGCTATGCCGGCCCGCGCACCAAGGCGCTGTTCTACCTCGCGGTCATGCTGCCACTCTGGTCGAGCTATCTGGTCCGGGTCTATGCCTGGAAGCTGATCCTGGCCAAAGAAGGTGTCATCAGCTGGCTGGCGCAGGCGACCGGGCTGACCTGGCTGCTCGACGCCATCCTGGCGCTGCCGGTGGTGGGCGGGCCGTCGCTGTCCGTCTCCTATCTCGGCATGTTCCTGGTGTTCACCTACATCTGGCTGCCGTTCATGATCCTGCCCGTGCAGGCGGCACTCGAGCGCGTGCCGGCAGCATTGATCGAGGCCGCGGCCGATCTCGGCGCCCGGCCGCGGCAGACCTTCCGCACCGTGATCCTGCCGCTGGCCTTCCCCGGCATCGTCGCCGGCTCGATCTTCACCTTCTCGCTGACGCTGGGCGACTACATCATCCCCTACATCGTCGGCACGTCGAGCCTGTTCATCGGCCAGGCCGTCTACCTGCACCAGGGCACCGCCGGCAACATCCCCCTGGCGGCGGCGTTCTCGATCGTGCCCATCGTGATCATGGCGGTCTACCTGACCGCGGCCAGGCGGCTGGGGGCGTTCGATGCGCTCTGAGGCCGGGCCGGGCCTGCGGCTCGCGGCGGCGGCGGGCCTCCTGTTCCTGCATTTGCCGATGGCCTTCATCCTGCTCTACGCGTTTACCACCGAGGACAAGAGCTATCAGTTCCCGCCGCCCGGCCTGACCCTGCGCTGGTTCGCCGTCGCCTGGGAGCGGCAGGACATCTGGCGCGCCCTCTGGCTGTCGACCCAGGTGGCGCTGCTCGCCACCGCCATGGCCATGGTGCTGGGCACGCTGGCGGCGGCGGCCCTGTGGCGCTCGCGCTTCTTCGGCCGCGATGCCGTCAACCTGCTGCTGATCCTGCCCATCGCCCTGCCCGGCATCATCACCGGCATCGCCCTGCGCTCGACCTTCGGCGTGCTGGACATCAAGTTCAGCCTCTGGACCATCGTCGTCGGCCACGCGACCTTCTGCATCGTCGTCGTCTACAACAACGTCATCGCCCGCTTCCGCCGCACGGCACCCAACCTGATCGAGGCCTCGATGGACCTGGGCGCCGACGGCTTCCAGACCTTCCGCCACATCATCCTGCCCAACATCGCGACCGCCCTCCTGGCCGGCGGCATGCTCGCCTTCGCGCTGTCCTTCGACGAGGTCATCGTCACCACCTTCACCGCCGGCCAGCAGACCACCCTGCCGATCTGGATGCTGGGCGAGCTGGTCCGGCCGCGGCAGCGACCGGTGACGAATGTGGTGGCGGTGTTCGTGATCGCGGTGACGCTGGTGCCGATCCTGGTGGCGTATCGGGTAACCAGGGGGACGGAGACGGTGGCGGGCGGGGGGAAGTAGGCCAGGAAGCTAAGCGCGCCGAATCAGTAGTTTGACCGTCCCAAATCCTCGCACCACAGCGCGCGCGAGTTTATCAAAGGCGGAATCTTGGCCAAGCTGCTGTTTCGTACCGCAAGATCGATCTAGTTCCGATTCATCGCGAAGCGTTATTCTGTTTGCTCTGTAACCACCTATACAAAAGCGACCCATATCCTTCTTCAGACTTGTCCAAGCATGAACTCCCTCGCTTCTGCCCAACGTTACACATACCAATTTGCTTGGCTAGTTGATCAACGATCCTCGGCGTAATTTTATCACGGGATAAATATAATATTTCATAGAAATTGTCTTTATAGAAATTCGAAGGCACGGACTGTATGATCTCACTGATCAGACCGTCCCAACCATTGAATGCTTGCACAGCAGAAGCAACCGCAATCTGGTATGATGTGACATAATCAAACTCTCTTTTCGCACAATCATGATACCCATTGTTCAAATCTGCGCTCGGAAAATTCACATGAAGATGTGCTAGAGCGCGCAGTGCGGGTTCCGCCTTCAGCGGATCTTTACAGAGTGAATGGAGCAAAATGCGAGTCGAATCAATGCTTTTACTTTCTCCAAGAAGCTCGACGAGGTAATAACTGCCATATCTCAGGTCAGACGCCATGCTTTGCAAAATCGCCTCTTGCCCATTTGCGACGATGGCCCGCATAATCCGATCTCGTTCCGGCGTCCTCGATACAAGATCCTTCAAAGAGTGTTCCGATCCGCCGTGCCGGTAGTCTAGAGTCGCCCACGTCGTCTCCATTTCAACGGGCTCACCGCTGATCTGACTAACATGGAGCATAGATGGCCACACCGGTCGAAAGCCAAGATCGCTAATAATGATTGGCAAACCGGATTGGTCTGCTACTATTTGAATTCCGAGACGCCTATTCAAGTCAATAAATTGTTGTGTTTTATATTCACTCACAGCTGACTTCGTCTCTACGCGTCTGCTAAGCATTGCATCGAGTCTTTTTATCGCATCAATGTTAGGCCAATCCAACTGAAAGACTATATCTATAATTGGCACTAAATTATCTCGGGCTACATTTTCTTCGGACATTATCGTCCAGGCGGCATTGATTATCTCTTTATATCTATTTCTAGGTAGAGCGCCTCGCTTAGCAAGAAATACCTCCATGACTTCTGGAAAGGCGGGAGCATAGGCGAGGAGCGTATCGATCCACGTTGGAGTGGGCGCATCTCCTAGCGCCACGAACAAATCTTCCATACCCTCATCCGACAAATTCATTAATTTATCTTTGGAAGTATCCAAAAGCATCTCTAGGTCGCTGCTCGGCGCAACATAGTGGCTCAAAGCGACCGCAGACAAAAAATTGTTAAGACGATATTGATCCTCCCATGACCTTCGTAGCGTGGCAGGCGACCGAAGGTTTCTAGTAAGACTTACGTATAGTTCCTCTCGACAAACGGAACCAAGTACAGCGCAAAGCGTCAAGCTGAATTCGTTGGGGTCGCTCCTAACAAGTTCACGAACCTGGTCGGCGAGGTTTTCACTAACAAGTACATCAGCTATACGCTTGGCCCCGGGAAACGTTTGCGCAAAATCGCCGCCTTTGTGTGACCACTGCAGGCTGCGTATAGATGGGTTATCCCATCGAAATGGATCTCCGTCAGTCGGTGACTGAAGGGTCTGATAGCCTTCCGGCGTTAAGACCTGCGGCACACTGAAAGGCCGATCTAAGTCCTTTAGTATTACATTATGATGCAACATTCTGGCCAGCGTATAAAGTCCATCTTCTGGTTCCTCAAGTGAGAGGGCCCCAGATTCCCCGCCGCTTGTACGGTACAATAGCTCGACTGTGACCGAGCTATTACCGCTTACGGTTTCTCTTGGTTTCAGCGTTAGCACAAATGACACATCTCTCCGATCGTCTGGACTTAATACTAAAGCTGGCTGTAGAGGAAAGGTTGTGTCACTCCCGGGTTCATAAACAAAATTGTATGTTGCGTCAGGTTGTTGCGCTCCCGTAATTCCAGATACTAGATTTGACTCATTGTGGACTACACGTATCGCATCTATAGTGATACTATCACTTCCTGTTGCCCCGAGCCAAACAGTTGTTACTGAGACAGGTCGCGTTGGTTCGCCGATTATGCGCTTGATAAGCAGTCCTGTCTTCTCTCTGGAATCCCCAGTTGGAGAGTCTTTGATACCCGATGACGCTTCCGCTATTCGCCCTCTCGCCCACTCATACACACTATCATTTTGATCAATAGGTTTGACGATGCTTATATGGTCGCGCGGTTCCCCGCGGGGAATATTGTCACATTGGCTCTCCGTGTATATCTCTGGAACAACAGTAATACCTGCGACGGCCTGCGTCTCGTAGGCACAGAAGACCGCTGGCCGGTGCGTGCGCTTGAGAAATGACCACCACAAACCGTCAACTATGCGCAAGAAGCTGTTTTGATCAATTGTTTGTAGATCAATTATCGGCTTCCCGGTGAAGAAGCTTGGAAGTCTGCTGAGAAAATTAGCAGCTTCTGATCCCTTTGATGGGACAGATATCAGAATTGCAGCTTGTGTTCTATCTAAAATGACTGCGAATCTCGGATCGAATGCTGAAGCTATTAACATTCTCTTTAGCAGAATTCCACCCATACTGTGAGCTATAAAAAAAACATGTTGATATTCATCGAATACTCCGGCATCTATTAGATCCGTGGCAAGTCTTGTGGACAATTCTTCGATTGATAAGGTGCTATCCCGACTAGATTCGATGGTCACCGAAGCAACTGTGTAGTCCGACAACGGTGGGCCAGCTCCAACCCGCATCTTCCGATTATCTTCAGACATCAACTCGGGCCAGGACTTTGTCGCGCTCGAATTACGGAAGGTTGCATCAGGATCTCCATAGATACCATGGATGAAGATAATCAGGCGATCACTGCTACCTTGTGAGATGTATTTTATTATTGCAGCATTAGTTGGGCTTCCACACAGAAGAAGACACAAACTGCAAGAAATTGGCAGTACTATATACATTTTACTCAGGCGGATCAGTGATTCTATCATGATTGGCTCTTATGCTTTCATTTGTATCAGTACGGGTCTCTATTCAGGATCGGGTGGGGATAGAGATCCGCCTTTAGTCCTGTTCGCCGGGCTCGACGGTGCTGCTCGGAACGAAGTTCGTCAATGAGACGAATCCTAGATTTAGAATATCCTAGCACGTGTCGGTCACTTCGCCGCTTCCAACATTTTTAGGCAACGCTCGAACTTGGCGAGGCGGGCGCGCAGACCGGCATAGTGCTGCTTCCGCCAGCGCATTAGATCCAGCGCGGCTTCATGTGCGTGAAGCATGCCGATCATCACGGTCTGATCGTCCTGGAGCTGCCGCAGCGCCTCGGGCACCCCGGCGAGCCCGCGCACCGCGTCGCGGGTCTCAAGCACGGTCCGTCCGATCAACTCCAAGCTCATGGTCTCGGTCATGTGCCCTCGTCAGATGCTCCGGTGCAATCCAAGATGCCATGTCTCCGGCCCGAAAGGAAGTACGACATGTCGAGACCATACACAGTACGACAACCAATGGTTGCCGACGCCCAGATGCACACCGCCCTCACCGCTTTCCCTACGCCAGTGCGTCCCGCAACCCGCGCTCGACGCGGTTATTGCAACCCTTGTCGGTAGTCTTGCTCACGGCGTCCGCCGCATTCACCGCAGGCAAGAGCCATTATCGGCTTCAATGTATGCACAGCATGTATATACTTTCTCGCTGATCTGGGCCGAGCCGCGAGGAGCGATGATGGCTACCGCCAAGGTGTTCAAGTCCGGCAACAGCCAAGCGGTCCGCCTCCCGAAGGAGTTCCGGCTCGACGCCACCGAGGTCGAGATCTACCGGCGTGGCGACGAGATCGTGCTGCGTGCGAAGCCGCGGGACCTCGCCGACGCGTTCGAGCTCCTGTGCGCCCTGCCGGACCGCCCTGACGACGCACCCCAGGCGCGCGAGGGACTGTGACGCGTCCGCGTTTCCTCCTCGACACCACCATCTGCATCTGCATCCGCCGACAGCGACCGCCCGAGGTCCTGGCACGCTTCCGGTCCTTGCACCCCGGCAAGGCTGCCAACTCGGTGATTGCCTACGGCGAGCTGCATTATGGTGCGGAAAGGAGTGCCCAGCGCGAGCGTGCGCTGGACCTGCTGCAGCAGCTGGTGGCGATTCTCCCCGTGCTGTCGATGCCGCAGCAGGCAAGCATGACGTACGGAGCCGTCCGGGCCGACCTGGAGCGGCGCGGCAAGGTCATCGGCAACAACGACCTGTGGATCGCCGCCCACGCGCTCGCCGGCGACCTGATCCTCGCAACCAACAAGCGCCGCGCGTTCGCGCGCATCCATGGCTTGCAGTTGGCGAACTGGGTCGACGGGTAGTCATATCAGGCGCGCTCCCATCGCCCTGCCCGGTCAATGGGCTCCACGCCGCGCGCGATTCATGATAGGCTTATTAGCCTATATCCCTCGCCGGAGCCCTTGCCCCATGCCCGCCGTGAGCCGCACTGCTCCCCGAACCCGGCGGACGGCCCAACAACCACCAAAATCCTTCAACCCAACTGCATGGGTGCCGTTGAGAATTCTGCACGTGCGAACCCGACGACCGGCGCCGGTGCCGGTGCCGGCAGCCGGGACCACCCCGCACAAGCTCGCTCGAACCCGAGCCCGTAACGGCACGAGCGAACCTACCGAGCCACCCCCACGCGGCCAGCGCTGCACGTCCGCACCCAAGCGACCGACCTGCACGATCGAACCTGAGCACCAGCGGGCACGTTCGAACCCAAGGGGCAAGTGTGCATGTCCGAACCCTGTCTTTCGGTCCGGGCCGATCCAGGCTTCGAGCTCCTCACGGCTTGAGCGCACCGACCGTGAACAGGCTCAGCACGGCCACGAACCTGCCACTCTCGGATCGCTCCTGCATGTCCCGCAGGATCTCGCTCGCCATGTCTCCTGCGATGATCCGCTCCGTCACGGATCTGGCCAGGGTCGTCCTCAGGTCGAACACCTTGTCCGCCTCGTCGAGCGACCGCAGCAGGATCGCGCTCGCTTCCACGAGGAAGACCTCCATCCCCGCACGGGCGAGATGATCCGCGGCCTGCCAGCCGATCCGCGCGTTGACGAAGCTGTTCCGCCAGAACGCCGCCGCGGTCTCGAACTCTGCCTCGTGGGAGCAGGTGACGTGGAAGCTGCTCCAGTCGGGCTCGCACACCACCGCCCGCCCACCGCGCCGCAGCACGCGCGCCATCTCGGCGAGCACCTCCTGCGGCCGCTCGATGTGCTGGAGCGACCGGTCGATCCGCACCGCGTCGAACCGCCCGCCCGGCAGACCGGTTCGCCGCGCGTCGCCTTCGATGATCCTGATGCCCCGCTCCCCGGC
>JBATRI010000130.1:0-1573 GCA_049292515.1 Geminicoccaceae bacterium
GCTTCGTAGGTAAGTGTACCCGAGCGCGAAACGATGCCAACCGTACCTTTTTTATGAATAAATCCGGGCATAATGACAACTTTTGCTTCTTCGGGGGTAATAATACCAGGGCAATTAGGCCCAATCAACCTGCATTTTGAACGTGTTTTAACAAACTGTTTTGCCCGCACCATGTCTTGTACAGGTATGCCTTCGGTAATACAAATTACCACCTCAATTCCGGCATCAGCGGCTTCCATTATTGAGTCGGCGGCAAAACGCGGCGGCACAAAAATAATAGAAACGTTGGCTCCGGTAGCATTTACGGCTTTGCTTACCGTATCAAAAATGGGTAAGTTTAAATGCGTTTGCCCCCCTTTTCCGGGTGTTACGCCTCCTATTACAGTTGTTCCGTAAGCAATCATTTGCTCGGCATGGAAACTGCCTTCTTTACCGGTAAACCCTTGTACCAACACTCGCGAGTGCTTGTTTACTAATACGCTCATATAAATTAAATAAAATGCTATTGATTACAGCTATTAAATGTTGATGATTAAAAAATAGGCTGCAAAAGTACACATTTTTAGTTAAAATTTGGCTATTTCTTAACCCAGTGGCTTTCCGGATGTTTTTGCGCGGTTGCTATCTTTCTCCGGATACAAGAGATGAATGTTTGAGTTGGTTAGTTTTTTTAATTTGGCAGCGCAGCAAAGTTTATCTTTATTTATTGCGCGTCCATGCTTGAAAAGCTTTTACAAAATAATAGACTGCCCAAGCGGGTATTATTATCATTACCAAAACCGCAAACGGTGGTTCCCAAGCCCTTTGCGGGCCTGTATTTAAATCAAATAGTTCTACAACTAAGGTCAGCAATATCAAATCTACGAACAGAATAAAAAAGCCTTTTAAGGCTAAAAATTTTGCTTCGGTATTTTTATTTTTAGATTTTGTTTGCTCGGCTATTGGTTTTCCTGTGTTCCATTCAATAGCCTTATCTGTAGCCGATGCGTGGCGGGTGCGAATGCCAAACCCTTCGCTTATTGCGGCTGGCAAGGGGGCGGGCGGTGGCTCGGAGGCATTAAAAGCGGGTTTAAATTCCGGAAAACTTGACGCCGGCCGCCAATCAGTTACGCCTTCGTACCAAACGGGGGTATCCGGAGTTATGCCTAACTGAATAATTTCGTCAAAACTTAACGGCCCTACTTCTTGCTCATCTATATAACAATAATATTTCCTTGATACATCATCCATTTTACAGTTATTTAGCTACAAAATTAAGGGCTAATTTTTATAATTGGGTGTTTAAATGGTCATTTTTTTGCTCCACTGCCCCAAGTTTGGCGCAAAATGGCAATTGCTTCGTCTATATCTGATTTAGTTTGATTTTTGCCAAATGAAAACCGCACTGCCGGATATCGCATTGAGCCGATGGCCTCGAGTACATACGATTTTACTTCGGCCCCCGAACTACAAGCACTACCACCCGATACGTACAAGCCCTCTACATCTAATTGTGCCACTATAAGGCCAGAATCGGGCACAGGAACAGTTACGTTTAAAATTTTTGCCGCCGATGCTTCATCCTCTGCAATGC
>JBATRI010000131.1:0-1621 GCA_049292515.1 Geminicoccaceae bacterium
GCATGGCGGGCGAGCGCGACGATCTGGTCGCCCTGGCCGGGCGAGGCGACGATCTCCACCTCGGCGAAGCGCTCGGCCAGCAGATCGCGCCAGCCCTCGCCATCGAGCAGCGGATGGTCGGGGCGACGGGTGGTGTCCTCGAACCGCCACCAGCCGTCTGTGAGGCCGAAGACGAGGTCGCTCCAGGCGCGGCGCCGGGCGGCCTCCAGCAGCACTAGCACGCCGCCCGGCGCCAGCAGGCGCCTGGCATGCTCCACCGCTGTGGCCAGATCACGGGTGGCGTGCAGCACGTTGCCGGCGATGACCAGATCGTAGCCGGCGGCCGGGAATCCTTGCAGGGTCGGGTCCTGCTCGATGTCGAGCTCGGTGAAGGTGGCGGCATCGGCGCCGAAGCGCTCTGCCGCCTGGGCCAGGAACGAAGGCGAGAGATCGGTGAAAGTGTAGCGCCAGCGTTCGGCCGGCACGCGCTCGCGCAAGGTCTGGAAGAGGGCACCGGTACCGGCGCCGATCTCCAGGATGCGGGCCGGCCGGGCGGCGTCGGCAGCACCGAGCACGGGCTCGACGGCCGCCAGCACCATGTGGTTGAGCAGCCGCGCGAACGCTGCCTCGCCGTAGAGGAAGCCCGCCTGGTCGCCGGCGAACAGCACGCTCAACGGGTCGACCGTGCCACGGAGCACGCCAGGCAGCGCCTCGCCGCACCGGGCGGCGATGGCGATCTCCGGCACCGGGCCGAAGCGCTGCGCCAGCTGCACGCGCAAGGACCCGGCTGGGCCGGCGACGGATGCCACGGCTGCCATCTTGGGCAGATGGGCGAAGAGGCGGCGGCGCTTGGGGTCGACGGCACCCGGATCAGCGACGTGGGTCAACGCCTCGGCAGCATACGCCGCCGCCAACGCCTCGAGCCCGCTGCCGAGCTCCTCGGATGCGGCCACGACATGACTGCTGGCCACGCCGTTCACCGCCTGCGCCAGCTCGGCGGCGGAGGGGCTGAGCGCGGCTGCGGTCAGGGACAGCGGCTCCCAGGTGACGCGGTAGGCCCAGTTGCTCTCGTCAGCACCAGGGCCGCCCTCGGCACGTACCCGCGCGATCGACAGGCCATCGATGCGGGCGATGGTGTGGCCGTGCGCGTCGAACAGGCGCAGATCGCCCTGCGCCGCGTCGGGCGTGCCGCTGCCGGACCGGGCGCGGACATGGACGTGGAAGCGGGTCGTGCAGCGGCTGGTGAAGGCGACACGCTCGATCGCGAACGGCAGGAAGGCGCCGGACGAGCCCGTGCCGCTGAAGGTGGCGCCCAGGGTCTGGAAGCAGGCGTCGAGTGCTGCCGGATGGATCGGCAGCTCCGGCGCATCCTCGGCGAGGCCAGCCGGCAGCTCGATCTCCGCCACGGCCTCGCCCGTGCCGCGCCAGAGGCGGCGGATGCCGCGGAAGGCGGGGCCCAGATGGATGCCGCGTCCGTCCAGCATGGCATACAGCGCTTCGGGCCCGGCTTCGTCGGGCGTGCAGCGCGCGAGCACGGCTTGGAGATCGGCGGAGTCGCTGATGGCGGTCGGGTCGAGGCCGGCGCGGGCGTGCAGGACCCAGCTGCCGTCGTCGCCGCGCGCGAACAGCGACAGTGCGTCGC
>JBATRI010000132.1:0-42938 GCA_049292515.1 Geminicoccaceae bacterium
CCGGGTTGTAGCCCGACTGGCTCGTCGCCTGCACGCCGCATTGCTGCTGGTCCGTGGCCATCTGCTCCGGCGTCTGGCCGCTGAGCGGAACGACCGTCGCGGCAACCGCAGCGCCCGCGAGCAGCACGCCCATGCCGGCGCCCAGCAAGGCCCGAGACACCGCCGCCCTCGTCCATGCAGCTGTGCGCACGAGCCGTCGATCCTCCTCGACGGACGACGTCATGGAGGACCGCGAAATACTGAACATCTGCATCATGATCCGATCACTGTACCAATCATGGCGTGGGCGCCGATCATATCAGGGAATTCGCTGCCGTTGAGCAATGATCAGTAAACAAGTGTGCCGTGCACGAAACTTGCCCATAACAGACACTGTCTCCCGATGGGATCACGTTCGATCGCGGCCGAGCACGATGAATGTATCATGAAATGGGCGCGCGGGCCTGCCATTGATTCAGGTCAATCCGCCGGTGCGCCGGAGCCGGTGCCCTGACCTGACGCTCACGGCGTAGGCCGGGACTGCCGGCTTGCCGGGCGCCCAGCATAGCATGGGCACCCCAGATAAAAGAACTTCGGATCCCCATCCTTTTCGAAAACAAGGGAGACCATGATGCCGACTGGGCACGAACCTCCAGCAGTCACGCTAGCCGCTTCAGTGTAGATCGATGCTCACTTCACTTACATAAGCTAAAGACAAGCTCCTCGATCATAGCATGACCCGCTCCGGTAGCCACTCTCCGTCAAGTAATAGATCCAGCGAATGCGGGCACCTCGGCGGAAGCGCCGCCGCATCCGCCTCGTCATGATCCTCCAGCGCCAGCACCGCATTTCGCCGTGCATGCGCGTAGAGCTTCGGCAGTGACACCTCCAACCGCCGCCGCAGGCTCGCCGTCAAACGCCGCTCGATCTCGCTGCGGACATTGTTGACCGAGATCATCCATTTCCGGCGTGGCTCTTCATGTCGGCTGTACTGCAGCTTCAGAAGGTGCTCGATCAACCGCTCGGTCTGGGCTCTGGAGCGCGAAGAGCTGCTCGCTGCCCAAGTCGCGGATCTCCTGCGCCAGATGGTCCAGATCGACATCTTCATTGAGCCGCAGCGCCTTCAGCCGACGCAGCGCGCGCCTGATGCCGTGTCCAGGCGTAGAAGTCCTCGTCGTAGAGTGCCTGCGGGCGGGTGGCCATGGCGTCCTGCATCCGTTACAGCATCTACTATAGCGCTTCGCCTTCGCATTCGCGACGGCAGATCAGGACCGGCCTTGGCGCTAGGCTCATATTCCTTGATATTCAACAATCTAAGATTGATATTATGGTCTATCAATTCTCCCAGTTGGAGTGCATCATACCTGTGAACCCCTCACCCGCCAGGGGCGCGGGAGGCCGCGGCCTGCGCGTCCTCAAGGCACGCGCCACCGCCAACCTCACCGAAACACCGCCGTGCACGTCTGAACCCGAGACGGCGGCGGCCGGCGCGGCCGTCAGCTGGTCAGCTTGAACAGCTCGCGGCCGATCAGCATGCGGCGGATCTCGCTGGTGCCGGCGCCGATCTCGTAGAGCTTGGCGTCGCGCAGGAGGCGGCCGGTCGGGTAGTCGTTGATGTAGCCGTTGCCGCCCAGGGACTGGATGGCTTCCAGCGCCATCCAGGTCGCCTTCTCGGCCGCGAACATCAGGCAGCCGGCGGCGTCCTGGCGGGTCAGCTGGCCGCGGTCGGCGGCCTTGCCGCAGATGTAGACGTAGGCGCGGCTGGCGTTCATGGTCGTATACATGTCGGCGAGCTTGCCCTGCATCAGCTGGAACTCGCCGATCGGCTGGCCGAACTGCTTGCGCTCGTGCAGGTAGGGCAGCACCACGTCCATGCAGGCCTGCATGATGCCGAGCGGGCCGCCGGCCAGGACCAGGCGCTCATAGTCGAGCCCGGCCATCAGCACGCGGACCCCGCCGCCGACCTGGCCCAACACGTTCTCGACCGGCACCTCGCAGTCCTGGAACACCAGCTCGCAGGTGTCCGAGCCGCGCATGCCGAGCTTGTCCAGCTTCTGCGCCGTGCTGAAGCCAGCCATCCCCTGCTCGACGATGAAGGCGGTGATGCCCTTGGGGCCGGCCTCGGGGTCGGTCTTGGCGTAGACCACCAGCGTCTCGGCCTCGGGGCCGTTGGTGATCCACATCTTGCTGCCGTTGAGCACGAACCGGTCGCCCTTGCGCTCGGCCCGGGTGCGCATCGAGACCACGTCCGAGCCGGCGCCGGGCTCGCTCATGGCCAAGGCACCCACATGCTCGCCCGAGACCAGCTTCGGCAGGTAGCGGGCCTTCTGCTCCCTGGTGCCGTGCAGGCGGAGCTGGTTGACGCACAGGTTGGAGTGGGCGCCGTAGGACAGGCCGACGCTGGCCGAGGCGCGGCTGATCTCCTCGACCGCCACCGTATGCTCGAGATAGCCCAGCCCGCTGCCGCCATACTCCTCCTCGACCGTCATGCCGAGCAGGCCGAGCTCGCCGAGCTTGGGCCACAGCTGGCGCGGGAACTTGTTGGTGCGGTCGATCTCCTCGGCCAGGGGGGCGATCTCGCGCGCGGCGAAGCCCGCCACCGTGTCCCGGATCATCTCGGCCTGCTCGCCGAGATCGAAGCCCACCGACGGGCATGTGAACTGAGCCATGGCCGCTCCCTGATCAAGCCGGTTGTTCAGGCTGGCTTAGTCGGGCCGCGCGCCCAAGTCGAGCCGCGGCCGTGCAACGCCATGGGCGCGACGACGGTTGCGCTGCACTGCAGCATGCCCCTGCGACCACGGTGTGGATCGCCCCGCCAGCTCGCCCAATCCAGCATTGCAGGGTCGCATCGAGCGCATGGTCCGACCTTGGCGTGGCGTAATGCCGCATACAAAGGTCGTCATACGAGCAGATGCATAAAAATTGATCGTTCGGCCGCTCCGCGATCCGAGCCCCCGCCCATGGCCGATGTGCGAATGGGCACTGACTGCCGAATCCATAGGCAGCATGTAAACCCTTGAAATCGCGCGCCTCGATAGCGGAACAGACGCGGACGGAGATGATTGTGGCCATTTGTGCACTGCACCATGTGCGCGCTCGCACTATATCCGATAGCGATGCGTGTCATGACGCTGCATTCGCGTCGACCGGCCTGGTGAGGGCGGCGGCGCCGGTCGACGACCGCCACCAACGTGGCGGCCGCGTCCGCTGTCCGCCCTCTCCGTTCCGGCCGAGGTCGCACGTGTGGTGCAATCCTGGGCGAATGGAACTGTCATGAGCACTTTGGCTGCCGACGCGTTGGCCGGACTGGGCCCACGGCACGCAGTGGAGCAGCCGGCGCCGAGCGCCACCCAAGCGCGCGAGCCGGGCCGCTACCGCTACCTTCTGCTGCTCCGCTTCGGCGTGATCAATCTCGTCGGCCTGGCCTTGCTGGGCGCGGCGTGGCAGGCGGGTTGGATCGACCCGATCGTTGCCACCGACAGCACGCATCTGTGCGCGCTGATCTTCGCCGTCTTCGTCTTCGGCCTGGTCATGGCGGCCGAGAAGGCGCGGATGCTCAGCTATGAGCTCAACGTGCTGGAGCGCGGCCCGACCGGGGCGCCCTCCAAGGTCGCGGCGCACATGGCGGCCATTGCCGGCCGCGACGGCAGCGTCCGGGCCAACCTCGCCGGTGCCCTGAAGCTCAAGCTGGCCTACCGGATCGCCGGGATCCGCCATATCGCCTCCAGCCTCGTGCTGCTGGGCCTGATCGGCACCGTGGTGGGCTTCGTCATCGCGCTCTCCGGGATCAACCCCGACAGCGTGTCCGACGTGGCGGCGATCGGACCCATGGTCTCCAAGCTGCTCGAAGGCATGGGTGTCGCCCTCTACACGACGCTGGTGGGCTCGGTGCTCAACATCTGGCTGATGCTCAACCATCGGCTGCTGGAAGGCGGTGCGGTTCACCTGCTGGCCCACACGGTCGAGGAGGGCGAGCGCCATGCAGGGGCTTGACAGCGGCTTCGAGGACCCCGGCGACACGGTCTTCCGCGACGTCATCATGCTGGCACTGGCCGGCTTCATGACGGTCGTGATCCTCCTGCTGGCGCACATCAACCCCAAAGCGTCGGCTGCCAGCGCCAAGGACACGACGGCTCCAGGCAACGTGCTGATCGAAGCCAACTGGCCGCCGGACATGGACAGCGACGTCGACCTGTGGGTCCAGGCGCCGGGCGATATGCCGGTCGGTTACTCGAACAAAGGCGGTGCCGTCTTCAACCTGTTGCGGGACGACTTGGGTAAACAGCTGGACCTGTCCGGCCTCAATTACGAGAGCTCCTATTCGCGCGGGATCGTGCCGGGCGAGTACACGGTCAACCTGCATCTCTACCGCAACCGAGCCACCGTCGCCGACGTGCCTGTGACCGTGCTCGTCAGCAGCAAGCCCAACGCCGACGCGCCGGCCCGGCAGATCCTGATGACCAAGATCGATCTCATGCGCGAAGGCGAGGAGCGGACCGTGTTCCGCTTCAAGCTCACCGAGGCCGGGAATCTGGTCTCGGGCAGCGTCAACAGCCTGCAGCGACCACTTCGCTCGGGGAGCAAGTCATGAACAATCTTCCCTATCTGTTTGCCGTGGCCGTGCTGCTGGCTGGCGGCCTCGCCTCGATCGCGATCTGGGCGCCGCGCCGCATGGGCCCGAAGGCCGGTGCCCTGGCCTGTGCCGCGCTGTTCATGCCCGTGGGCTATGCCGGCTTCAGCGACCTGCTCAGTCGGCCCAAGCCGGTGGCACTGGAGTGGTGGCTGGCGCACGCCCAGGAGGCCACGGTGCTGGGCAGCCAGATGCGCGAAGGCACCAGCCTCTATCTGTGGCTGCAGGTCGACGGCGAGCCCGAACCCCGTGCCTACCGCCTGCCCTGGGACCAGCGCACCGCGCAGCAGCTGCAGGCAGCCCTCGACGAGGCCCAGCGCAACGGCACGCAGGCCAGGATGCGGCTGCCGTTCGAGCCTACGCTCGACGCCCGCGAGCCCAAGTTCTATGCCCCGCCGCAGCAGGCACTGCCGCCCAAGGACCTGGCCCAGCCGCCTCCCCAGGTCTTCGTGCAGCCGGGCCAGAACGCCTGAGGCCCCCCCGGCCTTCCCGGGTCCGCCCCACGACAGGGGCTTCGCTCCAGGCTTGGAGATTGGTTTCACCTTTGCTACAGGCGCCGCAGCGCACCGCGCCGTAACCGCGGCGGTGCAGCGGAGATCGGCCCATGACGCTCAGTTCCGGCCGGACCCGCCGCGGGGCAGGTCGGCTGAGGCTGGTGCCGATGACCGTTGCCGCGGTGACGGTGGCGATGGGGTGCACCGCAGCCTGCGCGCAGCAGGCTGACACGCTGCGTGAGCTGTTGCGGGACGCGGTGAACGATTCCGGGTTTGCCGATAGCGTCCAGGGGCTGACGGGGTTCGCGGCACTGCCGGGGGTGAGCACCGCGAACTTCACCGTCGACGAGTCTGCGAACGGCGCCTCCGACACCGAAATGTCGAAGTTCGTCATACCCTTGGCGCATGACTTCGAAGGCGCCCGGGTCGCCGGCGGCGCGCTGCACACCGAGTTGACCCTGAGCTATCTGAAGGCGGACCAGACGCTCGACGACCTTCTCTCCGGCACGGCGCTGCAGGCCGACATAGACAGCGAGTTTCGGGTGTTCTCGGCAATCGGTGGCGTGGGGCTGGCATTTCATCCGGTCCGGCACACCACGCTTCGACCAATAGCGTTGCTCGGCTATTCCCGCATCGAGCAGAAGAGCAGGTTCTCCGGGTCGGGAGCCGGACAGCTGGAAGATGCCGTCGACGGCATCCTGTTCAATTTCCAGACGGACGACCTGCTCTATGGCGGCGCCGTCGAGCTCAGCCATCAGCAGGCCCTCGGCCAGGACATCGAATTCACCGGCAACATTCGCTACAATCAGCTGTTTACCGACACCTTCGCTGCCAGCGACGATGTCCTGAAAACGCACGACAACCTTGGCGTTCTCACCGGCTATGTGCAGCTGGACGGACCCACCGGCGTCACCGCGCTCGGCCGCGACCTGCGTTGGATCTGGTTCGTCGCCAACTCGAGCTTTCCCGGCGACTCGTCGGATGCCCTGGGGTTCGACTATTTCTTCGAGTTCGGCGGCGGTATCGAGCTGGTCGACCGGGCCGTGCTGGACGGTATCGAAGGCTTCAGCATCCGGGGCTCGGCCCTGGCCGGCAACGGCGTCAAAGGCTGGAGCGTCGGCGCCAAGCTCGATTTCTGAGGGGGTGGTGCGCGGCAAGGGTGCACCGGACCGTTTGCCACGGATGCCCGTGCGGTCTACGTGAACGGCCGTCCGGCTCGCCGGACCCTTTCGGTCCAGCCGCGAGAAAGCCCTTATGCAGGCGCAGAAGTTTGAGCCCGACGGCAGCTATGCGTGGTGGCGCCTCGTGGTATCGCTGGCGGTCGCCACCATCGGCGGTGTCGGCCTGTGGTCGGCGGTGGTGGCGTTGCCGACCATCCAGGCCGAGTTCGGTGTCGGCCGCGGCGGGGCCTCCCTGCCCTACACGGCCACCCTGGTGGGCTTCGCGCTGGGCGGCATCGGCATGGGGCGGCTGGCCGACCGGTTCGGCATCCGTGTGCCGCTGATGATGGGTGCGGTGCTGCTGGGCCTGGGCTACGTGGCCGCCGCCAGTGCCACGGCCTACTGGCAGTTCGTGCTGGCCCAGGCGGTGCTGATCGGCATGCTGGGCAGTTCCGCTTCGTTCGGTCCACTGGTGGCCGATGTCTCGCACTGGTTCGTGCGCCGGCGCGGCATCGCCGTGGCCATCGTCGCCAGCGGCAACTATCTCGCCGGGACAATCTGGCCACCGCTGCTCCAGCACGCCTTCGCCACGATCGGCTGGCGCTACACCCACGTAGCCATTGGCCTCTTCTGCGTCGCCACCATGCTCCCGCTGGCCATGCTGCTGCGCCGGCGGCCCACTTTCGCCGCCGGGACAACTCCCGGCACCACCGGCTCCGCTCCGCAGCGTCCGCCCATCACCCCCAGTGCCCTCCAGGGGCTCCTGGTCCTGGCCGGGCTCTCCTGTTGTATCGCCATGTCGATGCCACAGGTGCACATCGTCGCCTACTGCACCGATCTCGGCTACGGACCCGCGCGCGGCGCACAGATGCTCTCGCTGATGCTGGGGCTCGGCATCGTCAGCCGCCTGGCCTCGGGTCTGGTCGCCGACCGCATTGGCGGCATCGGCACGCTGATCATCGGCTCGACCCTGCAGTGCCTGGCGCTGCTGTTCTACCTGCCGTTCGACGGCCTGACTTCGCTTTATCTGGTCTCGGCTCTGTTCGGCCTGTCGCAGGGTGGCATCGTCCCCAGCTACGCGCTGATCGTGCGCGACTACTTCCCGGCTTGCGAGGCCGGCACCCGCGTCAGCCTGGTCCTCACCTCGACCGTGCTCGGCATGGCGATCGGCGGCTGGCTGTCGGGCGCGATCTATGACCTCACCGGCTCCTACGCCGCGGCCTTCCTGAACGGCATCGCCTGGAATCTGGTCAACATGTCCATCGCCTTCTGGCTGCTGCTGAGCCGCCGCCGGCGACAGCCTGATCCTGGAGTGTCGAGCCGGACGACCCTCATGGGAGGCCGAGGAGGTGAATCAGCCCGAGGCTGATCGCTGCAAGGAGCAGAAGTGAGCCTGTAGCCGCGGCGATTACCCTTCCCCCGGCCCTGGTGACGGACCTGAGATCGGTGCACAGGCTCAGGGCCGCCATCGAGACGACGGTCAGGCCATCGGCGATGACCGCCGCCGGATCCAGCAGCCCGTCGGGGACGATGCCCAGCGAGCGGGCCGTGGCGAGGGCGAGGAAGCCGACGATGAACCAGGGCACCAGACGATGGACCGGCGGGCATGCGGTCGCGCCCGTGTCCCCCGCCTGCGCGAACCGGCTACTGGCCAGGGCCAGGCTGAACACCACCGGGCCGAGCATCAGTACGCGCATGAGCTTGACCAGGGTGCCCACCTGCACGCTCAGGGCAGCGACCGGCGCGGTGGCCGCCAGGACCTGAGGCACGGCGTAGACCGTAAGCCCGGCCAGGACACCGTACTGGCTAGGCGACAGGTCCAGTGCCGGGACCAGCAATGGCAGGCCCAGCACCACGACCACGCCCAGCAGGGCGGTGAATGCTATGGATGCCGCGACGTCGTCGCCGTGCGCGCCGATGACGGGGGCCGCCGCTGCAATGGCCGAGTTGCCGCAGATCGAGTTGCCGCAGGCGACGAGCACCGCCAACCGGGGTGGCAGGCCGAACACTCGGCCGATGCCATAGCTCGCCAGCAGCGCCACGGCCACGACCGCCACGATCCCGAGCAGAAGGCCTGGACCGGCTGCCAGGATGACGCCGGACGTCAAGGAAAGCCCGAGCAACATCACTGCGACCTCGAGCAGGGTCTTGGCGGCAAACGTGATCCCGGGCTGCCAGCGCTCGTCTGGGACCCATAGACTGCGCACGACGGTACCGAGCAGAATGGCCAGGACGAGGCTCTCCAGCCAGGCTCGGCCCAGCCCACGCCTCTCCAGTGCCTGCAGTGCCACGGCGGCGACGGTCACGGCAGCGCAAAGCATCAGCCCAGGCAACAGGCGCCCCAGCTGTTGCGGCAGGGCGGCGGCTTTCGGGCCGATCGGATGGGGTACAGGGTGCGAGACACCCTGGCTCGGGAGGCGGGCCACTTGCATGACGATCTCTCGTGCGACTGTTCGAGGTCAGCGTGCACCGGATACGTCGATCTGCTCCAACGAGTTATTCTGGTTGAATCGATCGCCAGCAGCGATTGATTGACCTGCGGGCATGAGCTCCGCTCAGCATTGTCCGGCCGTCGTTCGCCGGTAGGGAGTTCGAGTCCGAGATGATCCAAGCACGAACGCCGTGGACAATTGGCTCGGCGCAGCGGAAGCACCCAGCGCGGGACCGGCGGCGGTGACCCTCGACCAACTCCGCATCTTCGTGGCCGTGGCCGAGCGCGAGCATGTGACGCGCGCGGCCGAGGCACTCCACCTCACCCAATCCACGGTCAGCGCTGCGATCGCGGCGCTCGAGGCCAGGCACGGCGTGCCGCTCTTCCACCGTGTCGGGCGGCGCATCGAGCTCACCGAGGCCGGTCGCGCCGTTCTGCCCGAGGCGCAGCTCGTGCTGGCCCGAGCCGGGGCCGCCGAACGGGTCCTGGCCGAGTTCGCCGGCCTCGATCACGGTACGCTCGCGATCGCTGCGAGCCAGACCATCGCCAGTTACTGGCTGCCGGAGCGGCTCGCCGCTTTCCATCGTGCCCATCCCGGCATCAAGTTGCAGGTGACGATCGGCAACACCACGCAAGCGGCTCGCGCGGTGATCGATGGATCCACCGAGCTGGGCTTGGTGGAAGGCACGGTCGACGAGCCCGTACTGGCTGCGAGGACGGTTGGCGTCGATCGGCTGCTCATAGTTGCCGGCAACGGCACCATTGTGCCCGCCCCGGCGGAGCCAGAAGACCTGCTCGACCTTGACTGGGTATCGCGCGAGGCCGGGTCCGGCACACGCACCGAGTTGGAAGCCGCCCTGGGCCATCTCGGGTTGGACCCCGCACGGCTGCGGATCGCTTTGGAGCTGCCGTCGAACGAAGCCGTGCTTGGTGCGGTCGAGGCGGGTGTGGGCGTCGCCGGGATCTCCATGCTGGTGGCGGCGCCAAGGCTCCGCGACGGCACACTCCGCAATCTCGATGTGAAGCTGGCCCCTCGATCGTTCCAGCTTCTGCAGCACAAAGAGCGCCGCCCGAGCCGCGCCGCACGGACGTTCGTCGATGGGCTGGAGCCGGCCCGGCCTTCCGGGCTCGGCACCCACGAACCCTAGGCCGCGCTGGCGTTCGTCCGCCCGGCCTCGAACAGAAACCAGGTGCGCTGCGCGGCCTCGTCGATCCAGTTCTCGAGCAGGCTGGCGGTGGCGATGTCGCCGTGCTCGTCGCACACGTTGTGCGTCTCCTTCCTGCGCGAGGTCAGGCCCATCCGGATGGACCCAATTCCAGCAGAAAATTTCCTCTTAAGACCTCCGTATAATGTCCAGCGCCGTCCCGCTCATCCATGCTTTGAGGCGAGGTAGCGTTGTCTCGGCTGCTATGTGCTCGGTCCAACCCGCGGGATACTCTGATTGCCCAACGTCCCGGTAATCTCGATCATCGACGACGACGAGTCCGTTCGTGTTGCCCTGGCGAGCCTGGTGCGCTCGCTCGGCTATGCGGTCCGCACTTTCACCGGCGCAGGGGAGTTTCTGCAGCTGGGCCGGGTCGACGATATCGCCTGTCTGATCGTGGATGTGCAGATGCCGGGGATGGGTGGGCTCGAGCTGCAGGAGTTGCTGGTCGCCCGCAACATGCGCCTGCCCACCATCTTCATTACCGCCTATCCCGAGGACCGAGTTCGCGACCGGGCTCTTGCCGGTGGTGCTATCGGCTTCCTGAGCAAGCCATTTGCCGCACAGGACCTCATCCACTGCATCGATTCGGCCTTGCGGCCGACCGACGGCCTGTCGCCTCGGTAGCGGCCGCCGGCAGCTATTCCGCGGGCGCTACCTGCGTCGAGGCAGGCCTCGGTTCGTCCTTCTTACGACCGAACACCTTGCGCACCAGGACGAAGAACAGCGGCACGAACAGGATGCCGAGGAAGGTCGCGGCGAGGACGCCGCCCAGCACGCCGATGCCGATCGCGTTCTGACCTCCCGATCCGGCGCCGCTCGCCAGGGCCAGCGGTGTCACGCCCAGCCCAAAGGCCAGTGACGTCATGATGATGGGCCGTATGCGTAGCCGCGCCGCCTGCAGCACCGCTTCCATCACGTTCTTGCCGGCCTCGTTCTGGTCCTTTGCGAACTCGACGATCAGGATGGCGTTCTTGGCGGCAAGACCGATCGTGGTGAGCAGGCCCACCTGAAAGAAGACGTCGTTCGACAGCCCGCTCAGCATGGCCGCCGCCAAGGCACCGAACACGCCCAGCGGTACCACCAGCATCACCGAGAACGGGATCGACCAGCTCTCGTAAAGGGCCGCGAGGCAAAGGAAGACGACCAGAATCGAGATCGCATAGAGCATCGGCGCCTGTGCGTTGGCGGAACGCTCCTGGTCGGAGATGCCGGTCCACTCGTAGCCGATGCCGGGCGGCAGCTGCGCCATGATGCTCTCGACCGCATCCATGGCGGCACCCGAGCTCAGGCCCGGCGCCGCCTGCCCGAGGATCTCGAGCGAGGGCATGCCGTTGTAGCGCTCCAACCGCGGCGAGCCGTAGGTCCAGTGGGCGCTGGCGAAGGCCGAGAACGGAACCATCTCGCCATGGCTGTTGCGCACGTACCATTGGTCCAGGTCCTCCGGTACCATGCGATACGGTGCATCCGCCTGAACATGGACCTTCTTGATGCGGCCGCGGTCCAGGTAGTCGTTGACATAGACCCCGCCCCAGGCCGTCGAGAGCGCATCGTTGACGTCCTCGATCGACAGGCTGAGGGCACCCACCTTGTGGTGGTCGATGACGAGGCGATATTCTGGCTGGTCCTCCAGCCCGTTCGGCCGCACCCCCATCAGGCTCGGGTTCTGCGCCGCCAAGCCCAGAAACTGGTTGCGGGCCGCGATCAACGCCTCGTGGCCGAGGCCGGCCCGATCCTGCAGCTGCACGTCGAAGCCGGTGGCGTTGCCCAGCTCGAGGACCGCCGGCGGCGCGAACGCGAACACCATGGCGTCCTTGATCTGCGCGAACGAGCCCATCGCCCGCCGGGCGATGGCACCCACATGCTGCGCGGGGTTCTTGCGCTCGGACCAGTCCTTCAGCAGCACGAAGCCGATGCCGGCATTCTGCCCGGACCCGGCGAAGCTGAAGCCCGCCACGGTGAAGATCGAGGCCACCGAATCGGCCTCGTCCTCGAGGAAATGCCGCTCGACCGTCTTCAGCACCGCCAGGGTCCGCTCCTGGGTCGCACCGACGGGCAGCTGCGCCAGGACGAACATGATGCCCTGGTCCTCGTCCGGGAGGAAAGCCGTCGGCAGGCGCACGAACATGTAGCCGACGCCAGCCGCGATGATCAGGTAGACCACCAGGAACCGTGCCGCCCGGCGCGCCATGTAGCCCACTAGGCCGACATAGCCGTTGGTGGTCTTGGCGAAGCCGCGGTTGAACCAGGCGAACGGCCCGCGCCGCGGCGGCTGGGACGGCTTGAGCAGCGTGGCACAAAGGGCCGGGGTCAGGATCAGTGCGGTCAGCACCGACAGCGCCATGGCCGAGACGATGGTGATCGAAAACTGGCGGTAGATGACACCGGTCGAGCCGCCGAAGAAGGCCATCGGCACGAACACCGCCGACAGCACCAGGCCGATGCCGATCAACGCGCCGGTGATCTGATCCATCGACTTGCGCGTCGCCTCCCTGGGGGAGAGCTTCTCGTCGTGCATGATGCGCTCGACGTTCTCCACCACCACGATGGCATCGTCGACCAGCAGACCGATCGCCAGCACCATGGCGAACATGGTGAGCGTGTTGATCGAGAATCCGGCGAACTCGAGGATGGCGAAGGTGCCCAGCAGCACCACCGGCACCGCGATCGTCGGGATCAGCGTGGCGCGAAAATTCTGCAGGAACAGGTACATCACGAGGAAGACCAGGACGATCGCCTCGATCAGCGTGTGCACGACACTTTCGATCGACACCTTAACGAACGGCGTGGTGTCGTAGGGGATGATGATCTCCATCCCCTCCGGGACGAAGCTGCGCAGCTGCTCCATCTCGGCGCGGACGGCCTCGGCCGTCTCCAGCGCGTTGGCGCCCGACGCCAGCTGGATCGCGAGGCCGGTGGACGGCCGACCGTTGAAGCTGGCGGTGGTGGTGTATTCCTCCGCGCCGACCGCCACCCGGGCCACGTCGCCCAGCCGGATCGTCGAGCCATCCTCGATCGTCCGCAGGAAGACCTGGCGAAACTCCTCCGGCGTCTGCAGCAGCGACTGCGCCGTGATCGTGGCGTTGAGCTGCTGCCCTTCGACCGCCGGCAAGGCCCCGAGCTGACCTGCCGCGACCTGGGCGTTCTGCGCCCTGATGGCAGCGACCACGTCAGACGGGGTCAGGCCGAAATTCACCAGCTTGCGCGGATCGAGCCAGACGCGCATCGAGTAAGGCGCACCGAACAGCCGCACCTCGCCCACGCCCCTGACCCGCGAGATCGGGTCCTGGATGCTCGACGCCATGAAATCGGCGAGGTCGGTCTGCGTGTAGTCCGAGCCCTCGGCGGCCACGAGCCCCACCACCATCAGGAAATTCCTGGACGCCTTGGCGACCTGGACCCCCTGGCGTTGCACCTCCTCGGGCAGCAGCGGCGTCGCCAGCGCTAGCTTGTTCTGCACCTGGACCTGGGCGATGTCCGGATTGGTCCCGGGCTCGAAGGTCAAGGTGATCTCGACCCGCCCGGACGAGCTGCTGTTGGCCGACATGTAGCGCAGGCCGTCCAGGTTCTTCATGCGCTGCTCGATGACCTGGGTCACCGAATCTTCCACGACCTTCGCCGATGCACCCGGAAACGTCGCCGTGATCGAGATGGACGGTGGAGCGATCGACGGGTACTGCGCGATCGGCAGCGTCCAGATCGCCAACGCACCCGCCAGCATCACGACGATGGCCAAGACCCAGGCGAAGATCGGCCGGTCGATGAAGAATCTGGCCACCCGCTATCTCCGGATCGGCGCATCGGCGCCGGCGGCGTCGGCCACCGGTTTGCCTTCCGGCTCGCTCACCTGCACGGTCGCACCGGGCCGGGCCTTCTGCAGCCCGGCTATGATCACCCGGTCGCCCGCCTTCACCCCGTCGGTAACCAGCCACTGATCGCCGACCGTCCGATCCGTGGTCAGGATGCGCTGCTCGACCTTGTTGTCCGGCAACACCACCAACGCCACGGCGCGGCCCTTCGGGTCGCGGCTGACCGCACGCTGCGGCACCAGGATGCCCACTGGATCGACGCCGGCCTTGATGTCGGCACGCACGAACATGCCGGGCAGGAGAATCCCGTCCGGATTGGGGAACAGCGCGCGCAGCGTGACGGCGCCGGTGCTTTCGCTGACCTGGACGTCGGCGAATTCCAGCTTGCCCGGATGCGCGTATTGCGTGCCGTCCTCGAGCGTGAGGTCGACCTGGGCACCACCAGGCTCCACCTGCTGATAGCGGCCGTCCGCCACCGCGCGCCGAAGCTCCAGGAGCTGGGCGCTGGACTGCGTGACGTCGACATAGATCGGGTCGAGCTGGTGGATCGTGGTCAGCACACCATCCTGGTTGGCCGTCACCAGTGCTCCGGCGGTGAACGCCGAGCGACCGATCCGACCGTCGATGGGGGCCGTGACGGTGGTGTAGTCGACATTGATCTTGGCGGCCGCGAGCGCTGCCTGGCGCGCCTCGACCGCGGCCTTCGCCTCGCCCTCCGCCGCCACGGCGTCGTCGAAGGAAGCCCGGCTCACGGCATTGGTGCGCACCAACTCCTGATTGCGGCGCGCCCGGTTGGTCGCCGAGACGAGCGCGGCTTCGGCCTGCGCCAGCTCCGCCTTGGCGGTATCGTAGGCGGCCTTATAGACGGCGGGATCGATCTGGTAGAGCGGCTCGCCCTTCCGCACGTCCGCACCCTCGCGGTAGAGGCGCTCCTGCAGGATGCCGTTCACCTGCGGCCGCACCTCGGCAATCTGATAGGGTGACGTGCGGCCCGGCAACGTCGTCGTGATATCGACGGGTTGCGGCACCAGCGTCACGACGTCAACCTTGGCCGGCGGGGGGGCGGCCTGCGACTGCGCATTGCCGGATTCGTCCTTGCCGCAGGCACTCAAGGACAATGCGCCCGCCAGAACGAGGCCGGCCATGAGCCGACCAGAGGGGCTAAGCATGGGCAACATCTCCAGGCATCCGGCAGCGTTGCAAGCCCCGGCTCGATCCGGACGAGACCAGCGGCCCGCCCCTCGCTTGTATCGATTGAGCGTTCATTCTAATATTGCTGCGATGCAGCGTCAAGCTGCCGCGGTTACCCTGAAACGGGCTATGGTGCAGGTGAACGACGATGGAAATCCCTGACCGGGACTGCCACGAGGGGACGCGGACCGAGTCGCGCCGCCAACAGGTTCTCGAGGCGGCTACGACTTGCTTCTGCCGGCATGGGTTTCAAGGTGCCAGCATGGCTGCGATCGCCAAAAGCGCCGGCATGAGCGTCGGTCACATTTATCACTATTTCGAGAACAAGGACGCGATCATCGCTGCGATCGTCGAGGGCAACCAGGCGGATGTCCTGGCGATCATGGACCAGATCGAGAGCTGTCCCGGACCATTGGCGACGGCACTCGTCGATGCAGCGGCCAACGGCGTCGATCAGTGCATGGATGTCGCCCGCACCGCGTTGATGCTGGAGGTGCTGGCAGAGGCTGCGCGCAACCAGCGTGCGGCGGACGTGGTGCACGCTTCGGATGCGGTGCTGCGCGCCCGCATGCGCAAGATGCTGTGCAAGGCGGCCGGCCCTGATCAGAATCCGGAGGATCCGCGCCTGGACGAGCGGGTCGAGGCCCTGTTCACGCTCTTTCAGGGCCTTTCCGTGCGTGCCGTGCGCAACCCCTCACTCGATCGCGACCGCACCGTACGCATGATGCAGAGCGCCATTCGCTGGATTCTACAGAGCTGACCTCAGCCGGACCGGCACAGGCGGGCGCCGCTCAGGCGGCCTCGGCACCCTCGAGAACCAGCAGGTCTTCGGCCGCGAACGTCACCGTCGCAGGCGCACCGCGCTCCGGCGGAGGCATGCCCGGGTTGTTGAACGTGTCGAGCGATAGCGCCAGTTCCCCAAGGCGGACGCGGATCCGGACCACGGAGCCGAGGAAGCTGACCTCCTCGATCGTGCCGACGAGGCGGTTCCGGCCAGGAATTGGCGGCTGGTGCGTTCCGACCTCGAGCAGTGCAGCCTCGGGGCGCAGCGCCACTGACCAGGTCTCGCCCACTTTGGCCTGGGGAATACCGCGCGCCGCCACGATCTCCTGGTCGGCCACCATGATCCGGCCGGCGACGGGATCCAGCACCTTGGCGCGCAGGAAGCTGAGCGTGCCGACGAACGAGGCGACAAAGCGCGTGCGCGGCTGGTTGTAGATCTCGAACGGCGTGCCGACCTGCTCGACCCGACCCTCGTTCATCACGACGATCCGGTCCGACATCGACAGCGCTTCCTCCTGGTCGTGGGTGACGTAGATCGTGGTGATCCCGAGCTCGCGCTGGAGTGCGCGGATCTCCTCGCGCAGCGACACCCGGATCTTGGCATCCAGGGCTGAGAGCGGCTCGTCGAGCAAGAGGACCTGCGGCTTGACGGCCAGTGCCCTCGCCAGGGCCACGCGTTGCTGCTGACCGCCCGAAAGCTGGTACGGATAGCGCCCGCCAAGGGCCGGCAGCCCGATCAGGCGCAGCATCTCCTCGATCCGGCCGGTGATCTCGGCCTCCGGGCGCCCGGCCACCTTCAGGCCGAAGGCCACGTTCTCGGCCACCGTCATGTTGGGGAACAGCGCGTAGGACTGGAACACCATGCCGACATTGCGCTGGTTCGGACGCAGGCCGGTAACGTCGCGCCCATTGATGCGGATGATACCCGAGGTCGGCCGCTCGAACCCGGCTACCATGCGCAGGGTCGTGGTCTTGCCGCAGCCGGACGAGCCCAGGAACGAGATGAACTCGCCCCGTTCCACGGCCAGGTCGAACTTCTGCACCACCACCTGATGCTTGAAGCTCTTGTGCACGTTGTCGATCTCGAGGAACGGCATGCGGAGGTCCTAACGTGCCCGGCCGAAGACGTTGATCAGGCCCATGCAGGCCCAGGTCACCAGGAAGGCGATGATGGCGAGAGCCGACGGCTCGTAGGCGCGGTTGGCACCCATCAGCTGCAGATACGGCCCGAAAGCCGGGCGGTTCAGCAGGCTCGCCATGGTGAACTCGCCGATCACGATGGCGAAGGTGAGGAAGGCGCCGCTCAGGATCGCCGTGCGGATGTTGGGCAGGATCACCCGAAATAGGATCGTCGGCAGGCTGGCCCCCAGGATCTCGGCAGCCTCCGTCAGCGTGCGCACGTCGATCGCCCGCAGGCCGGTGTCCACGGCACGATACATGTAGGGCAAGGCCAGGGTGACGTAGCTGAAGGTGAGCAGCAGGTCGGTGGTGCGCGCGTTGGCGGTCAGCGGCAGGAACGACGAGCTGTTGTAGAGCCGTAGATAGCCGAACACGATGACGATGGCCGGGATCACCAGCGGCAGCAGCGTGATGAACTCGACCAGGGGCCGCAGCCGCGGCAGGCGAAGCTGGATCCAGTAGGCGGTGGGTACCACCAGCAGCACGCCCACCACAATGGTGCACAGGGCGATCAGCGTCGAATAGCCGAAGGTGGCCTGGAAGTTCGGGTCGGCAAGCACGACGCGGTAGGCGTCGAAACTGTATTCGCCGCGGCGCATCCGCAACGAGAACTCGAAGGTGCCGATCAGGGGTATCAGGAAATAGAGGCTGCCGATCGCCATGGCGAGCCAGGAGCCGAACCTGGATTGCTTCATCGCAGCCACCGCTCGCTGCGCTGCCGCAGCCAGATGTAGGTCCCATTCGACAGGCCGGTGATCACGATCATGCCGAGAGCCAGTGCGTATCCCAGGTTCGGGTCGTGCAGCACGTCGCCGCGGATCTGGGCGTAGAGCAGGATGGTGACGATATTGAGCGAGCTGCCGGTCAGCGCGTAGGCGGTGGCGATGGCGCCGAAGGCGTTGGCAAACAAGAGCAGCATGGCACCCAGAAAGCTCGGCCACAGCACCGGCAAGGCCACGTAGCGCCAGTACTGCCAGGTGCTGGCGCCCAGTATCTCCGAGGCCTCCCGCCATTCACGCTTGAGGCCGTCCAGTGCCGGGGTCAGCATCAGCACCATCAGCGGGATCTGGAAGTAGAGATAGGTCAGCGTCAAACCCGAGAAGCTCAGCAGGTTGAAGCCGGTGGCGTAGAGATTGAAGCCAAAAAACTTGACCAGCAGGGTGGTCACGAGACCGGTGCGGCCGAGCGTAGCCAGGAAAGCGAACGCCAGTGGCACGCCCGCGAAGTTGGACGCCACGCCCGAGAAGGTCATCAGGGTCGGGCGGATCCACGGCGGCAGTCCGCCCACCACCGCGGCGTAGGCCAGAAAGAAGCCCATGATGCCGCCGACGATCGCGGAAACGGCGCTGATCTTGATGCTGATCCAGTAAGCGCTCAGGATCGAGGGCTGGAACAGATTCACCAGATTCCGAAAGGTGAAGTTCCCGTCGGCGTCCTGGAACGCGCCCACCACCAGGAACAGCGTCGGCAGGATCAGGAACATCAGCGCAAAAATGAAGAACGGCGTTATGCCGATCCATGCCGTGGCGGTATGCCCAAGCTGGAACGATGACTGGGTGGACCCAGGAGCTGCCTGTGCGGACGGCGTCATCGATACTCTCTATCGCCAGGAGACGAGGCAGCGGCGACGCGGCCGGCCGGCCGCACGCTCACCCCACCAGTAGGCGGGATGGCACGTGCGACCCCCAGCTGCGGCAGCGGGATCAGTTCACATTGGCACCGACGACGGTGTCCCACTGCTTCGTGATGACTTCCTTGGCGGCACCCTGCTCGGCGAGGCTGGGGAACACAGCCGCGGCGTAGCCGGCGGCAGGCGGCAGCTTGTCCAACATCTCCTGCGGAACCTTGCCCTTCGCCACGAGGTCGTTGAACCGGATCGGATGGCAATAGCCCGCGAGCCAACCGAGCTGACCCTCGTCGGAGTAAAGATACTCCATCCACAGCTTGGCAGCATTGGGATGCGGGGCGTAGGCGCTGATGGCCTGCACGTACACACCGGCGACAACGCCCGACTTCGGCACCACGACCTCGACCGGTGGGTTGCCGTTGAGCGTGTCGCGATCCGCCAGCGCGTTATAGTCCCAGCGAATGATGACTGGCGTCGAGCCCTGCGCCAGGGAAGCCGCCTTGCCGATCACCGGCACGAAGTTGCCATTCTTGTTGAGCTCGGCGAAGTATTTCAGGCCGGCTTCGCCCGCTGCGGCCCCAGCCTCGGCACCGCTCGCCAATCCCGCCGCGTACACGCCCTGAATCGCCTGGTTCGCGGCCCGAGGGTCACCGGCCAGGGCCACCGCATTGCGGAACTCGTCGCCAAGCAGGTCGGACCAGTCCTGGGGCACGTTCTGGATGATGTCCTTGTTCACCTCGAACGCCAGGACGCCGTAATAGTCGCCGTACCAGTAACCGTCCGCATCCTTGGCGCTGTCCGGGATCGAATCCCAGGTGGAGACCTTGTAGGGCTGCAGCAGGCCATCCGCCTTCGCCGTCGGCCCGAACGACAGGCCGACATCGATCACGTCCGGCGCCTGCGGGCCGGTGTTGCCTTTGTTGGCCTTGATCGCCTCGATCTCGTCGCCCGAGCCGGCATCGGGATTCAGCTCGTTGATCGTCAGACCGTACTTCGCCTTGAAGCCGTCGATCACGGCCCCGTAGCCACACCAGTCGTGCGGCAGTGCAATTGTGGTCAGCTGGCCTTCCTTCTTGGCCGCCGCGATCAGCTCGTCCATGGATTGGGCCGAGGCGGGACCAGTCTCGACCACCATGGCGGAGAGCAGCGCGACGCTCGCGATGCGGGCCGCCGCCGAATGCTTGGCCGATGGGCGCCGAGCGGTCGCGAAGACCGCGGCCTCGCTATGCTTTACCTGCATCGCCTCAGTCATTGGTCCCGCTCCTTTGCTGCCCCGCAGCGTTTTACAGTACTGTTCTTAAAGGCGACTTTTGTGACTGTCGCGCTACAATGCTCCGGTTAGTTTAGCGATTGGCACCAGCCTGTCAAAAGGCAACTGGCGCCTGACCAGCGGGTCTCGGCGCCATCGACAGGCACAACGGCGGACTCAACGTAAGCAGGGACAGGTTCAACAACTAAAAGTAGAAATTTCTCTAGCCTGATTGGAATATGCGCTTGACAGATAATCAACCGAAAGGCACTATCCGTGTGTGTCCAGGGGGCTCCCCCCGACGACACCCGACTTGAGGCGTTTCCTCCCCAATTGACAGGCCGCGGTCCGCCGCGGCCTGTTTTTTGTCGCGGCCCGACACTGCCGCGACCGGAACGAGGCCAGCCGCTGGCTAGATCGGCCGGCCAAGTCGGTGGGCCAAGCGGGCACGCTCGCTGGTTGAGATCGCTACCCGCAAATGCAGGCCGGCGCCGTCATCGGTCTGCTGCAGCACCTCGCCGGTTCGGTGCAGCCACGCCAGGAGCTCGCCAGAGTTGTAGTCGAGGTCGAGTTCCACCACGCTGCGCTTGGCGGCGAGCCGGCGGTCGACGGTTGCCAGCAGCCCATCGCCCCCCGTGCCCTGCGCTGCCGAAAGCACGCAGACATCGGCAATGCGCCCTGCCTCGGCCTCGACCTCCGCCAGCTGGTCCGGCGCCAGAACGTCGATCTTGTTCCAGACCTCGATCAGCCGGGCCGCACGATCGGCGGCGTCGACGCCCAGTTCGTCCAGCACCTTCTCGACGTCGCGCTTCTGCTCGTCGGCATCGGGATGGCTGATGTCGCGGACATGCAGGATCAGGTCCGCCGCCAGCACCTCCTCCAGCGTGGCCCGGAACGCGGCCACGAGCGAGGTCGGCAGGTCGGTGATGAAGCCTACCGTATCGGACAGGATGACATGCACGCCGGACGGCAGCCTGATCTGCCGCATGGTCGGATCGAGGGTGGCGAACACCTGATCCCGCGCGTCGACGTGGGCACCGGTGAGGCGGTTGAAGAGCGTGGACTTGCCGGCATTGGTGTAGCCCACGAGCGCCACGACCGGGTAAGGCACCCGCTTGCGGGCATCTCGGTGCAGGCCCCGCGTCCGTTTCACATCGGCGAGTTCGGCCTTGATCCGGACGATGCGCTCGGTGATCCGCCGGCGGTCGAGCTCGAGCTGGCTTTCGCCAGGGCCGCCGAGGAAGCCGAAGCCGCCACGCTGCCGCTCGAGATGGGTCCAGGACCGGACCAGACGCGAGCGCTGGTAGGTCAGCGCCGCCAGCTCGACCTGCAGCACGCCCTCACGGGTATGGGCGCGCTCGCCAAAGATCTCCAGGATGAGCCCGGTCCGGTCGATGACCTTGGTCTTCCAGACCTTCTCGAGGTTGCGCTGCTGGACGGGCGTCAGCGCCGCGTCGACCACCACGAGCTCGGCGGGCTCGGTCTCCAGAGCGAGCCCTATCTCCTTGGCCTTGCCGGACCCCAGCAAGGTGGCCGGCACCTTCTGCCGCAAGGGCACCAGCAGGCTTTGCACCACCTCGAGATCGATGGCACGCGCGAGACCTACGGCCTCGGCGAGCCGGCTGTCGGGCGAACGGCCGCCGGTCGCAGCCTGGTCGATCGGGCACAAGACCCACGCCCGACCAGCTGCGACCGCACCATCCTCAGCCTCGTCATGCTCTGACGTGACGGCTCAACCCTGGGGCTGCTGCTCGTCTGCCGACGGCTCGTAGAGCCGCACAGCGGCCGACGGCATCACGGTCGACACGGCATGCTTGTACACGAGCTGCACATGGCCATCGCGGCGCAGCAGCAGGCAAAAGTTATCGAACGAGCTGATGACGCCCTGGAGCTTGACGCCGTTGATAAGAAAGACCGTAACCGGCACTTTATTCTTCCGGACGTGGTTCAAAAACACGTCCTGAAGGTTTTGCTGTTTCTCGGCCGCCATAGGAGTTGTCCTTGCTTCTTTTCTTACACACCGGACACACCGGACCTTAAAGTCGGGGTGCCCTACGCAGGTTACAGTGTCGCCGCACCGGGGAGCGCGCGGCGTCGGCGCAAAACCATATCAGTGCCGATACCGGGGCCGCCAAGGCACAGCAAGCGATCTTTCGACATTTGCATGTACATTGCAACCGAAAGTGGCGTGATCTGTCATTCAACTCGCATCAAATGCCCACGGTACAGCTCGAGCAGACGGGTGGTGATCGAACCAGGATGGCCATTGGCCACGGCCCTGTCGTCGATCATCGTGACCGGCAGCACGAGCGATGAAGTGCTGGTCAGAAACGCCTCGCGCGCCTGCACGGCCTCTGCCAATGTAAACGGTCGCTCCACCACCTCTATTCCGTTGGCGCGCGCCAGTTCGAGCACGACCTGACGAGTGACGCCGCCCAGAATCTGCGGGCCCAATGGATGGGTGATGACGCGACCGGACTGATCGACGATGTACGCATTTGAGCTCGAACCCTCCGTCACCACGCCTTGCTCGTCGCAAAGCCACACCTCGCGTGCCCCGCCCGCAGCTCCCGCCTGCCGCGCCAGGACATTCGCCAGCAGGTTCACCGACTTGATATCACAGCGTTTCCACCGCTGATCCGGCGTCGAGACAACAGCTACGCCGCCAGCCAGTTCCGCGGGACGTGGCAGAATTGCCCGACGTGCCGTGACGATCAACGAGGGCTGGACCTCCTTGGGAAACAGGTGCTGACGGGGTCCGACCCCTCGGTCGACCTGTACATAGACAAGGGCGTCGGCCAGGGCATTGCGCCGCAGCACTTCGTCCAGGATCGTCCGCAGCGCAGCCCGTGACCTCGGCATGGGGATCGCCAGGGAAGACAGCGAGCGCTCCAGTCGGTCCAGATGCCGTTCGAGGTCACGCAGCCGGCCACCGAGGGCTTTGACCACCTCGTAGACGCCGTCCGCGAACTGCAGGCCGCGATCCTCGATGGAGACCCCGGCCACGCCGATAGGGTGGTAGCGGCCATTGACGTAGGCGATGCGGGACATGGCGGGATCGTCCGATGGGCTGCGACAGAATCAAAAATAGTCGAGGCGGACCGCGAACAGCTGCTCGACGCGCTTGACCATGTCCTTGCGCGCGGCAAGGACGACGCGGTCGCCGCCGCGGATCACGGTGTCGCCACGGGGCATGATCACCTGGCCCTTGCGCACCACGGCGCCCACGATGACGCCGCCGGCGAGTCGAGCCTCGCGCAACGGCTTGCCGACCAGCTGCGAGGCTTCCAGCGCCTCGGCCTCATAGACCTCGGCCTCGCCGTCGCCGATCGCGTGCACCGCCTTGATCCGGCCACGACGTACATGCTGCAGGACGCTGGAGACGGTGATGTCGCGCGGATTCACCGCCACATCGATGCCCAGCGAGCGGTTGATCAAGCTGTAGGTACTGTTGTTGACGAGCGCCAGGCTGCGGCCACAGCCGAGCCGCTTGGCCAGCAGGCTGGCCATGATGTTGATCTCATCGTTGTTGGTGACCGTCACCATGGCCGAGGCGGCGCTGACGTCGGCCTCATCCAGCAGCTCCCGGTCCCGGATGTCGCCGCGCAGGACCACGGTCCTCGACAGCCGGTCCGCCACCAGCTCGGCCCGCGCCGCGTTGAACTCGATCAGCTTGACGTTGAGCTCGGGATGACGGCGTTCCAGCTCGAGCCCAAGGAACAGGCCGACATTGCCTCCACCGCCGATGATCAGCCGGTCGTTCAGCCGCTCCTCGTAGCCGAACGCCGACATGGCCCGGTCGACATACTTGGACTCGACGACGAAGTGCACTTCGTCGCCCTCCACGATCTGATCGTCCGCATCGGGGATAAACACCCGGTCGCCACGGCTCATCGCCACCACGACCAGATGCAGGTCGGGAAACAGATAGGTCAGCTGCCGCAGGGGCGTGTCGTTCACCGGGCAGTCGGGAGCGGCGCGCACACCCACCAGCCGCACGCGATCGTCGGCGAATGGCACGCAGTTGATGGCGCCCGGCACCTCGAGGCGCAGGGCTATGGCACGCGCCACCTCGACCTCGGGCGAAATGATCACGTCGATCGGCACGTGCTGGGAACGGAACAGGTCCTGCCAGCGGCTTTCCAGATAGTCCTGCTGGCGGATGCGCGCGATCTTGGTCGGCACGTTGAACAGCGTATGGGCGACGTTGCACGCCACCATGTTGACTTCGTCGGAGTGCGTGACGGCGATCAGCATGTCGGCGTCGGCAGCGCCGGCCTGAGCCAGCACGCTCGGATGCGAGGCGAAGCCCACCAGCGCCTGGATGTCGAGGCTGTCGCCGATCTTCTGCACCAGCTCCATGCGCTGGTCGATGATGGTGACCTCGTAACCGGTGGCAGCAAGGTAGCGGGCGATGTTGGAGCCGACCTGCCCGGCGCCCGCAATCAACACCTTCATGCGTCAGTCGTCGCCATGCAGTCCGAGCGTCTTTAGCTTGCGGTGCAGGGCGGAACGCTCCATGCCGACGAAATTCGCCGTGCGCGAGATGTTGCCGCCGAAACGCTGCAGCTGCGACTGGAGATAGGCCCGCTCGAAATGCTCGCGCGCTTCGCGCAACGGCATCGACACCAATTCGCCGTTGGCGGTCGGGTCCATGCCAGCCGTGGCCGAGCTGGTCAGCTCCGGCGGCAGGCCATCCATGCCGACCACGCTGCCGGGCTCGCCCGGCGCCATGATCAGCATCCATTCGACCGCATTGCGAAGCTGGCGCACGTCGCCCGCCCACTCCGTCGTCTGCATCACCGCCATGGCATCGTCGCTGATCGGCCGTGGCGGCAGGCTGGAATGGCGGGCGGCACTGTGCATGAAATGCCGGGCCAGCTCAGGAATGTCGACGCGGCGCTCGGCTAGGGGCGGCATCACCAGCGGCACCACATTCAGGCGGTAGTAAAGATCCTCGCGGAACTTCCCGGCCGCCATCTCGGCCCGCAGATCGCGGTTGGAGGACGCGATCACGCGAACGTCGACCTCGACCCGATTGTCACCGCCGAGCCGGGCGAACCGCTGCTCCTGCAGCACGCGCAGGATCTTGCCCTGCGACTCAAGCGGCATGTCGGCTACCTGGTCGATCAGCAGCGTGCCACCGTCGGCCCGCTCCAGCATGCCGACCAGGCGTGGCTGGTCAGCCCCCTGCCAGCCGGCCTCGGCGCCGAACAGCTCGATGTCGACCCGCTCCGGGGCCAGGGCCGCGGCATTGAGGATGACGAATGGCGATCCGCCACGCCGTGACTTGGCGTGGATCATACGGGCCGCGACCTCCTTGCCGGAGCCCGGGGGACCGCTGATCAGGATGCGTGAGCCGGTGGGGGCGACGCGTTCGATCGCTTGGCGGACCCGGATCATGGCCGGCGCGTTGCCGATCAGCTCGGCTTCGTCGAAGGCCAGCGTTCGGAGCTCCAGGACCTCGCGCCGCAGCTGGCTGGCTTCGAGCGCCCGCTGGATCGCCAGGAGCAGCCGATCCGCCTTGAACGGCTTCTCGATGAAATCGTAGGCGCCTTTCTTGATCGCGGCGACCGCGGTCTCGATCGTGCCGTGCCCACTGAACATGATCACCGGAAGCTCGGGGTGCAGCGACTTGACGCGCTCCAGAATCTGGACGCCGTCCAGCGTGCTGCCTTCCAGCCAGATGTCGAGCAGGACAAGCCCGGGCGCGCGACGCTCGATCTCGCGCAACGCCTCGTCGCTGTTGGATGCACCACGAGGGCGGTAGCCCTCGTCTTCGAGAATAGTGCCGACGACCTCGCGGATGGCGGCCTCGTCGTCGACGATCAGGACGTCTTTACTCATATGCCTGGCCAGGATCCCGCGCTCGAGTGTTGACCAGAGGACACGTGCCCCCACCGCGGCTCACACCGCACAGGCCCACGGTCAGCCGATACGGGCCGGGAAATTGAGCCGCACCAGCGCGCCCCCTGTCTCGCCGGCAAGTAGTTCGACCGATCCGCCGTGTTCCTCCATGATCTTCTTGACGATGGCAAGGCCCAACCCCGTGCCCTTGACCCGCGTGGTGACATACGGCTCGAACAGGCGTTCGCGATCGGATGGAAATCCCTGACCATTATCTTCGATCTCGAAGAGCATAGAGGAGTCGCTACGTCGGACCCGTACCGCAATCTTCCACGGTGCAGGCGTGGCCCCTTCAGACAACGCATTGATGCTGTTCTGCAACAGGTTCGTGAGCGCCTGCGACACTTTTGGGCCATCGCAAGCGAAACGGACCGGCCGCGGCGGCAACTCCACGTCGAAATTGATCTGTGGCCAGGCAGATTGCTGCAGAAAGACGGCATCGCGCACCAGCTCCTCGATGTTCTCCTCGCGCATGACCGGTGTCGGCATCCGTGCGAAGGCCGAGAACTCGCTGATCAGGCGGCCAATGGTATCGACCTGGCGGATGATGGTGGCAATCGACTTGGTGAACCCTTCGCGCTCTTCGCTGATCTGGCTCAGATATTTCCGCTCCAGCCGCTCGGCGGAGAGCCGGATCGGCGTCAGCGGGTTCTTCACCTCGTGGGCGATGCGCCTTGCGACTTCGGCCCAGGCGGCCTGACGTTGCGCCGAGAGCAGCGCCGTGATGTCGTCGAAGGTCACGATGTAGCCGAGCGTACGGCCGCCGTCGCGCTGTGGCGACATGCGAACCAGTAGCTCGCGCTGGCGGGGGCCGCGCGCCAAGGTCAGCTGCCGCTCGACCAGCTCCTCCGGGTGGAGATCGGCGGCATCGAGCAGCTTGCCGGCGCCAGGGAGCACCTCGTCGATCCGCCGGCCGACGAGACCATCGTCGCCACCGTCGAGAAAGTCCTGGGCGGCCCGGTTGGGCAGGACGATGCGACGCTCGGCGTCGGTGCCGATGACCCCGGCGCTGACGCCGGCCAGGACCGTCTCGGTGAAGCGTCGTCGCTCGTCGAGCTGCTGGTTGGCCTCGATCAACTCGCGGCGCTGGCTGTCGAGCTGGGTCGTCATGCGGTTGAAGGCGCGACTGAGCATGACGAACTCGTCGCTGTCCGGCCCATCCTCGGGAACGCGGGCGAGCAGGTCGCCGGCGCGGACGCGGTCGGCGGCCACGATCAGCCGCCCGATCGGCGCCACTAGCTCATTCGCCAGCGCCAGGCCGATCCACACCGATGCGAACAGCAGCAGCAGGGCCACGATCATGAAGATCAGCGCCGAGGTGATCTGGATGCCCGAGCGCTCGCGCTGCATGCGCTGGTACTCGGCCACCATGTTCTGGGTATGCTCCATGTAGCCCAGGACCTTGGCGTCGACGAACCGACCGACATAGAGGTAGGCGTCGCCGAAACCGTCCAGCCGTACCAGCGCCCGCACCCGGTCATCGGTATCGCTGGTGACCTCGACGACCTCGCCGGAGGCCGCCCGTTCCAGCGCATCGACCGGGATCTGCTCGACCTCCATGGTGAATGAGAGGCCGGTCCGCGCCAGCACCTGGCCCGAAGCGTCGAAGACGATGGCCTCGGTCAGCGAGCGCAGGGCCGCCTGGGCGTTGACCACCTGGCGCAGTCGGGACGGGTTGAAGTCGAGATTGGAGCTCTCGCGGTTGAGGTCCGCCGCCATGGCCAGTGCGTCGGCGCGGATGTTCTCCTTGTGCTCCTGCAGGTAGGCCTGGGCGACGGCCAGCGAGTTGTCGAGCGCGTTCTTGACCCGCTGGCTGAACCAGTTCTCCAGGCCGGTGCTGAGGAAGAACACCGAGAAGATGACGACGATGATGGCCGGCGTGACGGCGACGCCGCTGAACAGCAACACCAGCCGCGTATGCAGGCGCGAGCCGGCCGAGCCCTGCCGCAGCTCGAAGAACAGTGCCACCAGCCGCCGCGCGATCACGACGCCCAGCAGCAGCAGCAGGATCAGGTCCAGATTGAGCAGGACCAGGATCGTGCCGACATCCGTGCCGTAGGGGGGCGCGCGCGAGATGACCCAGTACGTGCCCAGGCCGGCGACAACGGCGCTCACCGTCAACACCAGCGCCAGCCGACGCTCGAAATCGATCTGGCGCAACCGGGACCAAAAGCTGGACCCGATCACAGGCGCACTGGACAGAGATGCTCGCAACGAGTCAGCCAACTCCCGCGTCAGGGACGCATCATGGCGCGCGACTCACCTGGATGTCCAGATCACGGATCTTCTTGCGCAGCGTGTTGCGGTTGAGGCCGAGCACGTCCGCGGCCTTCAGCTGATTGCCCCGGGTCGCCACCAGGGCCCGCGCGATCAGCGGGCGCTCGACCTCACGGATCAGCCGGTCGTAGATCCCGGGCGGTGGGAGCGTCCCATCATGGGCACGGAAATAGCGGTCGATGTGGCGCTCGATCGCCCCGCCCAAGCTGTCGTCCACGCGCGCCGACTCGCTGGCCGGCGTCGGCGCACGCGCCTGCTCCAGCTCGAGCGAGATCACACCGTCGCCGATCGTGTCCTCGGCGTAGAGCACCGCCAGCCGCCGCATCAGGTTCTCGAGCTCGCGGACATTGCCGGGCCACGCGTGCGACTTCAGCCGCACCATGGCCTCCGGCGTCAGCGTCTTGAGCGGCAGGCCGTCGGCCTGCGCCTTGGCCAGGAAATGCTGCGCCAGGGCCGGGATATCGTCGACCCGCTCGCGCAGCGGCGGCAGGCGCAGCGGCACCACGTTGAGGCGATAGAAGAGGTCCTCACGGAACAGCCCCTGTGCCACCAGCAGGCGCAGGTCGCGGTGGCTGGCAGCGACGATCCGGACATTGGTGCGCACCGAGTGATGGCCGCCGACGGGGACATACTCGCCCTGCTGCAGCACCCGCAGCAGCCGGGTCTGCGCTTCGAGCGGCATGTCGCCGATCTCGTCGAGGAAAAGCGTGCCGCCCTCCGCCTGCTCGAACCGTCCGGGCCGCCGCGCGCTGGCACCCGTGAAGGCGCCCTTCTCGTGGCCGAACAGCTCGCTCTCGATCAGCTCGCGCGGAATCGCCGCCATATTGACGGCGACGAACGGCCCGCCCTTGCGCTTGCCGAAATCGTGCAGTGCCAGCGCCACCAGCTCCTTGCCGGTACCCGACTCGCCCGCGATCAGCACGGTGAGGTCCGTGTTCATCAGCCGGGCGATGACCCGGTAGATCTCCTGCATCGCCGGCGAACGGCCGATGATCGGCAGCTGCTCTTCGGGCAGATGCGGCTCGCCGCCCTTCTCCTGCGCCATGCTGCGATTGGCCAGCGCGCGCTGCACGGCGGCCACGAGGTTGCCGATATCGAATGGCTTGGGCAGATATTCGAACGCACCACGCTCGGCCGCACGGACCGCCGTCAGCAGCGTGTTCTGCGCACTCATGACGATCACCGGCAGATCCGGCCGCATCGTGCGGATCCGCGGCAGCAGATCCAGCGTGTTCTCGTCCGGCAACGCCACGTCGGTGATCACGACGTCGCCCTCGCCCGCGGCGATCCAGCGCCACAGGGCGGCGGCGACGCTGGTCGCCTGCACCTCGTAGCCCTGGCGGGCCAGGGCACGGCCGACGACCGTACGGATCGCCGAATCGTCCTCGGCCAGCAGCACCTTCTCGCCGGTCATGCTACTTCCCGCCGCAGCACGGGTTCCTGCTGGCGGCGCGCCGCCGGCAGGAGCACCCGGAAATTGGCACCGGGGTCACCGGGGAGGTAGGACACCACGCCCCGATGGTCGGCCACGATCTTGGCCACTAGGGACAGGCCGAGGCCGCTGCCGCGGCGCTTGGTGCTGACGAATGGCTCGAACAGATGCTCCACCATGTCGTCCGGCACGCCGGGGCCATTGTCGCGGACCTCGACGGTAATCGGCAGCTCGAGCCGCTCCCGGCTGTTGCCGAGGGCGACGCGCAGCCCGTGCTGGTATTGGGTCGCCAATGTGATCAGCCCGCCATGATGAGGAGCGGCCTCGGCCGCATTCTTGACCAGGTTCAAGAAAACCTGGATCAGCCGGTCGCGATCCCCTTCCACTTCCGGAAGCGACGGATCGTACAGCTCGACGATGCGGTGGTGCCGGGCGAATCCGGCCTCGGCGATCCGGCGCACATGCTCGAGCACCTGATAGATGTTGACCGAGCGCCGCTCGATCGGCGCCGTGTCGCCGAACTCCTCCATCCGCTCGACCAGGGTGCAGATCCGGTCGGTCTCGTCGCAGATGAGCTTGATCAGCGGACGGTCCTCCTCGACCACGCCTGACTCGAGCAGCTGAGCGGCCCCCCGGATGCCGGAGAGTGGATTCTTGACCTCGTGGGCCAGGGTCGCGGCCAATCCGGCGACGCTGCGACTGGAACGCCGATGCGATATCTGCTGATCCATCTGGCGGGCGACGGAGCACGGATGCAGCACCACGAGCACGTTTTGCGGCAGCTCGGGTATCGGGCAGACATGGCTGTCGACGCTGACGGTCTCGCCCCGCGACAGGGGCACGTCGATGCCATAGTCCGAGATCGTCGTGCCGGTGGCTTGCACCTGGCGCACCAGAGCCACTATCGTCGCGTGCGGCGAGACGAAATCGGTCAGCCGCCGACCGGCCAGCATGTTCCAGCTGGCTGAGAACAGCTGCTCGGCGGCGGGATTCGCGAAACTGAAGCACAAGCGCTCGTCGATGGAGAAGACAGCGCTGGGAATGCTCTGCAGCAGGATGACCGGATCACACGGCCATGGCTTGCCGCGGGTCTGGGCCGAGGACTGCCTCGTTGTGGGCATCGGGTCGCCGTCCTTTGCTGAACTGCTAGGCACATGAGCGGCGGTGCCTAAGTTTGTAGCAGAGGATAAGGCCGGCACCAAGGACAGACAAGGCTTGCGCGAGCGGGTTCGGTCCAGCATGTCAGCATTTCTCGGGCGGTCGGGTACCGCAATGGAGCATCGCAGGAATGCGCACGGTTGCACTCGTCGTCGCCGCCGGTCGCGGTGAGCGCTTCGGCGGCACATTGCCCAAGCAATATGCGGACCTCGCCGGGCAACCCGTCCTGCGCCGCGCGGTCGAGGCTTTCGTCCGGCATCCGCGAGTGGACGCCGTTCGGGTGGTCATTGCGACCGAGGACGCCGCTCTCTACGCCGAGGCCACGGCAGGCCTGCCGCTGATGGCGCCGGTTTTCGGCGCATCCTCGCGCCAGGAGACGGTCCGCCGCGGCCTGGAAAGCCTGGTCGACGGCGATCCCGAGCTGGTGCTGATCCATGACGCGGCACGGCCCTTGGTATCGGCGACGGTGATCGATCGGGTCATCGAGGCGCTCGCCCGGCACCCCGCCGCGCTGCCGGCGCTGCCGGTCGTCGACACGCTCAAGCGCGTCGCCGACGGCTTGGTCGTCGGTGAGGCCGACCGGACCGGATTGGCCCGGGCACAGACCCCGCAGGGCTTCCGGTTCCCGGAGATCCTGGCGGCCCACCGCACTGCCGCCGCCATCGGCCATACCGACGACACCATGATCGCCGCCGCGGCCGGGCTCACGGTGGCGTGGGTGGAGGGCGAGGAACGGAACATGAAGCTGACCCTCCCCGCCGACGTCGCCGTGGCCGAGCGTTTTCTTTCACCCGCAGTGCGGTGGCGCACGGGGCTCGGCTTCGACGTCCATGCCTTCGCCCCCGACCGGCCGCTGTTTCTGTGCGGCGTCAGGGTCCCCCACGAGCTGGGCCTCGCCGGACATTCGGACGCCGACGTCGCCCTGCACGCGGTCACCGATGCGATCATGGGCACCATCGGCGCCGGCGACATCGGCAGCCACTTCCCGCCCAGCGATCCCCAATGGCGGGATGTCGATTCAGCGCTGTTCCTGCGCCACGCCGTGGGGCTGCTGGCCGAGCGCGGCGGACGGCTCGAGAATGTCGACCTGGTGATCATCTGCGAGCACCCCAAGATCGGCCCGCATCGCGCGGCCATGACGGCGCGGCTGGCCGAGATCCTGGGTGCGGCCGTGGACCAGGTCAGCGTCAAGGCGACGACCAGCGAGCGGCTGGGCTTCACCGGCCGTGGCGAGGGCATCGCCGCCCAGGCCGTGGTCAGCGTCGCGCTCGGGAGCTGAGCCCATGCATCTCTTTCCCAAGGCTTGCGCCGACCTGGCCAAGGCCCTGCTCGATGCCTGCGTGCCGCTGGATCTGCACCTCGTCACGGCGGAGTCCTGCACGGGTGGCCTGATCATCGGCTGCCTGACCGAGATCGCCGGGTCCTCGGCCGTGGTCGACCGCGGTTACGTCGTCTACGACAACAGGGCCAAGGTGGAGATGCTGGGCGTCGACGAGGGCACGCTGGCAGCGCACGGGGCCGTCAGCGAAGCCGTGGCGCGGGAGATGGTACAGGGTGCCCTCGCCTCTTCCGGCTGCGATCTCGCGATCGCAGTCACCGGCGTGGCCGGCCCGGGTGGCGGCACGGCGGCCAAGCCGGTGGGCCTCGTGCACCTCGCCGTCGGCCGGCGCTACGGCGACATCCGGCACGACAGGCAGGTCTTCCCGGGTGATCGGACGGCGGTCCGGCTGGCCACCATCGAGCGGGCACTTTCCCTGGCTCTGGAGGCCGTCCGATGAGCGGCGTCAATCATCTGGGGCAGCCCATCGGGGATCCCCTGCCCGCCTGGACGCCACGGCCGCGCCCAGGGCGCACACCGCTTGTCGGCCGCTACTGCCGGGTCGAGCCGCTCGACCCGGGCCTTCACGGCCCGGCCTTGTTTGCCGCGAACCAGCAGGATCCCACGGGTGCCATGTGGACCTACATGGGCTATGGCCCGTTTGCGCAGGCGCAGGACTACACGGCCTGGGCCGAGGTCGCCGCCCGCAGCGAAGACCCGCTGTTCCACGCCATCGTCAACCGCCGAAGCGAGCGGGCGGTGGGCGTCGCCGCCTACCTGAGGATCGAGCCGGCGGTGGGTGTGCTCGAGGTCGGTCACATCGCCTACGCACCGGCACTGCAGCGGACCGCCGCTGCGACCGAGGCCATGTACCTGCTGCTGCGCCGCGCCTTCGACGAGCTCGGCTACCGCCGCTACGAGTGGAAGTGCGATGCGCTGAACGCACCGTCGCGGGCGGCAGCGCTCCGCCTGGGCTTCCGCTTCGAGGGCATCTTCCGGCAGGCCACCGTCTACAAGGGCCGCAACCGCGATACGGCCTGGTATTCGATCATCGACCGGGAGTGGCCGGCGCGCAGAGCGGCCTTCGAGGCTTGGCTCGACCCGCTCAATTTCACCGCCGACGGGCGGCAGATCCGCCCGCTCGGGCGCCATGTGGAGGAGGGAGACGGACAATGAAACAGGTAATGTTCATCGAGATGGGCATGGGCGTCGACCTTCAAGGTCATGATGCCACCAAGGCCGCCACCCGCGCCGTGCGCGACGCCATCGGCAGCAACTACATGCCGGGCATCCGTCGTCTGCTCGAGGGTGGCAATGGGCGCATGCTGGTCCATGTCCAGCTCGGCGTGCCGGCGGAAGCCGGGGCCGTCGACCAGGCCGCGGTCCGGGCGTCGCTGCCGCACGGCGAGGTGACCATCGAGGTCCTTCCAGGCGGCCTCTCGGTGACCAACGGCCTCGACGATGGCGGGCGGATCTGCATCGTCAACGCGGCGATCGAGGTCGCCGTCGAGACCTGACGCGCACGGCCGTCATCCTCAATGCCCGCTGCCGCCGGCTGCCGCCACCTGCGGTCGCTTGATCAGCACGGTGGCGCAGGCCATCGCCAGGAACAGGGCGGTGAGGATGAAGAACACGTCGGCGAACGACATCACCAGGGCCTGGGTGTGCACCTTGCCGGCCAGGGCCTTGAGCGCCGCCGCGCTGGCATCAGAGCCCAGCTGCTGCAGGCTGTGGGTCAGCTCGTCGAGCTGCTCCAGGGCCGCAGCACTGGTCCAGGTGACGACCTCGTGCAGCCGCTGCAGATGCAGGTCCATCCGGTTGTTGAGCACGGTGTTGATCATCGCGAGACCGATGGCGCCGCCTAGATTACGGGTCAGGTTGAACAGACCGGATGCGTTCTTCAGCCGGTGCGGCGCCAGGGTGCCGAGGGCGATGTTGTTGACCGTCACCATGCACAGCATCAGCGACACGCCGCGAAAGACCTGCGGCAGCAGCAGCTCCCAGAAATCCCAGTCCTTGGTGATGCCGGTGACGATCCAGGTTCCCACGGCAAATCCCGCAAACCCCATCGCCAGCATGACTCGTGGATCCAGCACGCGCATCAAGCGGCCGGCCACCGGTGCCATGATGAACATGCACGCACCGGTCACGAACATGGTCTCGCCGATCTGCAGCGCCGAGTAGCCGCGCACGCGGGCCAGATAGACCGGGTAGAGATAGGTGAGGCCGTAGAGGCCCACGCCCATGATCAGGCTGAAGGCGCAGCCGGCGGCGAAGTTGCGGTCGGCGAAGGCGCGCAGCTCGACGATCGGCTGCCGCGCGGTGAAGGCCCGCCAGAAGAAACCGATCGCGGCCGCGGTGCCGAGAATGGCCAGGGACAGAATAAGCTCGTCCTGGAACCAGTCGTCGCTGGGGCCTTCCTCGAGCACGTACTCGCAGCAGCCGAGCATGATCGCCATCAGCGCCAGGCCCAACCAGTCGAAGTGCTTGAGCAGGCCCCAGTCGGGCTCGTCGAAATCGATCAGCAGCCAGGCGGCGACCGTGACCATGACCCCGGGCACGAGGTTGACCAGGAACAGCCAGTGCCAGGAAAACAGATCGGTGAGATAGCCGCCGATGGTCGGGCCGATCGTGGGCGCCAGTGTCGCCACCAGTCCGATGACCGGCGAGATCATCGCCTGTCGGCCGCGGAAGATGCTGTAGGCCGAGGCGAACACGGTAGGAATCATGCCGCCGCCGATGAAGCCCTGCAGCGCCCGGAACAGGATCATCTGCTCGATCGAGGTCGCGGACGCGCAGGCGAGGCTCATCAGCGTGAAGCCGCCGGCGGAGATCGTGAACATCCAGCGGGTCGACATCACGCGCGACAGCATGCCCGACAGCGGGATCATGATCACCTCGGCGATCAGGTAGCTGGTCTGGACCCAGGAGATCTCGTCGGCACTGGCGGACAGGCCGGCCTGGATCTCGGACAGCGAGGCCGAGACGATCTGGATGTCCAGGATGGCCATGAACATCCCGAAGACCATGAAGATGAACGTGACCAGCCGCCGCTTGTCGAGCGGCGGCAGCGCTGCCGGGGCGGCCATCGCAGTGCCGTCAGTTCGATGCGACGGCGGGTTCGGCCGGTGCCGTGCGCGTGTCCACCTTGGCCACGACCGACAGGCCGGCGCGCAGAATCCCCTCCTGCAGCATGGCGGGGTCGAGTGCGATCCGTACCGGCACGCGCTGCACGATCTTGGTGAAGTTGCCGGTCGCGTTCTCCGGGGGCAGCAGGCTGAACACCGAGCCGGAAGCCGGCGCCACGCTTTCCACCGTGCCTTCGAACTCACGGCCCGGATAGGCGTCGACCTCCAGCCGCACGGTCTGGCCCGGGCGGATCTCGCCCAGCTGCGTCTCCTTGAAGTTGGCGTCGACATGGACGCTGGCGAGGGGCACCAATGCCGCCAGCCTTGTGCCGGGTTCCAGGTAGGAGCCCACCTGCACGGCCTTGTTTCCCACCACGCCGTCGACCGGGGCGCGGACAATCGTGAACGAGAGATCGCGCTCGGCCATGGCGACCTTCGTGCGTTCTTCCGTCGCCAGCTGCTCGGCTTCGGCCTGCTGGGCCCGCAGCACCTCGACATTGGCGCGCTCGGCATCGAGCTCGGCCTCGGCGCTGCGAATGGCCGCCTGTGAACGGTCGCGATCGAAGACCGCCTCGTCGAGGCGCGCCTTGCTGGCGAAGTCCGCCCTGGTGAGCTGGACCTGACGCTGGTACTCGGCCGCGGCGTGCGTGGCGTCGGCCTGGGCAGAATCGAGGCCGGCCTCGGCCTTGGCGACGCCCGCGGCCGCAGCCTCGATTTGCCGCCCGATACGGGCGATCGCACTCTCCTGCGTCGCGAGCTTGCCTTGTGCCGACTCCAGCGCCAACCGGTAGTCGCCGTCATCGAGCCGGGCGATCACGTCCCCAGCCTGGACCCGCTGGTTGTTCGCAACCTCGACCGCGGCGACGTAACCTTTCATCTTGGCTGCGAGGATGGTGATGTCGCCTTGCACGTAGGCGTCGTCGGTGCCGACCAGGAACCTCCCGTCGGTCCACCAGTCGTAGCCGAGATGGCCGCCGTAAGCCGCGGCGCCTACTAGGAGGGCGCCGAACACGAGCTTGCGCACCGGCCGCTTCCGCTTGGTCGGATAGGCGTGCTCGGGCTTCTGGAACGCCTGCGATAGGTGCGAGGGCGGTTGGCCCAACGGTGCGGGAGCCATTCGATCCGCCTGCGAACCCGACATCTCGGTCGCTCCCGGATCGGGGTCGCTCACCAAGCTGTCGTGTCGGTCTTCATCCAGCGCCATCTGGAAGCGCTCCTGCCCGAGCCAGCGGTCGACCGAACCGTTCGGTCATGCATGCCGCCATTGACGGCCACGTTCGACGACGACATAGTGCATTGACCGAACGGTTCGGTCAAGAGGCGAGCATGACGAAGTTGCATGGGCGCTCGGCGGCCGTGTTGACCGCCGAGCGCGGCGGCAGTGACGGTCACGGGTCTGAGCAGAAGCGCCGGCAGGTGATGGACGGCGCTCGGCAGGTGTTCCTGGGGACCGGCTTCGACGGCGCCAGCATGGGGGAGATCGCCAAGGCTGCCGGCGTCTCGAAGGGCACGCTCTACACCTACTTCGAGAGCAAGGAGGCCCTATTCGAGGCCCTGATCTTCGAAGAGCGGGCGGGTCTGGCCGAAGCGCTGTTCCGCCTGGACCCCGACGACCCCGACACGCACGCCGTCCTCCGTCGGCTCGGCTGCAGCTTCATCGCCATGCTGGTCCGCCCCGAGCACGTTGCGTCGGTGCGGATGGTGATCGGCGCGGCCGAGAAGTTTCCCCGCATCGGCCAGGTCTTCTACGAGGCCGGCCCACGCCAGGGCATCGCGCGGTTGGCGTCATATCTCGCTCGCCAGACCGCTGCGGGGCGCCTTTCCATCGCGGACCCGGAACTGGCGGCGCAGCAGTTTCTCGAACTCTGCAGCGGCGCGGTCCTGAAGCGGCTCATGTTTCGGGTAAGCGAAGCGCCGGACACGGCTGCGATCGAACGTCACGTCGACGGCGTGATGCACCTCTTCCTGGCCGCCTATGCAGCAAAACCGCGCCAAAACGCCTAGAATGAAACACTATGATTTCGCAAACTCCGATCTAAGTTCACTGCTTAGCAGAACATTAATCTCTTCGACATAAAGACAATCCAGATCATTTATTAACCCAGCGTTCATTTGACTGAATGGTCTTAGTCAAATGCATGATGTCGGCGCTGGATTGACTGCGTCGAGGCTTGACCCACGACCTGGGACAGTGCAGGTCACCCATACCTGCCGAATCAGTCGCGAAGCGGCCGAGCTACGACCTATTGATGGAGCCCAGGCCTCATGCTGCTCGATCAAGCCGAAATCACCCGGACTGACCTCGATCACGGCCAGCCCGTCCCTGAGATCACCATCCTGATGCCCTGCCTCAACGAGGCGGAAACACTAGGCGAATGCATCCGTGAGGCATTGGCGGCCATCGAGACCGCCGGCGTGTCAGGCGAAGTTCTGATCGCCGACAATGGTAGCACGGACGGCTCCGGCGATCTCGCCCGCTCCCTCGGCGCCCGCGTCGTCCAGGTACGCACGCGCGGTTACGGCAGCGCCTTGATGGGCGGCATCGCCGCCGCCCGTGGCCAGTATGTGCTGATGGGCGACGCCGACGGATCGTACGACTTTGGGGAGCTGCCCAAGTTCCTGGCCCAACTCCGGGCCGGCAAGGATCTGGTGATGGGCTGCCGCCTGCCTGCGGGGGGCGGCCGGGTGCTGCCGGGTGCGATGCCATGGACCCATCGCTGGATCGGCAATCCCGTACTGACGGCGCTGGGGCGTCTGTTCTTCACTGTCCCTGCCCATGATTTTCATTGCGGCCTGCGTGCGTTCCGCCGCGATGCCGTGCTGGATCTGGGGTTGCAATGCCCGGGCATGGAATTCGCCTCCGAGATGGTGGTCAAGGCGAGCTTCGTGGGCCTTCCCATCGCAGAGGTGCCGGTCACGCTGCGGCCGGACCGACGGTCGCGCCCGCCACATCTGCGCAGCTGGCGCGACGGCTGGCGTCACCTGCGCTTCATGCTGCTGGCGTCGCCGCGCTGGCTGTTCGTGGTGCCGGGTCTGGCTCTGGCGGCGCTCAGCCTCGTGGCCTTCCTGCGTCTGGCCGTGGGGCCGCTCCAAGTGGGCCACGTGACCTTCGACGTGAACACGCTGGTCCTGGCCGCGGCTGGACTCGTGGCGGGCGTGCAGATGATCCTCTTGGGCATCCTCGCCAAGACGTTCGCGGTCCAGCAAGGCATCGCGCCACCGACACCATACCTGAACCTGTTGCAACGGGTGCACCCGGTCGAGTTCGGTATCGCCGCTGGGGGCGTGCTGATACTGGTCGGCCTCACCTACGTCCTGACGGCGGTCGCCCATTGGCGGGCGGTCGGCTTTGGCGACCTTCCGTACCGGGAGAGTGTACGGATCGTCATCCCTGCCGTCACCGCCGCCGCCCTGGGCATTCAGCTGGCCTTCAGCGCCTTCGCGCTGGCCGTGCTCGACCTCGGCCGTGAGATCCGGCTGAAACGCGCGGTCTCCTGACCCCGTGTCGGCGGCGTAACCGCTGACACGGTGGAAACGGTTCAGTCGCCAGCGGCCGTGCAGCGCTCGACCCGGTAGTGGAACAGTACGACCTCGCCCGGTGCCGTTACCGGCACGCCGGCTGCCCGTAGTCGCGCATCCGCGGGCAGCGGCCACGGCTCGCGCGCCTCCCGATCGAGCTTGAGCTCGATCGGGCCACGGGCGGCCCGGTCCGGCTCGCGGTAGTTCAGCCACTCCGCAAAACGCGAGCCCGGCTGCAGAACCAGCAGGCCCGAGCAGTACGCCCGCAGAAACGCATCCAGCTCCAACGGCTCGGAATCCCGCAGCGGCTGCATCCGCTCGCGCAACGGGCGGCGCTCTTCCGGGACGCGGGCGTCGAGCTTGGCGTTCGGCGCGTCCGTGGCGATGAAGATCCGGTCCGGATGATAGAGGCTGCGCAGCCCCAGGTAGAAGCTGGCCGGCGAGCCCAGCCGGTCGACGATCAGCCCCTGTCCCGGCGCACCGTCAGGCGCTCGGACCAACGGCAGAAGTCGGTCGATGATCGGCTTGCCCTCGAAGGTCGGTGCCGGGTTGAGCGCCGGTATCGCCGCGAGCAGCCGGCTCCGCTCGCGCAGCCCAGGAATGTCGCGGAGCGTAGCGATGACGTTCATCAGCAGCATATAGCCGATCAGCCCGGCGACGAGCGTGGCTGTTGCGGCTCGGGGCAGCCGGCGCAGTTCGGGTGCCAACAGGAACGAGGCCAGAAAGGGTATCAGCAGCAGCCCCAGCGTCTCGGTGTAGATGACCTTGGGCGCGGTCGACCCGCGGGCCACCGACCCGATCAGGATGAGAGCCATCGCCAGGCCCGGCACCAGCCACACGGACTGGCGCTCGCGGCGAACCAGGCATGAGAGCGCGCCCAATCCCGCCATCAGGGCGAGGACCGGCGTCATCCCTCCAGCGAGTTGCCACAGGAACCGTATCACCTGCCCGGCATGCGCCAGCAGCGAGAGATTGTCCCGACCGGCCAGCTCGAGCTCGAAGTCCAAGACGGTGGTAATCGGCAGGAGCGGGTTGCCGTAGTGGAGCGTGTTAGCCACCATCATCGACAAAGGTGCCAGCGCCGCCACCGCTGCGAACGCAACGATGCGGCCGCGCTGCGGCCAGAGCGTCAGCGCGAAGAACGGAATCAGGATCCAGCCCTCAATGCGAAACATGCCGGCCATTGCCAGCATCGCCCCGGCGAGGGCCGCCCGGTGCCAGCTGGCCGAAGGCTCGCGCGCATGGGACAGCGCGAGGAAAGTGAGCGCCACGAACAGACTGAACTGCGGCTGCGCCAGCACCTCCAGGCTGGTGCGGATGGCTACCGGATAGAGGGCGTAGGCGGCGCCGACCGCCAGGGCAACCGTACGGTCACCCCACTCGCGGGCCGAGAACAGATAGAGGACGGCGGGAACGAGTGAGCCGAATGCCGCCTGTACCAGCACGGGCGCCAAGATGGGATCGTTTGCCCAGTGAATCACGGGCCCGAGGAGGAAGAATTGTAGCGGCGGCCAATGACCGTGAAGAAAAAAGAACGGGTCTTCCATCCACCGCCAGGCAATCCACACCCGCAACGAGTGGTCGTTGGTGTCCTGGCTGGCATACGGCAGGAGAATCAGGCGAACCGACACGGCGAGTGCAACCAGGAACAGCAAGGGCAGTGTCGCTGCTCGTCGGGCACCACGTGAGCCGGCAAAGCTCTGTGCCGAAATCATGCTCGAACTACTCTGTCTATGTTGAGGAAAACAGTGATTCCAAAAGCCTAGGATTTCTTGGAAAATAGGGCAAGGCCAATTTGGGCCGATGATTGCTCCATGATGTCAGCGCTAGTATTTCGCGCTGAAGCTGTCTGGAAATTCATAGATTTGGCACGAATATTTATGTCGATCATACCCAAGGATAGCAGCCGATGGTGTAGGCCACAGACATCAGGCGGTGCTGATGGCCGGCATGATCCATAGAAGTTTCCTGCAAGCTAGCCCGCGCCGAAACGCGAGCTCCACCTCAGTCCAGAGTTCGCTGGTAGCGGAACATCGCCAGGGTGGCGACGGCGAGCAGGAACAACAGCAGCGGCCACAGATTGGGCCAGGCCTCGGCCAAGCCGTTGCCCTTGAGCATGACGCCGCGCACGATACGCAGGAAATGGGTCAGCGGCAGAATTTCTCCTATCACCTGAGCCCACTGCGGCATCCCCTTGAACGGGAACATGAAACCACTCATCAGGATCGACGGCAGGAAGACGAAGAACGACATCTGCATCGCCTGCAGCTGATTCTGGGCCAAAGTGCTGAACAGGAAGCCCATCGCGAGATTGGCAGCGATGAACACCAGGAGCCCCGCCCCGAGTGCCAGGCTGCTGCCGAGCATCGGCACCCCGAACAGCAGGCGGGCAGCACCGATGATGACGGCCACCTGCACGAGGCCCACCCCGATGAACGGCAGGAGCTTGCCGAGCATCACCTCGAGCGGGTTCACCGGCATCGCCAGCAGGTTCTCCATCGTCCCGCGCTCGCGCTCACGGGTGACGGCGAGTGCGGTCATGATCACCATGGTCATGGTCAGGATGGTGCCGACCAGGCCCGGGACGATGTTGTAGCTGCTGAGGCCCTCGGGGTTGTAGCGCCGGTGGATGCGCAGCTCGAACGGCGCCGGATCCGGCTGCCGGGCGGCCAGCGCGCCTTTCAGGTCGTGGTCCAGTGCCCGCAGGTTCAAGGTGCCCAAGGCACCCAGGGCATTGGCGGTGGCGACCGGATCGGTGGCGTCACCCTCGACCAGCAGCTCGGGCCGGTCGCCCCTGATGAGATCGCGGGTGAAGCCGGCCGGGATGGTGACGGCAAACAGCACCTGACCGAGGTCGAGCAGCCGGTCCACCTCCTCCCGGCTGCCGGCCTCGCGCACCACCCGGTAGTAGCCGGTGTTCTGCAGTGCAGCCACGAAGCTGCGGGTAAGGTCGGTGTGCTCATAGGCCAGCACCACCGTCGGCAGGTGCTTGGGGTCGCTGTTGATGGCGTAGCCGAACAGGGCGAGCTGGATGCACGGGATGCCGACCATCATTGCGAAGGTCAGCCGGTCCCGCTTCATCTGGATGAACTCCTTGAGGATGATCGCGACCAGCCTCGACCAGGAGAACAGGCGTCCATTCATGCGAAATTGTCCGCTGCCGTCGCCATCAGATGGATGAAGACGTCCTCGAGCGACGGCGCCATGGGCTGCCAGGACAGCCCCGGGTCGGCACGCCAGGGAGCGATCGCAGCCTCGAGGGCCGCCCGGTCCGTGCCGCTGACATGCAGCGCCTGGCCGAAGGGGGCCACCATCTCGACCCCGGGCCGGCCCCGAAGCGCCGCCGCTACCGCGTCGACGCCGGCGCCCGAAGCCTTCCAGGTCACGAGCCCGGAGCCGTCGAGCACCTCCTGGATCGTCCCCTCGGTCAGCAGGCGCCCGTAGGAAATGTAGGCGATGCGGTGGCAGCGCTCGGCCTCGTCCATGTAGTGCGTGCTGACCAGGACGGTCATCCCATCCTCGGCGAGCCGGTGGATCTCGTCCCAGAATTCACGGCGCGCCTTGGGGTCGACCCCGGCCGTGGGCTCGTCGAGCAGCAGCAGCTTGGGTTCGTGGAGAATCGCCGCGGCCAGTGCCAGACGCTGCTTCCAGCCGCCTGACAGCGAGCCCGCCAGCTGGTCCTTGCGGTTGGCGAGCCCCAGCCGGTCCAGGGCCGCGGCCACCCGCTCGCGCCGCCGGCGCATGGCGTAGAGCCGCCCGACGAACTCCAGGTTCTCGGCGATGCTCAGGTCCTCGTAGAGGCTGAACCGCTGGGTCATGTAGCCGACCTGCTGCTTGATCGCCCAGGATTCGCGGACGATGTCGTGACCGAGGCAGGTGCCGGAGCCGCCGTCGGGGGTGAGCAGGCCGCACAGCATGCGGATGGTCGTGGTCTTGCCGCTGCCGTTCGGGCCGAGAAAGCCGCAGATCTGGCCGCGCTCGACCTGGATCGAGAAATGGTCGACCACGGTCCGCTTGCCGAAGCGCTTGACCAGGCCGCGGGCGTCGATGACCGGCGCCATCAGCTCGGCGCCGGCGCGACGTCGACCGGCTGGCCGGGGTGGAGGACGACCCCGGGCTCGGGCCAGGCCTCGACCATGAACACGAGCTTCTCGCGGCTGCCGACGCTGTAGATGACCGGCGGCGTGAACTCGGCCTCGCGGGCGATGTAGCGGATGACGGCTTGCATCGAATCCGCGCAGCCGTCGCAGCGCAGTTGCACGCGCTGGCCGAGATGGAGCCCGCCCAGCATCGGCTCCGGCACGAAGAAGCGGACCTTGATCCGCTCCGGCGGCAGCAGGCTGACCACGATGCCGCCGGCATCGACCCACTCCCCGGCCTGCCGGACCCGGTCCTCCACCAGCGCCGCAGAGGGCGCCCGCGCCGTCCGCTGGTCGAGCCGCCAGCGCGCCTGGGCCAGGTC
>JBATRI010000133.1:0-3143 GCA_049292515.1 Geminicoccaceae bacterium
CCCCACCGCCGGGCCGGCCCTGGGCGGTGGCGCGGAGAAGTTGGGCCGCCAGTAGCCCCCGCGCCGCCCGACCGACAGCGACCCAAGACCAGGACTGTAGCATGCTCGCCGCGAGGCTCTACGACTACGACCCGGCCATGAACGTCCAGCTCAAGATCGAGGAGGTCCGCAACCCCACTATCATGGCGCCGGACGAGGTGGTGGTGCGGGTGGGTGCGGCGGGCCTGTGCCGCACCGACCTGCACATCATCGAGGGGGTGTGGAAGGACATCATGGATACTCAGGGCACGCTCCTGCCCTACATCATGGGGCACGAGAATGCCGGCTGGATCGAGGACGTCGGCAGCGGCGTCAAGTCGGTCAAGCCCGGCGATGCCGTGATCTGCCACCCGCTGCGCTCGTGCGGGATCTGCCTGAGCTGCCGCTACGGCGAGGACATGCACTGTACCCACGGGCTGTTTCCCGGCCTCGGCCTCGACGGCGGCTTTGCCGAGTACTTCATCACCAACGAGCGGGCGCTCATCAAGCTCAACCCGAACATCACGCCGATCGACGTGGCGCCGATGGCCGATGCCGGCATCACCGCCTACCGTGCTGCCAAGCGGGCGGCCAAGCTGCTGCGGCCCGGCGCCTACTGCGTCATCCTGGGCGTGGGCGGTCTCGGCCACATCGCCCTGCAATGCCTGCAGGCTATCTCCGGCTGCCGGACCATCGCAATCGACCGCGTGCCGTCGGCGCAGGCGCTCGCCAAGGAGCTCGGCGCCGACTTCGTGCTCGACGGCGGCCCGGACGTGGTCGAGCAGGTCCGGCAGATCACCGGCGGCGGTGCCCAGGTGGTGATCGACTTCGTGGGCGAGCTCGGGGCCGAGAACCTGTGCTGGCAGATGGTCCGCAAGGGCGGCCAGATGTTCGTCGTCGGCTATGGCGGCAAAATCGAGGTGCCGACGGTCCACCTCGTGGTCGAGGAGATCAATGTCGGCGGCAGCCTGGTCGGCAACTACACCGAGCTGGTCGAGCTGATGGAACTCAATGCCGACGGAAAGGTGAAGATGCATTACAGCCAGTACAAGCTCGCCGACATCAACACCGCGCTCGACGACTTCAAGAACCGACGCTTCGCTGGCCGCGGGGTGATCGTGCCGGGAGGTGTCCTATGAAGGCGCTGGTCTATCTCGGGCCGGGTCGCAAGGCCGTCGAGGAGCGGCCCATGCCGACGCTGCAGTCGGCGACCGACGCGGTGGTCAGGGTGACCAGGACCACCATCTGCGGCACCGACCTGCACATCCTCAAGGGCGACGTGCCGACCTGCGAGCCCGACCGGGTGCTCGGTCACGAAGGGGTCGGCGTCGTCGAGGAGGTCGGCCCCGGCGTCACCAGCTTCAAGGCCGGTGATCAGGTGCTGATCTCTTGCATCTCCTCCTGCGGCAAGTGCGAGTTCTGTCGGCGAAGCATGTACTCGCACTGTGCGACCGGCGGCTGGATCCTTGGCCACCTGATCGACGGCACCCAGGCCGAGTACGTGCGCATCCCGCATGCGGACACGAGCCTCTACCCGATCCCGGCCGGTGCGGACGAGGAGGCGCTGGTCATGCTCAGCGACATCCTGCCCACGGGCTTCGAGTGCGGTGTGCTCAACGGCAAGGTGCAGCCCGGTGGCACGGTGGCGATCGTCGGTGCCGGCCCCGTGGGCCTCGCCGCCCTGCTCACGGCCCAGTTCTACTCGCCGGCCCAGCTGATCGTCGTTGATCTCGACCAGAACCGGCTCGAGGTGGCGCGGCGCTTCGGGGCGACCGATACCGTCGACAGCTCGACCGGCGATGCCGCCGCGGCCGTGATGCAGCTGACCGGCGGTCGCGGCGTGGATACGGCGATCGAGGCCGTCGGCATTCCGGCCACGTTCGTCCTCTGCGAGAAGATCGTGGCGGCCGGCGGGACCATCGCCAACGTGGGCGTGCACGGCGCCAAGGTCGATCTCCACCTCGAGACCTTGTGGGCGCACAACATCTCGATCACCACCCGCCTGGTCGATACCGCCACGACATCGATGCTACTCAAGACCGTTCAGGCCAAGAAGATCGATCCGGCGCGGCTGATCACGCACCGGTTCAAGTTCAGTGAGATCATGACGGCGTACGAGACGTTCGGCAGTGCCGCCGCCAACAAGGCGCTGAAGGTGATCATCAATGCCTGAGCAATCAGGCCCGGCTAGGCGCGCGGGAGGTCCGGGCGGATCGCGTAGAGCTTGAGCTTGCGGTAGAGGGTCGGCCGGGAGATGCCCAGGGCCTGGGCGACCTTGGTCATGTTGCCGGACTCGGCGGCGATGGCGCGGATGATGGCCTGCCGGGTCATCTGCTCGATGCTGGTGGCGGCTTCGGGCGGGGCCGGCTTGCCGCCAGAGTGCGGCGACGTGACGAGACCGGCCGGAAGATGGTTGAAGCCCACCACCCGATCGGGGACCAGGAGGTGCAGGCGGACGATCAGGTTCTTCAGCTCGCGGACATTGCCCGGCCAATGGTAGGCGAGCAGCGCCTCCATCACCGCGTCCGGGAAGCTCAGCAGCTCCTGGCCGCGCTCGGCCGCCACCTGACGGTTGAAGTGGTCCAGGAGCAGGGCCACGTCGTCGCCGCGCTCGCGCAACGGCGGCACGGCGATGGTGACCGTGCCGATCCGGTAATAGAGGTCGCGGCGGAAATGCCCGGCCTCGACCTCGGCCTGGAGATCGCGGTTGGTGAGCGCCACCAGATCGACATCGACCGGTCGACCCTTGCTGTCGCCGATGCGGTAGACGATGCGATCCTCGAGCACCCGCAGCAGGTAGGGCTGGATGTCGAGCGGCATCTCGCCGATCTCGTCCAGGCAGAGGACGCCACCGTCCGCGAGCTCGAACTTGCCGGGCCGCCCCTCGCGCGAGGCACCGGTGAAGGCGCCGGGCATGTGGCCGAACAGCTCGCCGCCGAACAGCTCCTTGGCGATGGCGCCGCAATTGACCGGCACGAACGGGGCACTCGGGCGGCGGCCGGATTCGGCGTGCAGCAGGCGGACGAACAGCTCCTTGCCGACGCCGGTCTCGCCCTCGATCAGCACCGAGGCCCTGGCGCGCGCCACGCTGCGGGCCAGCTCCACCGCTTCGAGCAGGGCCGGGC
>JBATRI010000134.1:0-1798 GCA_049292515.1 Geminicoccaceae bacterium
GCTTCGGTTGGGCTGTGGTAGCGGCCGATGCCGAGCTCGAGATCGCCCGGGGCGGTGGCCAGGGCCTCGGCCAGGATGTCGGCGGCGATCTCCAGGTTGCGCCGCGGCTCGAGCAGCTCCTCCGGCCGGTCGACCCGGTGCCCGTGCCAGCGCAGGTTGACCTGCATCAGGCCGATATCGACCGGCGTGCCGAGGTTCGCGTGCAAGGCGTCCAGTGCCTGGTCGCGCGACGCCAGGAACACCCCGCCCTGGCCCGGCAGCCACAGCGTCCATGGCCAGGGGGCAAGGCCGCCGTCACGCGGCCGGCCGCTTTCCATGAGCGCGATGGCATAGAGCAGGGCAGGATCGAGCCGGTGCGGGGCGGCAGCCTCGGCCCAGGCGGTGCTGCTCAAATCGAAGGCCGTGGCGGGTCTGCTCCACCAGGACAGGATGCCGAGGCCGAGCAACAAGGCCATGCGGCAGTAGCGTCTTGCGCCCATGACTCGCAATCCGTGCACGCTGAAAGGGCGTTCACATTCAAAGGGTTAGTATCTACGGTTGGATGAATAAGCATTCATGCAAGCAGCTGGCAAGAACTTTTTTCATAGTATAGGCCATGAAGAAAATCGCGCCGCGCGTGGGCGTCCATGTTACGCTCATGGTGACGGAAGCCTCACGCACAGCTGACGGATTGTATGCGATCTCACATGGACAATTCACATCATTCAGTGCGGTCTTTGTCCATGGTAGTGCTTGCTATGCCGTTCTGAAGTCCAACAAATAGCTGACATGGGAGGACGACATTTATGTCGTTGTTGTCCGTTACGCCTCGTATCCCGCTATGTTGCTTTGGTTCATCGTCCGGCCGCAATCTCGTCGGCATGGTCGCGGATGCGCAGCACCTCGGGCAACCGGCTGTCGAGCAGATGACGCAGGCGCTCGGGCACGGCATGGTTATAGAGCCGCCACTCCAACCGCAATTGTGCCTCGAGGGTCGACGGCTCGGCATGCAGCACGACCTCGCCGCGCTGCCGGCACAGCCAGTCCTGCAAAGGGGTGCCGGTCTGCGGTGACCACAAGGCGTCGCCGCAGCGCAGGCGAAGGCCGGCCATCTCGCGGGCGATATAGGCCACCGGCAGGATTGCCAGATAGGTCTCGAGCGGCACGATGGGGCGCGGCCACATCGGGCCGTGCGCATCGTCGTATTCCCGCTCGGGTAGGTAGAGTTGCCAGGCCTCGTCGAACGCCAAGTGCACGAGCGGCCGGGCCGGCCGCCGCTCCTCGGCCAGCAGGATGCCGTCCGTCGCAAACGCGAACAGCGCCCTGATCATCGGCGCGAGGTCGGGATGCTGGAACACGGCGGTGCGGATCGGCGCCAGGCAGTCGCGGCGGCCCAAAAGATAGCGGCGGGCGGCGAGATGCGGCTCGGGGCTCGGCAGCTGCCAGCTCAAGGTCGAAGACACGGGCAATCACTCCTCTGGTGGTCCGCGCCCGCATTTTTCTCGAGCCCGCCGGTGCTGTGAATCGCTGAAAGAGAGCGTTTACGAGCATCTTCAGTTGCAGCGCGCCGGTGCGGATCGCGGCATGTCTCGGCGATCACCCAAAGGAGACCGCACATGCACCGTCCGCTCGTTCTGGTTCTGAGCCTGTCCCTGCTCGGCTGCGCCACCACGCAGCCGGCCCAGCTGGCGCCATTGCCGGTGGTTTCGACGGTGGCGGCACCGTCACCTTCCCTTGACCTGCAGGTCGCCGACCTGCGGGTGGCGAGCCTGCCGGCACGGCCGGCGGGTGCGGCCTTCGCCATGGCCGGCGAGGAGCA
>JBATRI010000135.1:0-2711 GCA_049292515.1 Geminicoccaceae bacterium
GCTTCGGTTGGGCTGTGGTAGCGGCCGATGCCGAGCTCGAGATCGCCCGGGGCGGTGGCCAGGGCCTCGGCCAGGATGTCGGCGGCGATCTCCAGGTTGCGCCGCGGCTCGAGCAGCTCCTCCGGCCAGTCGACCCGGTGCCCGTGCCAGCGCAGGTTGACCTGCATCAGGCCGACATCGACCGGCGTACCGATGTTCATCCGCAAGGTGTCCAATGCCTGGTCGCGCGAGGCCAGGAACACCCCGCCCTGGCCCGGCAGCCACAGCGTCCACGGCCAGGGGGCAACGCCGCCGTCACGCGGCCGGCCACTCTCCATGAGCGCAATCGCATAAAGCAGGGCCGGATCGAGCCGGTGCGGGGCGGCGGCTTCGGCCCAGGCGGTGCCGGTCAAATCGAAGGCGGCAGCGGGCCGGTTCCAGCAGGACAGGAAGCCGAGACCGAACAACAAGGCCAAGCGGCACCAGCGTCTTGCGCTCATCAATCGCAATCCGTGCACGAACGCAAAGCGCGTTCTGATTCAAAGAGTTACAAACCTATTGGTTGGTTGATAACCATCTCCGTGAACGGATGGCAAGGATTTTTTTAAAGTATAGAGCATGAATAAAATCGCGTCGTGCGTGTGCGTCCATGGACGCTCGGGGTGATGGAGCCCTCCAGCACAGCTGACCGATTGTATACGATATAACATGGACAATTCACATCATTCTGCCCGGTATTTATCCATGGAAATGCTTGCTATGGCATTCCACCGTCTGACGAATAGCTGACATGGAAGGACGACATTTATGTCGTTGCTGTTCGTTCCGCCTCGTACTCCGCTACATTGCTTTGGTTCACTGTCCGACCGCGATCTCGTCGGCAGGGTCCCGAATCCGCAGCACCTCGGGCAGCTTGCTGTCGAGCAGATGGCGCAGGGGTGCGGGCACGGCATGGTTGTAGAGCCGCCACCTCAACCGTAATTGCGCCTCCAGGGTCGACGGCTCGGCATGCAGCACGACCTCGCCGTGCTGCTGCCACAGCCAGTCCTGCAACGGTGCACCGGTTTGCGGCGACCACAGGGCGTCGCCGCAGCGCAGGCGGAGGCCGGCCATCTCGCGGGCGATATAGGCCACCGGCAGAATCACCAGATAGGTCTCGAGCGGCACGATAGGGCGTGGCCACATCGGGCCGTGCGCATCGTCGTGCTCCCGCTCGGGTAGGTAGAGTTGCCAGGCCTCGTCGAACGCCAGGTGGACGAGCGGTCGGGCCCGCCGCCGCTCTTCGGCCAGCAGGATGCCGTCGGTCGCAAACGCGAGCAGTGCTTTGATCATCGGCGCCAGATCGGGGTGCTGGAACGCGGCGGTGCGGATCGGCGCCAGGCAGTCGCGGCGGCCCAAAAGATAGCGGCGGGCGGCGAGACGCGGCTCGGGGCTCGGCTGCTGCCAGCTCAAGGTCGAAGACACGAGCGATCACTCCTCTGGTGTGCGGCGCCCGCATTTTTTCTCGAGCCGGCCGGTGGTGTGAATCGCTCGAAACGGGTGTTTTCGCAGGCTGCCAGTGGCAGCGCGGCGGCGTGGATCGCGGCATGTCTCGGTGATCACCCAAAGGAGACCTTGCATGCACCGTTCACTCGTTCCGGTTCTGAGCCTGGCCCTGCTCGGCTGCGCCACCACGCAGCCGGTCCAGCCGATGCTGTCGCCGGCGGTTTCGACGATGGCGGCACCGGCACCATCCCTTGACTTGCAGGTGGCCGACCTGCGGGTGGCGAGCCTGCCGGCACGGCCGGCGGGTGCGGCCTTCGCCATGGCCGGCGAGGAGCACGCGCTGGTGCGCGCACCGATACCGGCCGTCATGCCGGCAACGCCCTCGAGCACGACAGCTACGCCGTCGCTGGCAGCCCATGTGCTCGCGGCGCAGGCCGCCTACCGGCGCTGGTGCGCAGGGGAGCCCTTGCCGGGTGATACCACGCTGCTCAGCCGGGCGGGCGGGACGGCGTTGCCAGGAGCCATTGCCTGCACGCCGTCATCCACGGCAGCGCGGGGTCGGCCCAGAGCGCTGGTGCCAGCCATGCCTTGAAGGCAGAAATTTTGCTGAACTGGGTAATATGCACCAGTAACACGCATCCGTCCAGGTGCTCGGAACCGGTGAAATCATACGCTGTTAGCTCGGTGGCCGGTGGCGGTGAAAGCCGCTGCCGGCCTGCGCGGGGGGATTTTTCGGGCCGTCTGGAGCGCAAAGAACCTTCTACTCTACAACCTTCCTCGAGGTTTGGGACATCGTACCACCCTGCGAAATCATACGCTGTTAGCTCGGTCGATCGGCGCTCGAGGTGCAAAAGCGCAAAAAAAATTTTCGCCGCCAAAATGGGCGTAAAAACAAGCATTTAGGAGATCATTCAGCGTATCATGGTGGGTTTTGGCAAGCCTGGGGTGATTTTCATTACGCTGAATGCACGCATTAGGAGAACTTGACCCGGCCACCGCCGGCTGAGCTAGCAGGTGGTGTTTTCGCAGGCTTGGAGCCCGAGCGGCCTCGTCCGTCTCTGGCTATGGCTGGCTCGCCACCTTCTGGCGGGAGCCCTCGTTCATGCCCCAGCGTTCACGACGATCCCTCGTTGCCCTCGCGGCAGGGGCTTGCTGCCTCACCGCCACGGCGGCGCCGGCCCTCGAGCTACCGGTCGGCAGCCGCTTCCTCGGCCGCGGCGGCGACGGCTGGTTCTGGTACGAGACCC
>JBATRI010000136.1:0-2417 GCA_049292515.1 Geminicoccaceae bacterium
CACATCCGGCCCTGGCCGCAGCCGGGCCACGACGGCGCCCTGCCAGCTGATGCCGTCGTCCGGCGTCAGCGTCAGGCTGCCATCCTCGGCGGCAACGAACTCGGCGACCTTGCGCCGCAAGGCCGGCATCGCCGCCCGCCGGGCCGCAGCGGTGAGCAGACGGCGGTCCGCATCCAGATCGGAATCCACGATCGCGAAGCTCAGCCCGGTGATCCGGCCGACCACGTGACCGTCGACGGCCACCTCGCCGCTCTTGTCGACGATGGCCGCGTGTTCGCCGTGCTCGCGCAGCGAGCGCATCAGCGCCGACGTGCGACGGTCGACGAAGCGCTGGGTCAACCGCTCGTGCAACGCGTCCGACAGCCGGTCCTCGACCTCGCGCGCCCGCTCCTGCCAGTGGACGGGGTCGCTCAGCCAGCTGGAGCGGTGCGACATGTAGGTCCAGGTGCGGACGTGCGCGATCCGTGTGACCAGTGCGTCGATGTCGCCGTCCACCCGCTCGAGCTGGGCGATCATCGAGCCGACCCAGTCGTTGGGCAGCTTGCCCTTGCGGCTGGTCAGGTGGCGGAACACGGTCGCCAGCAGATGCAGGTGGGCATCGGTCAGGGTCTTGCGGAAGTCGGGGATCTGGCAGATCTGCCACAGCAGCCGTACCCGCTCCGTCGACATGGACGCGGCGCCGATCTCGTCGCGCCGGGATAGGAACAACAGGCTGCGATGATCGACGGCGTCGCGGACCTTCAGCAGGCAGTCGTCGCCCGGCGCCCGGTCGAGGCTGGCCAACAGCGCGCCGACGCTGCCAAAGTCCAGGTCGGCATTGCGCCACCGCACGGCCTTCAGCGGCGCGAAGGTGTGGTTCTCGATGGCCTCGATCTCGCGCGGCTCGAACGGCTCGCAGCCGTTGGTGGCCCCGAACGTGCCATTGGCCATGTGCCGTCCGGCGCGACCGGCGATCTGCGCCATCTCGGGTGGGCGCAGCCGACGATGCTCGGTACCGTCGAACTTCGATACGTCCGCGAAGGCCACATGGGCAACGTCCATGTTGAGGCCCATGCCGATCGCGTCGGTGGCGACCAGATGCTCGACCTCGCCGGCCTGGTACATCTCCACCTGGGCGTTGCGCGTGCGCGGCGAGAGGGCACCCAGCACGACCGCCGCCCCGCCTTTCTGGCGGCGCAGCACCTCGGCCAGCGTGTAGACCTCGGCGGCGGAGAACGCGACGACCACGCTCCGCCGCGGCAGCCGGTGCAGCTTGCTGTCGCCGGCGAACGACAGGATGGAGAAGCGCGGCCGGCTGATGATCTCGGCCTCGGGCACCAGCCGCCGCAGGATCGGGCGGATCGTGTCCGAGCCCAGGAACATCGTCTCCTCGGTGCCGCGGGCGTGCAGCAGCCGGTCGGTGAAGATGTGCCCGCGCTCGTGGTCGGCCGCGAGCTGGATCTCGTCGACGGCCAGGAAGGCCACCTCGCGCTGCATCGGCATCGCCTCGACCGTGCAGACGAGATAGCGCGCGTCCTCGGTGCCCAGCTTCTCCTCGCCAGTGATCAGCGCACAGGCCGCCTTGCCCTTGATGGCGACGATGCGGTCGTAGATCTCGCGGGCAAGGAGCCGAAGCGGGAAGCCGATCATGCCCGAGCGGTGGGCGAGCATGCGCTCTACGGCGAAGTGAGTCTTACCGGTATTGGTCGGCCCGAGGACCGACACCACTCGACCGTGGGACGAGGGCTGCCGAAGCATGGGGTCGATCATTGCCACTCCCCGCCAGCTTGGCAAGAGCCTCGCACTGCCGTGAGTAGGCAGGTGCGAACGCTTCGCTAGATATTGTGGCTCCATCGGCAGAAAAGATACAGGGCTCGTCATGGGCAGCAGAATTGGGCGCCGGTTCAGCTTCACCTTCGCCGGCCCCCTGCCCGAGGTATGGCACGCGATGGCCGACACGGCCCGCTACAACGCCGCCGCGGCGCTGCCCCGTCAGACCATCACGGAGACGCTGCAGCCGGACGGCACGATCAAGTTCGTGGCGCGCGCAAAGATCGGGCCGTTCGTCCTGCAATGGGAGGACCTGCCCTGCAACTGGGTGCGGGAGCGTTGGTTCGAGCATCGAAGACGGCTCGAGAACGGCCCCTTCGCGACGCTCGACGCGCGATTCGAGCTGACCATTGCCGGCGACGGATGCCGCGGCGAATACCAGATCGACGTCGAGCCGCGCGGCCTGCTCGGTCGGCTGCTGCTCGGCAGTGGCTTCCTGGGCAGAATGGAGCGGATGTTCACCCGCCTGGCGACGCAGGCCGACCGGTTCGCCTGCGGCAGCCAGCCATTGCCCTTCACCGCGCCGGCGAGACCGCTACCGGCCGAAGCGCGCCGGCGGCTCGACCTTGTCACGAGGCAGCTCGCCGACAGCCCCTACGCCCATGGGC
>JBATRI010000137.1:0-20431 GCA_049292515.1 Geminicoccaceae bacterium
CAGGTCGACATTGTCGCCCTGGCGCGTCCATGGATTGCGCACGCCGCCATGGTAGGAGGTCATGTTCGACGAGCCCATCGCGAACTCGTCGAGATTGGTCTTGCCGAGGCAGACCGCCCCCGCTTCCCACAGCTTGCGGGTCACCGTCGATTCGTAGGGCGGCGTGAACCCCTCGAGTATATGCGAGCCGGCCGTGGTCGGAACCCCGGCGGTGCAGAACAGATCCTTGATCGCCAGAGGCACGCCCTCGAGCAGGCCGCCCTCGCCGCGCCCGAGCCGCTGGTCGGCCGCCTCGGCCATCGCCAGCGCCTTGTCCGGCGTCTCGGTGATGAACGCGTTGAGGCCGCGATGTTGCTCCATCGCGGCCAGATGGGCTGCGGCCAGCTCCCGGGCCGAGAACGAGCGTGCTGCCAGTCCGTTGCGGGCGGCAGCCAGCGTTAGTCCATTGAGATCCGTCATTCGACCACCTTGGGGACGACGAAGTAGCCGTCATGCGCCCTGGGCGCGTTCTGCAGAATATCGGCCGCGCGGTCGCCGTCGGTGACGGCATCCGGACGCCAGTGGGTGTGAATCGGCATCACGGAGCGCAACGGCTCGACGCCTGCCGTATCGACCTCGCCCAGCTGCTCGATCCAGGCCAGGATCTGCGACAGCTCCCCGGCGAGACGTTCCTGGTGCGCCTCCGGCACCTCGATCCGTGCGAGCGTGCCAATGCGCGCCACGGTGGCCTTATCGAGCGACATGCGCGAAAATCCCTGCGAATTTCCCAGCGGCGGCCCGGTGGCCCGCCGCGAAGCGGTGCGGAAGCTACACGCCTTGACCGTATGTGACAACGCCACCGCCTTCAGCGCCCTGCTGCCAGCGAACGGATCGCTGCTGGCCCTCGACGTGTCGAAGCGGCGGATCGGCATGGCCGGCACCGACCAGGATCGCCGAATGGCGACGCCGATCGCCACCTTCGAGCGCTCGGGTGGGCCCAAGGACGTCGAGCGCATCCGGGCGGTGCAGCTGCAGCGCCTGGCGGTGGGCGTGGTCGTCGGCTTGCCGTTGAACATGGACGGCAGCGAGGGGCCGATGGCGAAGGCGGCGCGCGCCGAGGCGGCGCGGTTTGCGGCGGCACTGGGGCTGCCGGTGCTGCTGCAGGACGAGCGCCTGTCCACGTTCGCGGTCGAGGATGCGATTGCGGAGGGCCGCCTGCCGAAACCCCGAAAGGGACAGCCCGTCGATCACTACGCGGCGGCGGTCATCCTAGAGGACGCCCTGCGCATGCTGCAAGGTTAGCTCGGCAAGCCCTTCGTCTACGGCTGCGATTTGCCATAGGTCTGCACCAGATAGTCGACAATGGCCGGCACATCGGCGTCGGCGATGGGTGCGGCATAGGCATGCTGCATCTTGGTCACCTCGGCCGTCCAGAAGGCGCGCGGGTCGGGAAGATCGCGCGGCTGGGTGATGATGTAGTCGGCCGAGTGGCAGCCGGTACAGTTCTCGAGCGCGGCGTCCACGTTCGGCCCTTCCGCGAAGGCGGCGGTCTCCTCGGGCAGCTCGTAGGAGCGTGCCGCGGACCATGCGGCCCCCGCACCGGCCAGCGCGACGCCGAACAGGACGACGGGCGCAACCAGCCTCGATGCCGGGCTCATGCCGCCACCACCGTCACGGTCTCGATCTGACTGCGCAGATAGCCGGACGGGTTCCAGGGCTGCTCCACCGGCTGCGTCTGGCCGTCATTGGCGACGGCGCGCACCTGCAGCGCGTGGCTCCCGGCCGCCAGCGTGATCGAGGTCTGCCAGGCACGGAACGAGTAGTTCCCCAGGTCCTCCCCCAACGCCGCATCCGTCCAGCCATGGCCGCGGTCCGTCGACACCTGAACCTGCCTGATCCCGCTGCCGCCGTCGAACGCGATGCCGCGCAGGAGCAACGGCTTGCCTGCGGCCACCAGAGTGCCGTCCTCGGCCGAGGTGATGAAGCTGCGAACCTTGAAGCGCCCGATCGGCCGCGTCGTCGTCGGCGTGGTTCCCGGCACGACGCAGCTGCAGTCGTTGTCGGGAATGCGATAGGCCTTGCTCATCCAGAAATTGTCGAGCGGCTTGTCCAGCGCGGTGATGGTGCTCAGGTGCTTGACCCAGTAGGTGCCGTAATAGCCCGGCACCACCAGCCGCAACGGGTAGCCGTTCAGGAACGGGAGGTCGGCGCCGTTCATGGCCCAGGCCAGCATGACCTGCCCGTCCCGCGCATGCTCGACGTCCAGGGCCTTGGCAAAATCGGGGGTGCCGTCCAGGACCGGGCCATCCAGCCCGTCGAAGGCGACCTGCACCGCGTCGGCACGGACGCCGGCCCGCTCAAGCACCGACTTGAGTGTCACGCCGGTCCAGCGCGCGTTGCCCATCAGCCCGTTGCCCGCCTGACCGCCGGCCATGCGGGGTTGAAAGAACCCGCGGCCATTGCCAGAGCACTGATTGACGGCCACCAGCTCGACCGGGCTCATCGCCTTGAGCTCGTCCAGGCTCAGCGAGAGCGGCGTCTCGACCTGGCCACCGACCGTGAGCCGATAGGTCGCGAGGTCGATGCTGTCCACCGGCAGATCGGCCAGATGATAGCGGACGAAGAAGGCGTCGTTGGGGGTGATCACACCCTCGTCGTATACCGCGAAGGGCGTCTCGAGCTGCGGCGGGCGCGACGTCAGCCCGATCAGCCGGCGCTTTTCCGGGTAGGTCACCAGCGGCCGCTCGCCGTTGCCAAAAGGCAGTGTCACGGTTTCGGCCCGCAGCGGCCGGATGGCCCCCAGCATGCCGCCAGCCGCGATGCCGAGTGCCGCTCGTCTGTCGAAACCGACCATCGCTTCCCCTGCTCCCTGCCCGGCCATTCAGCGTGACCCTCTCCTTTCGGTAGCGCAACCCGCAGCCCTGTCAACGCGACGGAGAATCATGCGGGCACCCGGGACACGGAGGGCGGAGCCATGGACACGCCATGCCGCGGACGCTAAAGGGGCGCTGGCTTCAGGCCCAACCGCGACGAGTGCAGAGGCAGCACGGCGCGAATCCTACGCGCCGGACGTGGTCGTTTGCGCCATATGAGCAGAGGTAGGTGTAGATGTCGGGACTTGAGTGGTTTCTCTATGTGCTGGTGCTCGCATGCGGCGCCGCCGGCGTGCTCTGGGGGCTCCAGACACGGCGTACGATCCTGGCGATGCCCGCCGGCAACGAGCGGATGCAGGAGATTGCCGCCGCGATCCAGGAGGGGGCCACCGCCTACCTGCGCCGCCAGTACATCACCATCGCCATGGTCGGCGTGGTCATCCTGGTCCTCCTGACGTTCTTCCTCGGCGTCGAGGTCGGCATCGGCTACGCGATCGGCGCCTGCCTGTCGGCCGCGACCGGGTTCATCGGCATGAACGTCTCGGTCCGTGCCAACGTGCGCACCGCCGAGGCGGCGGCCACCGGCGGCCTCGCCGGCGGCCTCGACGTCGCCTTCAAGTCTGGTGCCGTCACCGGCATGTTCGTCGTGTCGCTGGGCCTGCTCGGCGTCGCGGTCTACTACGGCATCCTGCTGAGCCTGGGTGTCGGTCAGCGCACCATCCTGGAGGCCCTGGTCGGCCTGTCCTTCGGCGCCTCGCTGATCTCGATCTTCGCCCGGCTGGGCGGCGGCATCTTCACCAAGGGGGCCGACGTCGGCGCCGACCTCGTCGGCAAGGTTGAGGCCGGCATTCCCGAGGATGATCCCCGCAACCCGGCCGTGATCGCGGATAATGTCGGCGACAATGTCGGCGACTGCGCCGGCATGGCGGCCGACCTGTTCGAGACCTATGCCGTGACCATCGTGGCCACGATGCTCCTGGCCGCGATCTTCTTCACCGGCACCCAGGCCGGCACACTGATGATGTTTCCGCTGGTGATCGGCGGCGTCTGCCTGCTGGCCTCGATCGCCGGCACCTATCTCGTCAAGCTCGGCCCGAGCAACAACATCATGGGCGCGCTCTACAAGGGCTTCTGGGGCTCGGCGATCATTTCGGGCATCGCCCTGCTGCCGGTCACGGCGCTGGTGCTGGGCCTGGGCACGGTCTACGGCGACCCGGTCACCGGCCCGACGGGCCTGAAGCTCTATTACTGCTCGCTGGTGGGCCTCGGCGTCACCGGCCTCTTGATGTGGATCACCGACTACTACACCGGCGTCAACCACCGCCCGGTGCTGAGCATCGCCAAGTCCTCGACCACCGGCCACGGCACCAACGTCATCCAGGGCCTGGCCGTCTCGATGGAATCGACCGCCCTGCCCGTGCTGGTGATCTGCGCCGGCATCCTGACCGCCTATCTCTCGGCCGGCCTGTTCGGGATCGCCATCGCCGCCAGCACCATGCTGGCGCTGGCCGGCCTCGTGGTCAGCCTCGACGCCTACGGCCCGGTGACCGACAATGCCGGCGGCATCGCCGAGATGGCGGGCCTGCCGCCGGAGGTCCGCGTGCATACCGATGCGCTGGACGCGGTCGGCAACACCACCAAGGCGGTCACCAAGGGCTACGCGATCGGCTCGGCCGCCCTGGCGGCCCTGGTGCTGTTCGCGTGCTACGTCGAGGACCTGAAGCACTACTTCCCGAACCTGGACGTCAAGTTCAGCCTGTCCGACCCCTACGTCGTGATCGGCCTGTTCCTCGGCGGCCTGCTGCCCTACCTGTTCGGCGCCATGGGCATGCAGGCGGTCGGCCGCGCCGCCGGTGCAATCGTCGAGGAGGTCCGGCGCCAGTTCCGGGAGAAGCCCGGCATCATGGCCGGCACGGACAAGCCAGACTACGGCAAGGCCGTCGACATGCTGACCAGGGCCGGCATCCGCGAGATGATCCTGCCCTCGCTGCTGCCGGTGCTGGCCCCGATCGTCGTCTACTTCGTCGTGGCCGCGATCGCGGGTCAGGCCGAGGCGTTCACGACCCTGGGCGCCCTCCTGCTCGGCACGATCGTCACCGGCATCTTCGTCGCGATCTCGATGACCTCGGGTGGCGGCGCCTGGGACAATGCCAAGAAGTACATCGAGGAAGGCAACTATGGCGGCAAGGGCTCGGACGCCCACAAGGCCGCCGTGACCGGCGACACCGTCGGCGATCCCTACAAGGACACCGCCGGCCCGGCGATCAACCCGATGATCAAGATCGCCAACATCGTAGCCCTGCTGATCCTGGCCAGCATCGCCGCCATGGCCGCGCACTGATCACCCGAGCCGCCCCGGCGCATGGGCCGGGGCGGCTCGCGGCTCAGAACCCGCCGCCGGGGCCACCCGGGCCGCCGGCCCCACGGGGCGTTTGATCACCGCTGGTGTTGAACCGACCGATATTGCCCAGGAGCTGGCGCATGGCGGTGAGCTCGTTGCCCATGGTGCGCGTCCGGTTCGGATCGGGCTCGATCGCCTGGGCCAGCTCGAGCCCATGTGTATGGACGTCGCTGACGATGCCGTTGGCATCGAAGTCGACCCGCACCACATCTTGTTGCGTGACGTCGGCCTTATAGAAGGACATGACCTCGTTGCGTTGGCTGACGTAGAACCAGCGCTCCTGCTCGAACGTACCGATCGTCGACGGTGAGCCCAAAAGCCGGGTCACCTCCTCGCGGCTGGTGACGCCGGGCTTGATCTGGGTCACTTGCTCGGGGTCGAGCGGATGGCCATGCGTGCTGACCGTGGGCGTGCAGGCCGAGGCCGCCAACGCCAGCGTGCTAGCCGCGAGAAGGCGGCGCACGCGCTTGCCTGACATGGGGGTCATGAGCCCGGCTCCGATACGAGATTCGAGAATTTGGCGCGCGACAGGGAGCTAGCATACATGGGCAGCCTCGAGCAATCGACGGCCCTATCCTGGCTGGATCGCCTCCGTGACCGGCTGCACGCTCCCGGCCGGCGCCGCGCGGCCGCGGCGGCACTCTATCAGGCGGTGGTGGAGCAGGCCCGCCTGCCCGTCTTCTATGCCGCCTGGGGCGTCCCGGACAGCCGCGAGGGTCGGCTGGAGATGGTGAGCCTGCACGCCGTGCTGGCGATGCGCCAGCTGCGCGACGAAGGCCGGCCGGGGCAGCTTCTGGCCCAGACGCTGTTCGACCTGATGTTCAAGGACGTCGACCGGCACCTGCGCGAATGGGGTGTCGGCGACCTGTCGGTCGGCAAGCAGGTGAAGACGTTGGCCCACCATTTCCTCGGCCGGGCCGCGGCAGTGGACCCGCTGCTCGACGGCTCGGACCCGGCAGCGATGGACGCGCTCCTGCGGCGCAGCGTCTACGAGGGCGTTGTCGAGCCCAGAGCCGCGGACGTGCGGAGGCTCGGGCTCTATCTCTGCGCCCAGCATGCGCAGCTCGCGGCCGCGGACGGCGGGGCACTATTGGCGGGCCGCATCCAATTTGCGGCACCCGAGCAGGCCGGCGAACATTGTGATGGTGATGTATCAACATTCGGCCAGTCCCGCGTTGACCCACGGAAGTTGCAGGCCTAAACTCTGCCGCTGCGAATCCAGACCGGCTCTCGAGATGGGGCCGGTCTTTTCTTACTGAGGATTGCACCCAGGACGGATCGCGCACCGACGGTGGCCGCGACGAGCTCAGTCAACTAAATCGTCCCGGTCTGGAGGTCGTGCTTGTTAATCCCCGCTGAGTTCTCGCGCCCTCTTGCGCTCGACAGCGTGCCGCCGTCAGGCACCAGAATCCGCCTTGAGGCGTCGGTAGACGAGTGCCGCGCGTTGGCGAAGCGCTTCGATCTGGTGAGCCTGGATCGCCTCGAGGGCGTGATCGACATCGCACCGGTCGACTTGACACACACCGTGCACGTGTCTGGTCGGGTGTTTGCCCATGTCGTGCAGTCCTGCGTCGTCACCTTCGAGCCGGTGGCGGCCAAGATCGAGGCCGACTTCGATCGTCTGTTCAGCAGCGACGAGCCGGTGGAGACGGACGCCGAGGTCGAGATCGACATCGAGGCCGAGACCCCCGAGCCGATGGTCGGCGACCAGCTCGATCTGGGCGAGATCCTGGCCGAGGAGCTGTCCCTGGCGCTGGACCCCTACCCGCGCGCTGCCGACGCGGACCAGCGGTTGGCCGAGTTCAGCGGCGATGAGCCCGGTGCCAAGGGGCCGTTCGGGGCGCTGGCTCGGCTCCGCAGCCATTGACCCGGGAGCCGTGATGCGGTCCAAAGCGGCCAAGTCAGCCCCCGCCGTGCCCGCAGCGATTGGAACGAATCGTCCATGAGTTTGAACATCGCCCTTGATGCCATGGGTGGTGACGCTGCGCCGGCTATCGTTGTCGAGGGCGCCGCCCTGGCGCTGCAGCAGCACCCGGATCTGGTGTTCACCCTGTTCGGTGACGAGCAGCGCCTGCAGCCCCTCCTGGCGATGCAGCCTCTGCTGCGGCAGAAGTCGACGGTGTTTCACACGCCGGATTCGGTGGCTGGTGACGCGAAGCCCTCGCTGGCTTTGCGCCAGGGACGCAACTCGAGCATGCGCCTCGCCATCAACGCGGTGAAGGACGGCACGGCCGCCGCCGCGGTATCGGCCGGCAATACCGGCGCGCTGATGGCGATGGCCAAGGTTGTGCTGAAGACGCTGCCCGGCATCGACCGGCCGGCCATCGCCTCGGTGATGCCCTCGCAGCGCCGCCCGGTGGTGGTGTTGGATCTGGGCGCCAACATCGAATGCGGGGCCGAGCACCTGTTTCAGTTCGCGGTCATGGGCGAGGTCTTCGCCCGGGTCATGCTCGGGGTGGCGAAGCCGAGGGTGGCGCTGCTCAATGTCGGCACCGAGGAGCTCAAGGGCGATCACGTCGTCCGCGGGGCTGCGGCCATGCTGCGCGACTCGCCGCTGCCGATCGACTTTCACGGCTTCGTCGAGGGAACCGATGTCACCGAGGGTGCGGTCGACGTCGTCGTCACCGACGGCTTTACCGGCAACGTCGCCCTGAAGATCGCCGAAGGCACGGCCGCCATGTTCACGGCGGCCCTGCGCGACGCGTTCAGCCGCGGTGGCCTGCGGTCCAAGCTCGGCTATCTGCTGGCCAAGCCCGCCTTTGCCGGTCTGCGCGAGCGGTTCGACTCCCGGCGCTACAACGGTGCCATGTTCCTGGGCCTGAACGGCGTGGTCGTGAAGAGCCACGGTGGCACCGATGCTGTAGGCTTTGCCGCCGCCATCGCGGTTGCGGCCGACCTTGTCCGCAAGGGAACCAACGAAAGGATCATCGAGGAGATGGGCGGAATCAGCCCTGTGGCCGTGCCCGACGCTCATGCGACGGCGTCCTGACCAAGATGCTGAGAGCGGTGGTACGTGGTGTCGGCGGCTATCTGCCGGCGCGCGTGATGACGAACCTCGAGCTTTCCGGCTTGGTCGACACGACGGACGAGTGGATCCGCGACCGCACCGGCATCGGCCAGCGCCACCTCGCCGCCGAGGGTGAGTTCACCTCGGACCTGGCGGTCGCGGCGGCCCGCATCGCGCTCGCGCGCGCGGGTGTGCGGGCGGAGGACGTCGATCTGATCGTCGTCGCCACGTCGACGCCGGATCACACTTTCCCCGCCACGGCAACGGCAGTGCAGCGCAAGCTCGGCATCGGTCCCGCCATCGCCTTCGATCTGCAGGCGGTCTGCGCCGGCTTCGCCTATGCCCTGGCGACCGTGGACAATTTCATGCGCGCCGGCCAGGCCCGTACCGCGCTGGTGATCGGCGCCGAGACCTTCTCGCGATTGCTCGACTGGCACGATCGCGGCACCTGCGTGCTGTTTGGTGACGGTGCCGGCGCTGTCGTGCTCACGGCCGAGGTGCAGCCCGGCACGCGCAAGGATCGCGGTATCCTGGCCACTCATCTGTCGGCCGACGGCCGGCACTACGAGGACCTCTACGTCGACGGCGGCCCGTCCTCGACCGGCACCACCGGCCATCTGCGCATGAACGGCCGCGAAGTGTTCCGCTGTGCCGTCGGCGAGCTGACGGGTGCGGCGCTGACCGTGCTGGACAAGGCCGGCTACGGGACCGCCGACCTCGACTGGCTCGTTCCCCACCAGGCCAACAAGCGGATCATCGACGCCGTCGGCAAGCGGCTGCAGGTGCCGGCCGCGAAAGTCATCGTCACGGTGGAACAGCATGCGAACACCTCGGCGGCATCCATACCGCTGGCGTTGAATGCGGGCGTCGAGGATGGCCGCATCCAGCCGGGCGACCTCGTCGTCGCCAATGCCATGGGCGGGGGTTTCGCCTGGGGTGCGGCGCTGATCCGCTGGTAATACGGCAATACTGCTGTACCTCAGCTGTTGACGGAACTCTTTGCTGCGCTTAGCTTTTTGTTCCCCCAGTAGGTCAACGGAGAGCGGCGCGCCATGGCAGGGAAGACGGTAACCCGCGCCCACTTGGCCGAATCTGTCTACCAGCAGGTGGGGCTGTCACGCAGCGAGTCGGCCGATCTGGTCGACGCCATTCTTGACGAGATCTCCGAATCGCTCCTGCAGGACGGCTCCGTCAAAATCTCCTCGTTCGGGACCTTTGCGGTGCGGCAGAAAGGCCCTCGGGTCGGGCGCAATCCGAAGACGGGCGAGGAAGTACCGATCTCGCCCCGTCGGGTACTGGTGTTTCGTGCCTCCCAGGTCTTGAAGGAACGGATCAACGGCATGCCGACGGAGCCGTGATGAGCACGGTCCCGCTGCTGCAGCCCATCGATGGCTCGTCAGCGGCCGACCCTGCCCCGCGCTCCCAGAAATCCTCGGCAGCGTTCCGGACCATCAGCGAGGTCGCGGAAGAGCTCGACGTGGCCCAGCACGTGTTGCGCTTCTGGGAAAGCAAGTTCGCTCAGATCCGCCCGCTGAAGCGCGGCGGCGGCAGGCGCTATTACCGGCCCGAGGATGTCGATCTGCTGCGCCAGATCCGCAGCTTGCTCTACGACGAAGGCTACACGATCAGGGGTGTGCAGAAGCTGCTGCGGACCCGGCGGACCCGGACTTCGGGTGATGAGCCGACGCCAATCGCTCCTGCTGCTGACCAGTCCGCCGCCGTGGCTCGGGTGGTGCGCCCAATGCCGCCGCAGCTGCGCCGCCGGCTGCAGGTGCTCCGTACAGAGCTGGTGGACCTCAGGGAACTGTTGCACGAGGTTCTTGGCGACGCGCCATGAGGCCTGCCGCCAGCAGCGGCAGCAGCCAGACCACGCGCGCCTGATAGCGATCATTGGGGCCCGATATGGCACCGCAGATGGCGGCGTTGAGAACGAGCGCCGCCAGCACGAGCAGACAGTAGGCGACCACCGGATCAGCCGCCGGTGAGCGATGGCACCGCAGCTTGGTCACGACGATCGCCAGGGCCAACAATACCGTCACATGGATGCTGGCGCTGAAATAGCCCAGTCCCCACACCGCTGCGGGCGCCAGGGGCAGATAGACGAACGTGTAGTCCTCGGGCGTCACCGCAGCACCGCGGCCGAGGACGAAGTCGTCGAGGCCGAAGCGAAGGAACTGCTCCAGAGCGTTGCCCATGGAGGCCCAAACCTGCGTCAGCGGCGCGGCGCCGATGGCCTGCCGGAGAATGAGCCCTTCCTCGTCGCGCAGGGCGGCCCGCTCGGCCAGATCCAGGCTCCAGTAGCTGTCCTGCGCCCGCCACAGGAATTCCTGCGCCGACGGGGCCAGCCGGTCCAGGTGGGCGCAGATCGTCCACCCGGCGTCGGGACAGGCTGCGGTCAAATAGGTCCGTGCCGGGCCATCCTCCCAGGAGCGCGCCAGCAGGAACGGTGGCGCCTGGGGCGTGAGGGTCAGTTGGCCGAAACCCAGCCAGCTCGCTCCCACCTGAAACGCCACCGCCGCCAGGATCGGCAGGATCAGCCGTAAGGCGCGCGCCGCCCTGGAATGACGTGCTGCCGGCAGCAGCACTGCTACCAGCGCCAGTGCTGCGGCCAGCAGCAAGTGCGACCCATGAAAAGTGATCGTCAATAGATAGAGCGCCGATATTGCCCAACGTTCCAGTCGCCGCAGTTTTGACCATGCGAATGCCATCGTTCCGGCCGCCAGGACCAGAAGGCCGGCGTAAAGGTCCGGCATCAGGTAGCTGGCGAACCAGGGCAACGAGGTCAGCAGCGCCATGCCGGAAAAAATGGCCAGGCGTCGTGCCGGCGCCACGTCGAACAGGCGCACCAGCACGAGCTCCACCGTGGCCGCAGCCACCAGCGCATTCAGCAGCGCCAGCAACCAGAAGCTGCCGTTGACCGCTAGAACGTAGCTCAACAGGCTCCAGCTGGGCGAACGGATCGCAGGATCACTGGCCAGCATCCGCGCCGCGGCCCCGATCCAGCCCTGCCCCGTCTCAACAGGCGCCGGCGCCAGGCCAAGCGAGGCCAGCAGTAGCTGCGTATAGGCCTTGCCTTGGAGAAAATAGCCATAACTGTCCCAGAACAGGTACGGATGCCAGTTGAGGAGGGTGGGCCACAGCAACAGCACGGTGCTGGCCAGCACGACGCAGGGTCGCATCGCCGCACCGGGCTGCGGATAGGCATCGGCAGCGACCAACGGCGCCGTAAAAGACGAGCCCGGTTCCGCCACTGCGCCCACCCTGGATTGAAATAGCTGGCATGGGGCACCTTCACTGCCGAAGGTGCAAATCCAACGCATACGGGTACGTCACGCTCGCTGGATACGTCACCTTCATGAGGCGCGTTAACCTTGCGTAGTGACCAAAGCTCGCTACATCAAATTTGTCGGGTCGTCGTGAGATATCGAATCCATGCGCTTCATTGTCTGTGTGCTGGCCACGTTGCTAACCCTGCCAGGCAGCGTCGTGGCGACCGTCAAGGCTGCCGTACTCGACGATCCGTTGGCCGTCTCTGTGTTGGAACACGACCCCGGATTGCAGGCGATCTATGCCGGGATGGGATCCAAACTCATTTGGAGCGGCGATCCCGAGGCCGACGCCCGGCGTGGAGCGATGCTCGCTCTGCTGGCTCTGGAGCGGAAGTCGGAGCCGGCCGCAGTCGATGCCTTGGCCTTGAGCACGCGGTTCGCGGACCTCAGTCCCGCCGCCCGAACGGAAGCCGATCTCGCGTTGAGCCGGGCCGCTCTTGCCTATCTCTCGCGGCGTAGCACCAACCCCAGCGTGCCGACGACCGAGGCGCTGACGGCACTGCACCGCCTGGACCTGCCGGTAGGGGCCAACGCTCTGGCGCTGGCTGAGCTCGAGCTGATGCTGATTCAGGATCTGGGTGGCTGGCGTGAGGTGGCAACAGTAGCGGGGCCCTTGCCGACGGTCTCTCCGGTGGCTGTCGTCAGCCCGGAGGTCGATGTTTCGCCCGCCCTGCCGCCGCGCAAGCGCCTGCCGGAGCCCGAATCGTTGCGCTGGCGTCTGGTGCAATCGGCCGATCTGTCGGTACGCTATCGCCTCGGCGACAGCATGGATCAGCAGCTGATCGACGCGGTCCGACGCTTCCAGCGACGTCACGGCCTGACCCCGGACGGGGTCGTCGGCACGCGGACCCTGGCTGCCCTGAACGAGCCCGTGAGCCGGCAGATCGCCCAGGTGCGCATCAATCTGGCACGACCGGTCGAGGACCGCTCCGGGCTGCAGCGCTATGTCGAGGTCAACATTCCCGGCTATGAGCTCAAGCTCGTCGAGCACGGCATGACCGTCCTGCGCTCCCGCGTCGTCGTCGGCGAGAAGGACAAGCCGACCCCGATCTTCGACGACCGGATCCGCTACATCGAATTTAATCCCTCCTGGTATGTGCCCGACAGCATCACGCCGGAGCTGGTCGACAAGGAGCGCCAGCGGCCGGGCTATCTGGCTAAGAACGGCTTCTACTGGCGTACCGCCGCCGAGACCGGTGCCCTGCTCGACCGTCTGGTCCAGCGGCCGGGGCCGGAGAACGCCTTGGGCCGCATCAAATTCCTGTTCCCGAATCACGACGCGATCTACCTGCACGACACGCCGCAACGTGGTGCCTTCGGGCGCAGCGACCGCAGCCTGAGCCATGGCTGTATCCGGGTGGAGAAGCATTTCGAGCTGGCGCTGGCGCTGCTGCAGGACCAGGGCTGGGATGCCAAGCGTCTGGACGCCACCTATGCCATGCAAAAGACGCGTCGGATATCGTTGAGCCAGCCGGTGCCGATTTTCCTGGATTACCGCACTGCCTTTGTCGACGACGAAGGCAGGCTCAATCTCCGCAACGATCTCTACGGTCACGACACCGACGGCACCCTGCTGTTCGCTCGCAAGGGCCTGCCGCCGGAACCGTCACCCCCAATTCACCCGAGTTCGGCACCGATCATGGTCCGCGACGTTGCCCCCCTGCAGGGCCCGCCGGCGCCCGCGTCGATCGGGCCTGGATCGACGGCCAACGAGGAAGGGGCCGCACCTTCCTGAGACGGTGCGGCCCCTCTTTCAATCGATGTCTATGGCAGATGGATGCGGTGAATCAGGCCGCCAAATCGCAGAGGCAACGCGAATTCGCCGCCTTGCCGCCAGTCTCCTCCGGTAGGCTGGAGCCCATGCGCAGCATGAGCGCCTGCAGGTCCATGACCGTGGCCCGTGCCGTGATCGGATCGAGTCCATCCGCGCGCCACAAAAGATCCATGATCGGATCTTCGAGCAACTCGTTCAGCGACGGCTCGTTACCACGGTCGATCAGCCAGTAGTCATCTCGTACGACGACAGCGTGCCGCTCAGCGGACACGCGATCTTGCTGCTCGCGGGCCATTCGGTGCTCCCTGATTTAGACGTCAGTCGGTAGGCTCGGCATCACCTAATGTAACGGCAAATTGCACCAATTGCTATAAGTGATCGCGACGTAGATCGTTTTACGGTTGGAAAAACGCTCTGAACCGGACCGTCGCCTGCAAGGCGACCAATATCTGTTTCGATTCCAAAAGCGGTTGTCGGGAGGCGTGGGCGGCGTCGTCGAGCGGCAAGCTTCGCCTCCAAACGGCTACATAACTATATTTATTCAAGTGAATAGTTTTACTATGATATATTTACATAATTCTTGTTGAACGCCTGGATCGTCGATTTGCACTTATCGACAGCCTAGCATACCACAATCCTGGCTCCGTACCACTCGCCGCCCAACCTATGGGGAGGACCGTTCTGTACGGGTACTGCCGAAATGAAGCGCGGAGACTGATCAACCCAAGACCGAGAAGCTGCTTTCACTGTTGATGGCGCGCAGGCGCGAGAAAAAACCCAGATCGATCGGAAAACCGGTGTAGCGGCCGGTGACCTTCACCGGATCGCGATCATGGTCGTGCCCGGCCTCGCAGGCGCCGATCAGCGCGGCCATCAGCACGCCGGCGAGCGGCGCGTTCTTGAACTGGTTGCCGCTGGTGCCGCACGCCATGTAGTAGCCCGGCAGTCCCGAGCGGTCGTAGATCGGGATCCAGTCGTCCGACACGTCGTAGAGGGCGGCCACCCCCTGCGCCTGCTGGGGGATCGGCAGCGTCGGGATGCGCAGCGCCGCACGGTAGACCTGGGCCGTCCACTGCTCGGTCAGCTCCCGGTTCCAGTCGTCGGCATCGGTCCACTCGAGCGGGTCGCAGGCCGGCTCCAGCCCGCCGATCAAGAGCTTGTTGCCGACGTCCGAGCGCCAGTAGCAGCCGACATCGCCATCGGCGCAGATCAGCCCGCGCCGGCCGAAATCGACGCCGGCCGGTGCGGGGACATAGGCCACCTCCTGGCGCAACGGGCGGGTATGGACCGACATCTCGCCGTCGACCCCGGCCATCCGGTTGACCACCGACGAGTGCGGCCCGGCGACGTTGACCACGACCGGCGCGTCGATCTCGGTCCCATCCGCCAGCGCGATCCCGCAGACGCGCCCGGCGGCACGGCGGATCTCCACCACCTTGGCATTGAACCGGAACCGCCCGCCCCGCGCCTCGGCCGCATGCTGCAGGTTGCGCGCCGCCAGCTGCGGGTCGGCCACGTAGCCGCAGGTCGGGAACAGCACAGCACCTGCGATCCGGCCGTCGCTGTCGCCGAAGGCCGGGTCGTCCGGGCGCCGCGGCGGGGCGTAGCGCTGCACGTCGTAGAACGGCAGCTCGCGCTGCAGCCGGGCGGCGTCCCAGTCCTCGAACGGGATGCCGAGCTCGGCCATCAGCCGGCAGACCGGCACCAGCTCCTGATTCTCCACGGTCTTGATCACGACCGAGCCGACCTCCTCGAAGCGCGCGAGGTCGCTGCCCGCGGGCAGGCCCAGATGCTCCGCCCAATGGCGCCAGTAGTGATAGCCTTCGTAAGCCAGGGCCGTGCCGTGCAGCGTCGAGTAATAGACGCGGATCACCGCGGCCGAGGCGCTGGTGGAGCCATAGCCTGCGGCCGGCAGCGCATCGATGTTGAGCGTCCGCCGGCCGTTGCGGGCGAGCTCGAGCCCGACGCTGGCGCCGATCACGCCGGCGCCGATGATCACCGCATCGTAACGTTCGCCCATGCCAGCCTCGCCCAAGGTTCGGGCCACCCTAGCGCGCCCGGCGCACGCTGTCGAAGCCGTGGGCCGGACCGGCGCGTTGACGCCAGGGGCGCATCTTTGCATGGTACGTTGCCTCGGAGCTGCAGAGGAGCATTGGAGCATGGGTGCCTTCAAGGATGCGCATGGCGGCCGGCTGCGCGATCTCTACCTCGACACCGACGCCGCGGAGGCCGCCAAGGGCGGCTCCGGCGGCCGCCCGTCCTGGGATCTCACCGAGCGGCAGCTGTGCGATCTGGAGCTGATCCTCAATGGCGGCTTCTCGCCTTTGGACGGCTTTCAGGGCCGCGCCGACTACGAAGCCGTCCTGGCCGGCATGCGGCTGGCGAACGGGCTGCTGTGGCCGATCCCGATCACGCTCGACGTCACCCCCGCCTTCGCCGACCGGCTCGAGCTCGGCCAGGTCATCGACCTGCGCGACCGCGAGGGCGTGCTGATCGCGGTGATGACCATCGAGGATCGCTGGCAGCCCGACAAGCGTGCCGAGGCGCTGGCCGTGTTCGGCGCCGACGACCGCGCCCATCCGGGGGTGCGCTACCTGCACGACCATGCCGGCAGCGTCTATCTGGGCGGCCCGGTCCAGGGCATCGAGGCGCCGACCCACTACGACTTCCGCCATCTGCGCGACACGCCCCAGGAACTGCGCGCCCGCTTCCAGAAGCTGGGCTGGCGCCGTGTGATCGCCTTCCAGACCAGGAACCCCATGCACCGTGCGCATCAGGAGCTGACCTTCCGCGCCGCCCAGGCCGCCGAGGCCAACCTCCTGATCCAGCCGGTGGTCGGCATGACCAAGCCCGGCGACGTCGACCACTTCACCCGCGTGCGCTGCTACGAGAAGCTGCTGCCGCACTACCCCGAGCAGACCACGGCGCTGAGCCTCCTGCCGCTGGCGATGCGCATGGCCGGCCCGCGCGAGGCCCTGTGGCACGCCATCATCCGCAAGAACTACGGCTGCACCCATCTGATCGTCGGCCGCGACCATGCCGGCCCCGGCAACGACAGCGCCGGCAGGCCCTTCTACGCCCCCTACGCTGCCCAGGAGCTGTTCGCGCAGCACGAGGGCGAGCTCGACATCAGCATGATGCCGTTCCCGAACCTGACCTATTCGCAGACCCGCGCGCAGTACGTCGCCGAGGACCAGGTCGAGCCCGGCGAGCAGGTGCTGTCGCTCTCCGGCACCGAGCTGCGCCGCCGCCTGCAGGAAGGGCTGGAGATCCCCGACTGGTTCTCCTTCCCCGAGGTGGTCGAGGAGCTGCGCCGCACCCACCCGCCGCGCCACCGCCAGGGCTTCACCGTTTTCTTCACCGGCCTCTCCGGCTCCGGCAAGTCCACCATCGCCAACGCGCTCCTGGTCAAGCTCCTGGAGCTCGGCGGCCGGCCGGTGACGCTGCTCGACGGCGACCATGTCCGCAAGCACCTGTCCAGCGAGCTCGGCTTCTCGCGCGAGCACCGCGACCTCAACATCCTGCGCATCGGCTACGTCGCCAGCGAGATCACCAGGAACGGCGGCATCGCCATCTGCGCCCCGATCGCGCCCTACGCCGCCACCCGCGCCAAGGTGCGCGACCTGATCGAGCCCGCGGGCGGCTTCCTCGAGATCCACGTCGCCACCTCCCTGGAGGTCTGCGAGGGCCGCGACCGCAAGGGCCTCTACGCCAAGGCCCGCGCCGGCATCCTCAAGGAGTTCACCGGCATCTCCGACCCCTACGAGGCGCCGGAGAAGCCCGAGCTGCGCATCGACACCGCCGAGCTCACCGCCGATCTCGCCGCCCACCGCATCCTGATCAAGCTGGAGAGCCTGGGCTTCATCAAGTAGCGCCGGTCGCCCGGGGGCGCGCGGCCGTGCCCCCTCGGGCACCTCCGGCAAGTCTGCTGGGAACCCGGGCGACGATGCGGTATTCTACTCTCCCGTCCCTTTCATGACCGGAGCAGGTGATTTGGAGCGCATCGTCAGGCTGCACATCGAAAGACTACCCGAAGGCGTCTACCTCGCGACCAGTCACGACGTGCAGGGATTGATCGCCCAGGGCCCGACCATCAACGAGACCGTCGAGATCGCACGCGACCTCGCCCAGCGACTGATCCAGGCCCAGCAGAAGCGCGACGGCGGCCCCGACCTGCCCGAGCCCGGCGAGCAGTTCGACTACCCGATGCTCGTCGCTGTGTAGTGGGACGCCTTACCGGGTTCGATACAATCGACAGATCACTCGCTGCTTGCGTTGACTGAAACAAACAGGCGATGTTCCCCCAACGGGCATTACTTGAAATTCTTCTGGTTGAAGATTTTCTCTAGAAGGGAACATCATCCAAGCCGTCATCGAGTGGCGCAGCTTTCGGAGCTGGCAACTGTTTTTTCGGCGCTTCAATCCGCTTGGGTTGAGACGGGCCCGGAAGTCCTAGAATCGAGTCCGCTAAGTTTTTTGCCTTTCCAAATAGATTGCCAATTGAATCAGAAATCCTGCGCACAGGCTCCATTTCCTGAGCCGCATTGCCAGCCACACTGGCAATTTCTATAACCAAGGCAGTATATGCCTCCCCCTTCGTCCTATCTCTATCTATTTCATCGGCAAGCAAGTTTATTTTTTTAAATAAGTCCTCCTTCTTTCTAGCCGGCAAGTTTATCGGAGATAACACCTCTCTCATCTTATTTATGTAAGAATGAAGTTGACGCCTTATGTCTTCAGTAAGTGTAAGCGTGATGGAAATCGGCTTCAAACGTCTCGCATGGCGGACTCCGAGTTGAGTCGTTATTTTAGTTATAGACATTAGAAATGCATCAAACTTGTTATCAAAGTCGTCATCTGCTGTTCGCAAATTGGGGTCATTTAAGAACGAAAAATCATGAGCGTCATGAAATCCGATGATTTTTGCTACATAAAATGCCTTCTCATCACGAATATATCCGTAATTATCTGTTGGAATATCAGAAATATTGGAAAAAAGCTCTTTTCGACGTCGCCCTTCGTATTCAACAAAAGCCATTTCAGGGTCTTCTGAAAGTTCAAGGTATTCATCGACATCACTCATCACGTATCTCACTGGTAGAAAGCCGAACTTGGTACAATTGCCACTTCCTTTCACTGAGCCCAAGCCGCGGATCACGGCCTTTGGCCTCATTGCGGGCGACGCTGATCTCGGCCTGCTGCTGTCGGGCCTCGGCGATGTCGTAGCTGCCCTGCATCCGAATTAGGACCTCCATGTCGGCCCCGAACGCCTTGTGGAGGCGGATCGCCATCTCGTGCGACAGCGCCACCTGCTCGTCCAAGAAACGCGACAGCGCGATGCACGAGATGCCGACCGCCGCGCCGCCGCGGTGACGGTGAGGCCCAGAGGCTCGATCATAACATTGCGCACGAAGCGCCCCGGATGAACGTGTTTCTTCAGGCACAGGCTATTGGGCTTGTCCAAGGCACAAACCTTACAGGCATGAACCATTTCTGATCAATTCAGCGCCCCCTAGGCCTGGGAGCAACGCCCTAGTGATGACGCATACTGTGCTGCCCATACGCTACGAAACCGCCCCATCGACCCGATCCACCGCAGCCGGCGGGACATCCGGCGCTGATTCCAGCACCCGTAGCAGATCGGCGGCGGTCGCATCGCCCGCCCGCTGCCGCAGGAACACCGCTGCCGCCTCGACCGACCCGACCTTCTCCGCCACGGCCGCGGCGATCCACTGGTTGAGCGAGACGCCGTCCTCGCGGGCCAGACGCTCGGCCGCCGTCTTGATCGAGCGCGGCAGCTTGAGGGGGTAGCCGATCCTGCTCATGTCCGGATCCTTGCCAGGGCTGCCACCGGCGGCAGGGCGGTCATGGGTCACCATTCCCAAAGGTTAACGCCGCTCCGGCCATTAGTCCCGGATGACCTCTACTAGCGCGTAGGGATTCCTCCTAGGCAGCAGCGCTGCGGTCTCACCTTCACCGAACCGTCGGGTCCAGGCGTAGAAATCGCGCTCGTAGAGATCCTCGCTGGTGCCGTCCATGCAACGAACATAGCTGCGATCGCCTCCGGACGGAAGCAGCCGGTCTCCGCGCCGGTCGATGCGTGGAGACCGGCGCTTGACGCTTGCCGGCCGGGTCCCATCTCGCGGGAAGGGAATGTGCCCGCCCGACCAAGGAGCGACCGCCCTGCCCGAGTTCGCCGCCATCCTCCTGGTCTGCCTCGCCTCCCTGCCGCCCGAGCGGTGCGTGGAGGCGACGGCCGTCGAGATGCGCTCGACGCCGGTCGCCAACGAGCTCGGCTGCACCCAGGGCTGGCAGGAGCTGATCGCACGCGAGCCGCAAGCGGCGCCGGGCGAGCCGGTCTACCTCAAGACCGTGTGCCGGCGGATCGAGCCGCAGCCTCGGCGATCCGGCTAACCGTCAACCGAGCTTGGCACGATTGCCGATTCCTTGCCTGCGTGACACCGGGCGGACAAGGTAGACGAGCGCCGCCCAGTCAGCGCGCCTTGCGGACCGCGAGCGCCTTCGCCCCGTTCCTGCCCTCGAGTGAGCCGCGTAGGCTCGCCTTGTTGGCGACCATGGCCTTGCAGCCGTCCGCCAGGTCGACGAGGCTCGCATCGTCTGCCGAACCGGGTCGCCTTTCCGCATCTCCCGCGTTGATCGCCGAGACGTCGACCGCGCCCAGCCGATCACGTCCCGTATCCCATGGCGCAGCGCGCTCGCCATCGGCGAGCCACCGGTAGGCGCAGCTATCGAGCAGCAGCGCGCCCCGCGCATGCTTCGCGGCCCATGCCTCTTCCACGCTGCCACCCCCAGCCCGACCGACCACCCCACCCGCCCCGGCCTGCGGCCGGCAAGGAACTGCCCCCACCCGCCCGGGGCGCCGCACCTGATCCAGGCTTCGCCAGTCTGCACCAATATCCCGAACGCCCGGTTAACCCGGTATTGGAATATATTCCTTGATCTGTTACCATGCCGCGCAGCCGCCCCAGCTGCCGGATACCCCGCCATGCCCGAACCCTCAGCCCACCGCTGCCCGCGCGCCGACGCCTTCGGCCTGCTGCCCGAGGA
>JBATRI010000138.1:0-2761 GCA_049292515.1 Geminicoccaceae bacterium
GCCCCCGAAGACCCCGACGCCTGGCTCGCCCGCTGCCCGGTGGTGGAAGCCGACCCCAGCGACGAATCCTTACGCCGCGCGCTGCTCGGCACGGTCGAGCACGAGATCATGCGCGAGATGATCATGGGAGCGCCGCTCAAGGGGATCGAGCAGTTCGTGGTCGGCGACGACGCCGTCGCCTACGAGGAATGGTTCGCCAAGCAGCCCAAGCCGCACTTCCCGCCGATGGACCTGCCCGAGAGCTACAAAGCCGACATCCTGCACGTCACCAGGGACAACCCGCCCTGGGCCCGCGGCGAGTATCTGGGCTACTACCGCCCGCCCGTGCCGCGCCATCTGTTCGACGCCGACATGGGGCCGCTGGACGAGGATGACGCACCGGTGCTGGAGCTGTCGCCGGCGTGCACGCCCGAACCCGAGCCCGCCATCGAGTCCACGCCCGACCTCAAGACCCGGATCGCCCGGCTGCTCGACCGCCAGGCCCCGCGCCTGCCCGAGGAGCTGGATCTCGCCGAGGCGATCTGTGCGGTCAAATGGCCGAAATGGCCGGCCTATCAGGGGTCCGTCGACCTCGTGCGCCTGCGCGACGTGCTCAAGGGCGTCCGGATCGACGCCGCGGCGCTCAACTGGCTGGGCGGCCGGGAGATCCAGAAGCGGTGCAGGGAGGCGGCCCGGGCTCAGCCGTAGCAGCCGGCCATCCGCGCCCGTAGCCGGACCAGCGCCAGGACCGCGTCGATCGCCGGGGTGGGGACCTCGACCAGGCGGCCCATCTCGGCCACCGCGGTCACCAGCGCGTCGATCTCCATGGGCCGGCCGCGCTCCAGGTCCTGCAGCATCGAGGTCTTGTGGGCGCCGACCGCGGCACCGCCGTCGAGGCGCTTGTCGACCGTGATGGGGAAGCGCACACCCAGCTTCTCGGCGATGGCCTGCGCTTCCACCATCATGGCGCGGGCCAGGGCACGGGTGCCGGGGTCGGTGCAGATCACGTCGAGCGTGGCGTGGGTGAGGGCGCTGATCGGGTTGAAGGACAGGTTGCCCCACAGCTTGACCCAGATCTCGTCGCGGATCTTGGGCCGGATCGGGGCCTTGAAGCCGGCGCCGATCAGCGCCTGGCTCAGCGCCTCGAGCCGCGGCGTGCGCGCTCCGGAGGGCTCGCCCACGGAGAACCGGTCGCCCTCGACCAGCTCGATCACGCCGGGCTCCGGCACCTCGGCTGCCGGGTAGACGACGCAGCCGATGACGCGCTCGGGGCCGATGCCGCGCCACTGCGCGTCGCCGGGGTCGACGCTGGGGATGCGCCGGCCTTCCCAGCGGCCGGCGAGGCCGTGGAAGTACCACCAGGGCACCCCGTTGACCGCCATCACCACGGCCGTCTCCGGCCCCAGCAGCGGCTGCATCGCCGGCACCACCCCCGGCACCTGGTGCGCCTTCAGGGCCACGATGACGTAGTCCTGCGGGCCGAGCTCGGCCGCATCGGCGGTGGCCGTGGGCCGGACGGTGAAGCTCTCCCCGGCCGAGCGCAGGCGCAGGCCATGGGCCCGGATCGCCGCCAGATGCGGCCCGCGGGCGACCAGCCCGACCTCGGCGCCGGCGTGGGCGAGCCTGGCACCCAGCAGGCCGCCGATGGCCCCCGCACCGTAGATCGCGATCCTCACTCGCCCAGCCCCAGCTTCTGGGCGAGGCCGATCCGCTGCAGCTTGCCGGTGGCACCTTTGGGGATCTCGGCCAGGATCACCACCCGCCGCGGCACCTTGAAGTCGGCGAGGCGGACCGCGGCGAAGGCGCGGATCTCGGGCTCGTCGGCACTCAGCCCCTCGCGCAGCACCACGGCCGCCGCCACCTCCTCGCCGAGCTTGGCGTGCGGCATGGCGAAGGTCACCACCTGGGCCACGGCCGGATGGTCCATCAGGACCTCGTCGACCTCGAGCGGGCTCACCTTCTCGCCGCCGCGGTTGATGATCTCCTTCAGCCGGCCGGTGATCCGCAGGTAGCCCTCGGGGTCGAGCAGCCCCTGGTCGCCGGTGCGGAACCACCGCCGGCCGTCGGCCTCGAAGAAGGCCTTCGCGTTGGCCTCGGGGTTGGCCTCGTAGCCGGGGGTCACGTTGGGGCCGGAGATGACGACCTCGCCCTCATGGCCCAGGGGCAGGAACCGGCCGTCCTCGCCTGCGACCCGGAGCAGCGGCCCGGCCGCGATCCCGACCGAGCCCGGCTTGCGCGGTGCGGGCGGCAGCGGGCTCGAGGCCATCTGGTGGGTGGCCTCGGTCATGCCGTAGCTCTCGATCACGGGTGCTTCGAACGTGGCCTCCAGCGCCTGCATCACTTGCGGCGGGAGGGAGGCCGAGCTGGAGCGGATCAGGCGCAGCCCGGCCGCCGCCACGGCCTCGGGGTTGCGCTCGGCCCGGGCCAGGATCGCCTGGTGCATGGTGGGGACGGCCGTGTACCAGCTGGGCCTGGCGTCGCCCAGCCAGTGGAAGAAGCGCAAGGCGTTGAAGCCTGGGGTGCAGTAGATCGAGGCCCCGGCCGACAGCGAGGACAGCACCGCCGCGATCAGGCCGTGGATGTGGAACAGGGGCATGATGTTGAGGCAGCGATCCTCCGGCGTCAGCGCCAGGGTGGTGCGGATGTGGCGGGCGGAAGCGGCGAGGTTACGCTGCAGCAGCGGCACGATCTTGGGCCGCGAGGTGGTGCCCGAGGTGTGCAGAACAAGCGCTATTTCATCGGTTCCCAAGAAGCCGCCGTTGGGGGCTTCGCTCCGGATGAG